>JAEDGL010000054.1 GCA_016297535.1 Clostridia bacterium | reverse complement strand
TCAGGCCGCCCACGTGGCTGGAGGCCATCACGCCGCCCTTTTTGACCATATCGTTAAGCATGGCCAGCGCTGCGGTGGTACCGGGCGCGCCGGTCATTTCCAGCCCCATCTCGCTCAGGATATAGGCCACGCTGTCGCCGCGCGCCGGGGTGGGCGCAAGCGAAAGATCCACAATGCCAAAGGGCACGCCCAGGCGCTTGGCAGCCTCCTGCGCCACCAGCTCGCCCACGCGGGTAATTTTGAAGGCGGTGCGCTTGATGGTTTCAGCCACCACATCAAAGGTTTCGCCGCGCACCTCCCTGAGGGCGCGTTCCACAACGCCGGGGCCGCTTACGCCAACGTTTACCACCACCTCGGGCTCGCCCACGCCATGGAAGGCGCCCGCCATGAAGGGGTTATCCTCTACGGCGTTGCAAAACACAACGATCTTGGCGCAGCCAAAGCCATCGGTATCGGCGGTCAGCTCGGCGGTTTGCTTGATGACCTGTCCCATTTTGCGCACGGCATCCATATTGATGCCGGAACGCGTGGAGCCCACGTTTACGCTGCCGCAGAGGCGCTCGGTTTTGGCAAACACCTCGGGCATGGCCTCCAGCAGCGTTTCTTCCGCGCGGGTGGAGCCCTTGTGCATCAGCGCGCCAAAGCCGCCGATAAAATTGACCCCCACCTCCTGCGCCGCCCTGTCCAGCGCCACGGCGATGGGCATGGGATCGCTGCCGGAAATCATGCTTACCGGCGTAACGCTGATGCGTTTGTTCACAATGGGCACGCCCAGCTCGCTTTCCAGCTCGCAGCCAACCCGCACAAGGTTGCGCGCCTTGCGGGTTACCTTTTCATACACCGCCTCCGCCGTTTCGCGGTCGGTGTTCTTTTTACAATCCAGCAGGCTGATGCCCATGGTGATGGTACGGATGTCGAAATGCTGCTCGCGGATCATCTGCATGGTTTGCAGAATCTCGTTAACCTCGATCATTGGTTTCGCTCCTTCCCGTCAGATGCGGTGCATCGCATCAAAAATATCCACTCGCTGGATGCTGATCACCTCGCCCAGCTCCTCGCCCACGCCGTTCAGGCGCTGGGCGACATCGGCAATGGGCGCCGTGGCGGCGGTGATATCCACAATCATCAGCATGGTAAAATACCCGTCCAGAATGGTCTGGGAAATTTCCAGCACGTTTACGTTCATTTCATACAGCGCGGTGCTCACCTTTGCGATGATGCCCGGCCTGTCCTTTCCGGTTACGGAAACCAGCGCTTTCTGCATCTTGCGTTCCTCCTTGATCCTCGGTTCATACCACTGATACCATACCTTGAAAACCAGGCCCTGTCAAGCCTGAGCGCATGAAATGCAGGGGAAAACCATTGCATTTGCGCAAAAAATGTGTATTATAGGTAGGGATTTGATTTTGGAAAGGCGGCGCATGGCCATGCAAAAGCGCGCGATTGCGGTTCACGATATCTCCTGCGTGGGACGCTGCTCCCTCACGGTGGCTCTGCCGGTGCTGAGCGCGGCGGGGTTGAATACCGCCATTATCCCAACGGCGCTTCTAAGTACCCACACGGGCGAGTTTACCGGTTACACCCATCTGGATCTGAGTGCTCAGCTGCGTCCCATCGGCGATCATCTTTCCACGCTGGGGCTGCACTACGACACCTTTTATTCCGGCTATCTGGCCAACGGCGCGCAGGTGGACGAAGTGCTGCGCCTGATGGACCAACTGTGCGATCCGCAAACGCACATCTTTGTGGATCCCGCCTTTGGCGATCATGGACGCATGTACAGCCTGATGGATGAAAGCATGCCCCGCCAGATGCGCCGCCTGGTCAGCCGTGCCCGCACCATTGTGCCAAACGTTACCGAGGCTTCCTTTCTGCTGCAGGAGGCCTATCCCGGCGAGGACGCCGGAGAGGAGAGCATTTCCGATTTCTGCCGCCGGCTTCTATCGCTGGGGCCGGAAAATGTAGTGATCACGGACGTTCATTTCCGCCCGGGCGAAACGGGCATCGGCATCCTGAGCCGCGGCATGGAAAAGCCGCTTTACCGGTTTCACCAGCGCTTTCAGGGGGTGTTTCACGGCACGGGCGATGTGTTTGCTTCCTTCCTGCTGGGCGCTCTGATGAACGACCTGCCGCTGGAAAAGGCCGCCGGGGTCGCGCTGGATATGACCTACGCATCCATTGTGGAAACCCTGCGCGACGGCGAGCCGCTGCGCTATGGCATGCAGTTTGAAAAAGTGCTGCCGCTGTTTTGGCAGCGCATCGCCAAATGAGCATTTTTTCTCGAAAACGCGCATATCCTCCCCCGTACCGTAACCACGGAAGGGGGAGGCTTTTTTGATGCTTGAGAGGCTCAAGCGCGCGGATATTCCGCAGGAGCTGGTGTTTGGCTGGCCCCGGTCGGTGCTTTTGGGCGATGAAAAGCTTATCGTGGAGCAGCACCAGGGCGTGTACGCCTGTACGGATCAGGAAATCGTTCTCAAAACCAGCTGCGGTCATCTGGTTATCTCCGGCGAAAAGCTTTCCATGTCGCGTTACGACCGGGACGGGCTGGTGGTTTTCGGCCGGATTGAGAAGCTCTCCTACCGCCCGAAGGGATGATGCGCATGCGTCTGCCGCTCTTTACGCATCGTTTTACGCTGGGCGGACTGAATCTGGAACGCTTTCTGAACCTGATGCAGCAAAAGGAGATTCCCCTTCTCAGCGCGCGCAGGCAGAACGGGCGCACGCTTGTGTGCGAATGCTACTCCGCCGACCTGAACACCATTTCCGCCCTTGCGCAGGAAAAGGGCTGGCGCATGGAGGCGCTCTGTCCGCTGGGCCTTTCCGCACTGCTTGTCAAAATGAAAAAGCGTCCCGGTATCCCCGTTGGCATTGCGCTTATGCTTTTGTGCACGCTGGTACTTTCGCAGTTTGTATGGCGGATCGAGGTGCATCAGGCCGGGGCGTATCAGGCGGACATCGCATCGTTTTTGCAGCAAAGCGGGTATCATCCGGGGATACCGCGCAAGAGCGTGGACGCCAGAGCGCTGGAAAACGCGCTTGTCTACCGCTATCCGCAAATCGCATGGTTTCACGCCTATGTAACCAATATGACCCTGGTGGTAGAGGTTTCGCAGGGCGTTGCCATGCCGGATCAGCCCCTTCATGAAACTGGCGATCTTGTGGCAAGTCAAAACGGCATTGTTCATTCGATCCGCGTTTTCGCGGGTACGTCCGCAGTAAAGGCCGGGGATGTGGTGCAAAAGGGCGATGTGCTGATTCGCGGAGTGGAGCGAGCAAGGGATGAACAGCTGGTATCCGTACGCGCGGACGGCGTGGTGATGGCGCGCTGCTGGGATTCCTTTACGGTGCGCATGCCGCTGTTTCAGATCAACAGCGCGGAAACAGGCCGGGAGGCCGTTTCCATCCGCATTCATACCCCCTGGTTTAACTGGCCAGCCACCATCCAGAGCCCCGATTTTCTCTCCAGCAACCTCTATATTACGCAAACGCCCATTGCAGGCGCGTTTTTCCCGGTGTATGTGCAAACCCTTACCCATCGCGAGGTAAGCATGGAAGCCGTGCCCAGAGATGTGAATCAGGTGCGGAAGGAAGCCTGCGAAGCGGCGCTCAACCAGCTCAAAACAGCGCTGTTTGGCGATGAGATCATTGACAAATGGGTAGATTATTGTATGATAGAAGATGATACACTTGCCGCAACTGCAACCGCTGAGCGGCTGGTGGATATCGGCGAACCTGCTTCGCCGTGAACGGAGGCATGCCCCTTTGTCTATGACCCCTGTATTGAGCGTTGAACTGACCAGCATGGATGCGTACCTTTCGCTGTTTGGCGCCAACGGCCGAAACCTGCCCATGATTGAAACCGAGCTGGATGTGCAATTGACGGTGCGCGGCTCCGAGCTGCTCATTGCCGGCGAGGAGGAAAACGCCGGGATGGCGGCGCAGGTGGTGGATAAGCTGATGAATCTGCACCAGCGCCACGCCCAGATCGACCGCACCACCCTGCGCTATGCGCTGGATCTGGTGCGGGAGGGCCAGCTGGACCGGCTGGACGACATTGCCTTTGAGGTGGTGGCCATCACCCACAAGGGCCGTCCCATCCGCTGCAAAACCCTTGGCCAGTACGAGTATGTAAAGGCGATTCGCGAGCACGAGCTTACCTTTGCCGTAGGGCCCGCCGGCACGGGAAAAACCTATCTGGCCATGGCGCTGGCGGTGGTAGCGCTTCGCAACAAGGAAATCGAACGCATTGTGCTTACCCGTCCCGCTGTGGAGGCGGGCGAAAAGCTGGGCTTTCTGCCCGGCGATCTCAGCCAGAAGGTAGACCCCTATCTGCGTCCCCTCTTTGACGCGCTGTACGACATGATGGGCGCGGAAAGCTACCAAAAGCTGCAGGAGCGGGGCGTGCTGGAGGTGGCCCCGCTGGCCTACATGCGCGGCCGCACCCTGTCCGACAGCTTTATCATTCTGGACGAGGCGCAAAACACCACCCCCGAGCAGATGAAAATGTTCCTGACGCGTTTTGGCTCCGGCAGCCGGGTGGTTGTTACCGGCGATGCTACTCAGACCGATCTTCCCATAGGCAAGCAAAGCGGACTGCTGCAGGCCATGGAGGTGCTCAGGGATATTCCCGAAATCGCTATCATCAGGCTCACCCAGTCCGACGTTGTGCGTCACGACCTGGTGCAGACCGTTGTCAAAGCCTATGAGAGCTATGAAAAATCACGGAGGACAAGCCATGATGCACGGTAAACGTTCCTCGCGCAAAAACCAGCAGCTGAGCTGGGAAACGGTGATGCAGGCCATGCGCTCCCGCAGGGCGCATTGCGTGTATGTGCTTCTTTGCTGCACGCTGATTTTGTGCGCGCTGTTTCTGCTGGCCATCACGCCCCAGCGCTACAATCTGAAGGTAGGCGATATCAGCCCCACTACCATCACAGCCAGCAAGGATGTGGTGGATGAAATCAGCACCACACGCCAGCGCGAGGCAGCCGCCCAGCAGGTGGAGCCCACTTATGTTTTCAAGGAAAACGTCGCCGGCGAGGTAAAGCAGAATCTGACCGTAATCCTTACGCAGATCAGCGCCGTGCAGCAGTACGGCAGCAAGCTGCTGGAACAGGAGCATCCCGGCGATCCCGTAGCGCAAAAAAACCACAAGTTTACCGATGCGGAGCTCAAATCCGCCCGCGCGCTGCTCACCCAGCTGAACCTTGCGGACCATCAGCTGAAAACGGTGCTGCAGGCCTCCGCCGAGCAGATTGCCAACATGCGCGTTAACCTGACCGCGGCGGTTGAAAATGCGCTGAACACCACCATTCGCGAGGGGTATGTAAACGAGGCCATCCAGTATCTGCAGCAGATGACCGCCTACAAAACAGAAATGAACCTGCTGCAAAACGTGGTTACGCCCATTCTGCGCAAGGTCATCCAGCCCAACATGGTTATCGACCAGGATGCCACCGAAAAGCTGCGCGACGAGGCGCGCGCCGCGGTGGAACCCGTTGTGTACAAGCAGGGCCAGAACATTGTGCTTGCCCGGGAGCGCGTAACGGCCAACCAGCTGGAAATGCTGCGCAGCCTGGGCCTGCTGGATGATGACAACGTGGACATCATGATGTATGTAGGCGGCGTGCTGCTGGTGCTCATCAGCATGGGCGTGCTGATCATCGGGCTGCTGCTGCTGGACCGTCAAACGCTGGGCACCCCCAAGCGCATGATTATCCTGTGCATTTGCCTGATTGTAACAATGGGGCTTTGCCTGCTTGGCCGCCTGCTGCATGGCTACCTCACCCCCGTGCTGCTTGCGCCCATGATGATTACCGGCTTGATCGGTGCGCAGGCCGCCATTGCCGGCAGCCTGAGCATGAGCGTGCTGATCTCCGCCCTGATCGCCGGCAGCGATTCCGCCTATGGCGCGGCGATGGTGCATATCCTGTTTTCCACCTTTATCGGCGGCCTGCTGGCCATTTCCATCATCCGCAAAAAGCCCTACCGCCAGCAGGTGCTGCTCAGCGGCATCGCAACAGCGGCCGGCAACATCGTTATCATCCTTTCCATCGGCTTTATGACCAATACCTCCGTGGTGGATGTGTTTTCAAACGCCCTGTGGAGCTCAGGCAGCGCGCTGATTTCCGCGGTGCTGTGCATTGCGCTGGATCCGCTTTTCGAAAGCGTTTTCCAGCTGGCCACCGCCACCAAGCTGCTGGAGCTGAGCAATCCCAACCACCCGCTTTTGCGCCGGCTGCTGATTGAAGCGCCCGGCACCTATCACCACAGCATTATCGTGGCCAATCTGGCCGAAGCCGCCGCCGAGGCCGTGGGCGGCAACCCGCTGCTGGCGCGCGCGGGCGCGTATTTCCACGACATCGGCAAGCTCAAGCGCCCCATGTATTTCAAGGAAAACCAGATGGGCGAAAACCCGCACGAGCACACCAACCCCTACGTAAGCGCCGCCATTGTAACCGCCCATACGCGCGACGGTCTGATTATGGCGCAGCAGGCGCATCTGCCCAGGGAAATCCAGGCCATAATCGTTGAGCATCACGGCGATACGCCGGTTGCCTACTTCTATCACAAGGCCACGCAGCTGGCCAACGGCCAGCCCGTGGATATTGCCGATTTCCGCTACGACGGCAAGCGTCCCGATACCATCGAAAGCGCCATTATCATGCTGGCCGACACCGTGGAGGCTGCCGTGCGCAGCATGTCCGACCCCACGCCGGAAAGCATTCGCGCCTTTATTGCCAAGCTGATTGCCGGCAAGGTGGACGACGGCCAGATGAGCAACGCGCCGCTAACCCTCAAGGATATCACCACCATCAGCGAAGCGTTTGCTACCGTTTTGCAGGGCGTTTTCCACGAGCGCATTGAATACCCCACCATCAGCCCCAACGCTGCCGCGCAGGTAGCCGCGCAGGAAAACGCCACCGCCAAGGCCGCCGGGGACGCACCCAAAGAGGAAGCGGATGCTGCGAAAACGCAGCCCGATGCCCAGGGAGGCGATCCGACATGAAAATTGAATGGGAACAGCACCTGTCCGTACAGACCGATGCGCCCTTTGCGCTGGTCGCCGAATGCTGCCAGGCGGCGGAAGGCGTGTCGCAGCCGCTTGCCGTGCACCTGCTGCTGACCAACGATGAGGAAATTCATCAGATCAACGCCCAGTACCGCGGTGTGGACCGTGCCACGGATGTACTCAGCTTTCCAACCGTCCAGTATCCAAAGGGTAAAACAGCGCGCGACTGTCCCAAGCGTCTCCACGCGGAATACGATCCCGAGATCAAAGCCTGTATGCTGGGGGATATCATCCTTTCGTGGGAGCATGCGCAGGAGCAGGCCGCCGAGTACGGCCACAGCGTTAACCGCGAGCTTTGCTACCTGTTTGCCCACGGGCTGTTTCACCTGATGGGCTATGACCATATGGAGCCTGAAGAGCAAAAGGAGATGCGCGCTATGGAAGAAAAAGCCCTGCATATGGCAGGCATCAGCCGCGACGAAACGGCCTCTCCCGTTTCTGATGAGGAGCTGCTTTCGCTATCACGCATTGCCATGAAAAACAGCTACAGCCCCTACAGCCAGTATGCCGTTGGCGCTGCGCTGCTGTGCGAAAACGGGCGCGTCTACCTTGGCTGCAATATTGAAAACGCCTCCTTTGGCCTGACCAACTGCGCCGAGCGCACGGCGCTTTTCAAGGCCGTCAGCGAGGGCGAGCGGTCGTTTGCCGCCATTGCCATTGCATCCAACGGATCCATGCCCTATCCATGCGGTGCCTGCCGTCAGGCGCTCAACGAATTTGCGCCCCGGCTGCGCATCCTTTTGATTGACGGAAACGGCAACACCGATCAAACCACGCTTTCCGCTCTCCTGCCCCACGGCTTCGGCCCGGAGGAGCTTCCGGGTTAACCGGCATCCATACAGAAAGAGGATCAAAAAATGTCTCAGTTTCATTCTGGTTTTGTCGCCATCATTGGCCGTCCCAACGTAGGCAAGAGCACCCTTATGAACGCCATGGTGGGCGAGAAAGTGGCCATCGTATCCAACCGTCCCCAGACCACCCGCAACCGTATTATGGGCATCTGCACCGATGAAAACAGCCAGATCGTTTTTCTGGATACGCCCGGCCTGCACACGCCCCGCAACCGCCTGGGCGAATACATGATGCAAACCGCCCGAGACGCCCTGCAGGGCATTGACGCGCTGATTGTCATGGTGGATGCCACCGCCGTTGGCAAGCAGGATCGCGCCGTGGTGGAGGATATGAGCAGGCATCAGGTTCAAAAGGTGCTTGTGCTTAACAAAATCGATCTGCTGGAGCCGCAGAGCCTGCTGGCGCTGATTGCCAGCTTTGCCCAGGCCGGCTATGATGATATCATCCCCGTCAGCGCCCGTACCGGCGATGGCCTCCAGCAGCTGAGAGAGCTGCTGATCAGCTACCTGCCAGAAGGCCCGCAGTACTTTCCTGCCGACGCCATTACCGACCAGCCCGAACGGGTTATCTGCGGCGAGCTGATCCGCGAAAAGGCGCTGTACCACCTCAAGGAGGAGGTGCCCCACGGCATCGGCGTGGAGATGATGTCCATCCAGAAGCTTTCGGACAACCTGATCGAGATCCACGCTACCATCTACTGCGAACGCCCCGCGCACAAGGGGATCATCATTGGCAAGCAGGGCAGTATGCTCAAAACCATCGGTCAGGAGGCGCGGCGGGATATCGAAAACCTGCTGGGCTCTCATGTACATCTGCAGCTTTGGGTTAAGGTTCGCGAAAACTGGCGCAACCGCATGGAGGATTTGCGCACCCTGGGCTATGAGGACAAGGAGTAACGCTCCATGCAGCCTGCCATGTTAATGCTTCTCATTGTGCTGCTGATCACCAACCTGTTTTCCTTTGGGCTGATGTGGTATGACAAGCGCTGTGCCCGCAGGGGAAAATGGCGTGTGCCGGAAGCCACGCTGTTTCTTGCCTGCGCCTGCTTTGGCGGCGTTGGCGGCGTGCTGGGTATGAACCTGCTGCGCCACAAAACCAGGCACTGGTATTTTCGTCTGTTCTTTCCGCTTATGCTGATCATCCAGATCGTTCTGCTGGTGCTGGGCGCAATTTATCTGCTTTGAAATTTCTGAACCATCCGTCACAAAAAATCCCCTCCGTATGCTCATACGGAGGGGATTTTCGTTTGCAAAATGTTTTTCAGGTTCTGCCTGCCCGGGTGTTTTGGGGAAACGAATGCTTTGCGCATCGTTTCACCTCCTGGGCAATCTGTTCAACGGTTTTGCCGCTGGTATCGATCGCAATGGTATCAAGCTGGCGGTAGAGCGGGATTCTTGCCAGGCTTCTGTCCAGAACATCAGCCGTTCGGATTCCTTTTTGGATATCTGCCGTTAATCTGCTGCGCAGGCTGTTTTCATCCGCAAGGAGAGAAATGCATTTCACATCGCTGTCTTTCAGATCCAGCCTGTGCACAATCGCATCAATGATGGATTGCTGGTGCATCACCCAGCAGAAAAGAACGTTGTCATAGGCAGAGCAATGCAAAAACTGATTGAGCAGAAAGCAGATGTTCTCCATAACCATGGCCCTGGTTTCTTCGGTTACCTGAAAGGGGTTGGCATCCCAGCACCAGTCGCCATCCAGAAAAACGCTGTTGGGCAAATCCTGCTTCAGATACTGGCACAGGGTGGTTTTTCCAACGCCCATTGTACCGCCAATCAGATAGAGTGTCTTCATTTTCGTCACTTCGCTAAAAGAATTGCTCCCCCATTCCCGGCAGAGCGACTGCTGGGAATGAGGGATGGGTTTTTCTTTTTTACCGGCGGATTTCCTCTACCCTGCCTCCATGGAGACGGGAACGCTCTGCCGCAAGGGCAACCAGATGGCTCTCCACCGAGTCGGAAATGCTGGACAGCGCCTTTCCCTGTTTCTTTTCGCCGGAAACCAGATCCAGAAAATCCTCCAGCAGCCGTGCATCTCCGCCGCTGTGCCCGGTAAAGTCGCTGGACAGCGTGCGTACGTCGATGGTCTGCTTTTCCTTGCCAAAGGGCTTTACGTCAATATACTTGGCGTTCATATCTGCCGCAATCTCGCCATGCGTGCCCATAATGCGGATAAAGCGGTTGTTGTCGGCCGTAAAGGCGCACATGGTAAAGCTGATGGTCAGGCCGTCCTCCAGCTCCATATTCAGCACCTGATGATCCACCACGTCGTTATCGCAATGATACACGCAGCGGCCATAGGGGCCGTTTTGCAGCGCATCCATCACGGTCTGCTCCGTAGGCTCCACCGCAAGCACATTGACCGGCCAGCCGGTAGCTCCACGCTCAATCAACCCCATATAATACTTTTGGGCATTATAGGGACAGGTATCTGCCGCGGGGCATCCGTCCGTGCAGCGCAGCGGCGCGCCCTCGGGGGCAAACTCCGCCTTGAAATGGCGCAGGCTGCCAAAGGAGGATACCCGCAGGCAGTGCTTGCCAGCCAGCCAGAGCAGAATATCCATGTCGTGGCAGCACTTGGCCAGAATCATGGGAGAGCTGAGTCCGGCATTGCGCCAGTTGCCGCGTACAAAGGAATGCGCCTGATGCCAGTAGGCCACCTGCTCGTTGGCCTGAATGTTAACCACCTCGCCCACAACGCCGGATTCGATCAGTTCCTTGATCTTTTGATAGAATACAGTGTAGCGCAGCACATGGCATACCGCAACATGAAGGCCCTTCTCATTGGCCAGCCTTTCAATATCGCGGCATTGCTCCTCGGTGGGAGAAATGGGCTTTTCCAGCAGCAGATGATAGCCCTGCGAAAGGGCCTCCATGGCGTGCGCATAGTGGCAGTCATCCGGCGTGCAGATGAACATGACATCCGCCAGCTTGCCTGCTTTCAGCATGCTTTCCGCGCTGTCATAGCATTGCTGCTCCGTTAGCCCGTAGGCGGCTCTGAGCTGCTCCAGCTTTTCGGGACGGATGTCCGCCGCCGCTACAATTTTCATTTTGTCGGGAAACCGCTCCTGACATTTTGCATAGGTATCCTGACCTCTGGATCCGCAGCCTGCAATGGCCACTGTCAGCTGTTTCATGGGTATCTCCTCCGCTTTAGAATTGATAGGCAGGCGTATTTCTTACACGCTGCACGTACCTCTGTACCTTTTCCAGCTGCTCCTGCGTACCTGTGCACTGGAACCACGCAATTCCCTCGTAGCCGCAAACACCGCCTGCGGCAATCAGATGTGCCTGCGCGCCGGTCAGCTCGCAAATGGCATCCATTTCGGTATAGGCTGCGCCAGGCGCAGGCGCAAGGCGCGCGCCGCTGGCATCGGGATCGTTGCATAGAAGGCATAGCATGCTGATGGGGCCGTCTACACGCTTTTCCACGCCCACGGGCACAATCACACGCACACGGCGACCAACGCAGGCTTCAAAGATGCCCGCCAACGTACCGCCCGCAGGATGGCCGATGAGCACGGCGGCCTCCCCTGTCTGCAGATCAACGGCATTCGCGCCTTTGAGAATCACGTCCCCCGCCCTGAGCGCAGGCGCCACCTCCTGAATGGTTTTGCCATGAATCCAGCGGCCTTTTTCGATGACCACATCCCCTTCCATTTCGGGCAGATCTGCCGGTACAGGCTGGCCACTGGTTACGCCACGGAAAAAATGCCGGCCTGTAAAGCCTGTTTCGCCGATTGCTTCCAGTACCGCTTTGGCAATATAGGTATTGGTGGTTCCGGCCACAATAACAACAGTATGCTCCTTCGCGGCTGAAAGCACCGTCTGATTTTGTGCAAGCGCAAGCGCGATCAATTGCTTGCCGGCGGCAGGCGTCAGGGAAAACTGAATGGATTTCAAACGTCATCATCCTTATCCAAAAGATTATCCTCTCTTTTCGACAAACGCCCCTCCTTTTCCTCTTTGCGCGCGTTAAAGAGTGCAGGCCGCCAGCGCATATCCCATATTGTCCAGGCTGATTTCGCACGCTGCGTTTGCCGGAAGCATAAACGCTGCGTAATCGCCCTGTAGTGGACTGCACAAAATAAGATACTTTGGCTGTCCTCCTGCCATAACCGTGATGATCCCCTTTTGATGCAGCCAGTCCAGATAGTTCTCAAAATCCAGATTCAGATAGGTCATGGCGGTTGCATGCGCCTTTCCTACATACCGAAAGCGAAAGGGCCTTTCGCTGGATTCACGCACAAAACCATAGCGCCAGCAAAGCTGCAAAAGCCTCTGACCCTGCGTGTCTTCCTCCAGACGTTGTCCGTTCGAGGTACAGATCTCCACCGTGTACTCCTGCAGCAGGCTACCCGTTCCCGGCAGATCAAAGGATTTCCGTGCAAGCCCTGCCGCCTCGTCCGGAGGGAGGGTTTTCATCAGCAGCCTGGTCTGCCGAACCAGCGTTTGACGCTGCTGAGCTACGCTCACACTGCCCTGACAGACATACAGCCCTTCGGCACCTGTACTGCGCAGTTGACTGAACAGGCTTTTGAGTGCTGCAATCGTTTCATATCCGCTGCAAATGGACAGCGAGCGCACCGGAACCATGCCGTTTCCATATTGCGCTATGCTGACCGTATTGGGTGGAGGCAGATCTGTGGGAGCAGGGTGCTGTGCATCAATCAGCATCATCCTGCCACAAATCAGCTGCGCACGCGTGAAGATTTGTGGCAGACAGTCAAGCTGCGCAGGCAGCTGATAGCTGACGGCGCTTACCTTGCGCACCTGGGGACCCATTGAATTTGCAGGTGGATAATCCTCAAACACCTCTCGTGTCCGTACAGGGGTCAACGCAGGAATAGCGAGGGCCACCGTCAATGACAGCGTTATCAGTATCAGCCGAAAGCAACGCTTCCCCGTCCATTTTCTCATTCCGGCCGGATAAACGCACTGCGCGCCCCACCAATCTGGCATTGCTTTACCCGCTTGCTGCATACGTCTGCGCCATTCATACTCGGTTATGATTCCTCTCTGCACACGATCACCACCCGTTTTTGGATAGTTTTTCAAATTGGGCAAATGATATACAGTTGTTATATTTTTTTGACAAAAATCGAAATTATATGTTTTTTACCAAAAAATATTGCTACCCCCTTGCATTTTTACAAAAAAATAGTACAATAGGTTATGTAGTTGATGACTGTGAGCCATATTCAAGTAACCATCCAAAAAGATAATATTATGGGGGAGAATTAAATGGATCTACAGAAGTCTGACAGATGGATTACAGAGCTACTTTGGGAAATCGGTATTCCAATGCATGTAAACGGCTACTATTACCTTCTGACAGCCGTACAGCTCGTGCTTACGCTGTCGCAGCCATGCATCAATTTGTCTCGACAGCTGTACCCGAGCATCGCACAGCGCTTTCAAACCAGCCCTTCCTGCGTGGAGCGTTCCATTCGCCATGCCATCGATATGGCATGGAAAAGAGGAAATCTGGCTGCCGCAAGCGGACTTTTTGGCAGAAGCCTGAATCTGGCCTATGACAAACCGACCAACAGCGAAATGATCGCTCTGTTGGCAGAAAAAATTCGTTTGCGCATGTATGACGAAGACAACGCTTCCTAAAAAACATCAGGACGCATTTCTTCTCTGCCACGCCACAAGCCCTCTCTGGGGTATTCGTCGAGTCATTGTACCTAGCCGCTCTATATGAGCGGCTTTTTCAAATGTATTTTTTCAAGGTAATGCTTCTGCATCAGGTATATCCTCCAGCAAGCTATCTGTCGATTCCTCAATCGGTTCTCAAAGCGTATGGGCATAGAAAGCCCGGCCGTAGCATTGTCTATTCGGCGTAAATTCAAGTCTTGGTTCATCCATTTAAAAGCTTTATGCATCCGCTTTGCCGGTAGGTGAACCGAGCTCTCAAGGCAAACAATAGCGTCAACCTGGTCAATTCTCCCTGACAATCCGAATACTCCGCCCTCTCAAATCTATTCCTTCCGTATAAAAGAGGAATGTAAACAGAAAACCCCGACCAGCAAAAGCTGATCGGGGAAATGGAATGCGGCAGCGACCTACT
>JAEDGL010000227.1 GCA_016297535.1 Clostridia bacterium | reverse complement strand
AGGCAAATGGTGCATTCCCGGCGGAAAAGATCGCCCCTGGCGAGCTTTTTCGACGTTCTGTGCAATGGATAGTTCTCCATTGCTGCTGTCCGCTGTTTGACATTCTTTCTCATCTGTGATAGACTGGTTGCATCCTGTTATGGATAGAAGGAGTGTGATCTCGCCGTGGACGGCGATCCGGCTACTGGCAAGCCCCCGTTGCGTACGCGCAGCCTCGGCTTTTTTCCCACTCCTGCTTTTCAAGGCGGCCGAAGGACGACCGTCTGTTTGCTGTTTTCATTTGTTGCAAACAACAACCGCAGGTCTTGGCTGCCGCGGTAAGCGGCGGATGCAAGGCCTGTTTGTCGTGTCATTTCAAAGGAGGAACCCAACCCCATGTCCGGTTATTTATCCCAGGTTATTCTGATGGTTGTGCTTGTGGCGCTGTCCGCCTTTTTCTCATCCACGGAGACGGCCTTCTCCTCGCTCAACCGCACCCGCCTCAAAAACATGGCGGATCACGGCGACAGGCGCGCCGAGGCCACCCTGGCGTTGGCCGAGCGCTACGACGAGCTGCTTTCCACCATTCTGGTGGGCAACAATGTGGTCAACATTGCCCTTTCTTCCATTGCCACGCTGTTTTTTGTGGGGCTGATCGGCAACGCCGGCGTAGGGCTTTCCACAGCCGTCATCACCGTGGTGGTTCTGATCTTTGGTGAAATTTCGCCCAAGAGCCTGGCCAAGGAATCTCCCGAACGGTTTGCCATGCTGGTAACGCCCGTGATCAGGGTGCTGGTGTCGCTGCTCAAGCCCATCAACTGGCTGTTTACCCAGTGGAAAAAGCTGCTGCGCAAAATTGTGAAAACCGAAGAGGAGCCCGCCTTTACCTCCAACGAGCTGATGACCATCGTGGAGGAGGCCGAGCAGGAGGGCGGCATGAATGCCGAGGAAAGCGAGCTGCTCAAAAGCGCCATCGAGTTTCACGATCTGGATGTGGGCGACATTCTCACTCCCCGCGTGCGCGTGGAGGGCATCGAGGCCGGCGCCGCCCCCTCCGAGGTGGCCGATCAGTTTGAGCAAAGCGGCTACAGCCGTCTGCCCGTGTACGAGGAAACGCTGGATCACATTGTGGGTGTCATCCACCAGAAGGATTTTTACAACCGCATGCGCAAGGGAACGTCCTTCCATCTTTCCGATATCATGAAAAAGCCGGTCTACGTTCCCGCCAGTGCCAAGATCAGCGACACCCTCCGGCTTTTGCAGAAAACCCAGAGCCAGCTGGCCGTGGTTGCCGATGAATACGGCGGCACGGAGGGCATCATTACCATGGAGGATATTCTGGAGGAGCTGGTGGGCGAAATCTGGGATGAGCACGACGAGGTGGAAGAACCCTTCCGCTTTTCCGAAAACGGCCGCACCTGCACGGTGCTTGGCTCCGCCGATCCCGAGGAGCTGTTTGAAAAGCTGGGCATTGAGGATCACACCGAGGCCAGCACCGTCTCCGGCTGGGTGATGGAAAAAACCGAAAAAATCCCGCAGGCGGGCGACAGCTTTGAGCTGGATGGCTGGAAGGCCACCGTGCTCAAGGCTGACGAGCGCCATGTACAGGAAATTCAGCTCAATCAGGCGGGCTGACAGATCAACACAAGAGAGAAGGAATCCGTTATGGCCAAACTATGGGCCGGGCGCTTTGAAAAGCCCACCAGCGCGCTGCTGGACGATTTTCAGTCCTCCATCCCCTTTGACCAGCGCCTGCTGGAATGCGACATCAACGGCTCCATCGCCCATGCCACCATGCTGGGCGAGCAGGGCATTATCAGCGCTGAGGATGCGCAGGCCATCGTGGCCGGGCTTGGCGCCATCCTGCAGGAATACCGCGCGGGCCGTCTGGCCATTGACATGGGCGCCGAGGATGTGCACATGTTTGTGGAGGCGCTTCTGACCGAGCGCATCGGCGAGGCGGGCAAGCGCCTGCATACCGGGCGCAGCCGCAACGATCAGGTGGCGCTGGATGTGCGCATGTATGCCCGTCAGGCCTGCGCGCACACGCGCGGGCTGCTGCTGAAGCTGCTGGATGGAATCATTGCCCTGGCGCAGGAGCATACCGAAACCATCATGGCCGGATATACCCACCTGCAAAAGGCGCAGCCCATTACGCTGGCGTTTCATCTGATGGCCTATGCGCAGATGTTCATGCGCGATGTAACCCGCTTTGAGCACGCCTACGAGGAGGCCGATGTGATGCCCCTGGGCAGCGGCGCGCTGGCCGGTACCACCTATCCCCTCAACCGCGAGCGCGTGGCGGAGCTGCTGGGCTTCAGCCAGGTAACCGACAACGCGCTGGACGGCGTAAGCGACCGCGATTTTCTGCTCAGCTTTCTCAGCGCGGCTTCCATCTGCATGATGCATCTGAGCCGCTTTTGCGAGGAGCTTATTTTGTGGAGCACCAACGAGTTTGGCACCGCAGTGATAGACGACGGCTTTGCCACCGGCTCCAGCATTATGCCCCAGAAGAAAAACCCCGACGCCTGCGAGCTTACCCGCGGCAAAACCGGCCGCGTATACGGCGATCTGATGGCGCTGCTGACCGTAATGAAGGGCCTGCCCCTGGCCTACAACAAGGACATGCAGGAGGACAAGGAAGCCT
>JAEDGL010000226.1 GCA_016297535.1 Clostridia bacterium | reverse complement strand
CGCAGGCGCTCAAGCATCCCAACTGGGTGATGGGCCAGAAAATCACCATCGACTCCGCCACGCTGTTTAACAAGGCGCTGGAGATGATCGAGGCCAGGTGGCTGTTCCACGTACGGCCGGAGCAGATCAACGTCATCGTGCATCCCCAGAGCGTGATTCACTCCGGCGTGGAGTTTGCCGACGGCGCGCTGCTTGCCCAACTGGGCACGCCCGATATGAAACTGCCCATCCTTTACGCCATGAGCTACCCCCAGCGCCTGCCCACCGGCGGCGAACGGCTGGATCTGTTCAAGCTGGCGGGGCTCACCTTTGAACGCCCGGATGAGGAGCGCTTCCCCTCCATCCGCCTCAGCCGCGAATGCATGCAGGCGGGCGGCGCGGCCGGCTGCGTGCTCAACGCCGCCAACGAGGTGGCTGTCGGCCGGCTGCTTTCCTCGCCCGATGAAAAAGCCATGCCCATCGGCCGCGTTTTTGACACCGTGGAGGAGGTGCTGCAGCGCGTAGGGCACCTGCCCGCCGGCACGCTGGAGCAGGTACTGGAGGCGGACCGTCTGGCTCGCGAGGCCGCAACGGCGTTTTTGAACCGCTGATTTTTCCAAAACCAGAACAGAAAGGAACCCGCTATGACCATTTTTTATGTATTGCTGGCGCTGCTGCTGCTGGGCGTGCTGATTACGGTGCACGAGTTTGGCCATTTTGCCGCGGCGCGGCTGTGCGGCATTCCCGTCAAGGAGTTTGCCATCGGCTTTGGCCCCAGGCTGATCAGCTGGAAGAGCAAAAAGCATGAGACCACCTTCTCCGTCCGTCCCATCCCGCTGGGCGGCTTCTGCATGTTTTATGGCGATACCGACGATGACCCGGACGGCTCCAAAATGAAAGACGATCCCCGCAATTACAGCAACGCCGCCGTCTGGAAACGCATGCTCAGCGTAATCAGCGGCCCGCTGATGAACTTTGTGCTGGCCTTTGCGGTGGCCATTGCGCTGATGATTCTTTACGGCGTTACCGTTTCCACGCCCTTTGTGGCGGACATCGTGCAGGGGCAGCCCGCCGCGCAGGCGGGGTTGCTGCCCGGCGACGCCTTCGTCTCCGTGCAGGGGCAGGATATGACCAGCGCCACCACCGCCGAGGTCAGCGCCGCCATTGGTGATCTTTCGCACGGGGAAACGGTGGAAATCACCGTTTTGCGCGATGGAGAGGAAAAGCAGTTTTCCATTCAGCCCGTTTTTGACCAGGCCGCCAACCGCTACATGATCGGCATTACCATCCAGCAAGGCTACGCCGACCTGCCCGGCGGCATGGTGATTCCCGCGGCGTGGAATATGTGCCGGAGCGCCACCACCGTTATTCTGGACGCGCTGGGCAAGCTGGTTACCACCGGCGAGGGGCTCGACCAGACGGCCGGTCCCGTAGGCGTGGTACAGATGGTGGCCGAGCAGACCCGGCAGGGCGGCTTTGAGATCTTCCTGTATCTGACGGTGATTATCTCCATCAACCTGGGGCTGATGAACCTGCTGCCTATTCCCGGTCTGGATGGCAGCCGTCTGGTGTTTATGGCCATTGAGGCCGTGCGCCGCAAGCCCGTCAGCCAGAAGGTGGAAGCCATGATCCACCTTTCGGGCTACGCGCTGCTGCTGGCGCTGATGGTGTTTTTTACCTTCAAGGATGTGCTGCGCATTTTCCAATAGCCTTCCAGTCTGCTCTGCGAGGTGATTCCTCATGCATTTTGTCAATGCCAAGGGCATTCTGTCCGCCTCCAACGGCATGAACGTGTACCGCGGCTGTACCCACGGCTGCATCTACTGCGACAGCCGCAGCCGCTGCTACCACATCGACCACGCGTTTGAGGATATCGAGGTCAAGCAGAACGCCCCGCAGCTTCTGGAGGATGCGCTGCGCCGCAAGCGCCGCAAATGCATGATCAGCACCGGCGCGATGTGCGATCCCTATATGCACTGCGAGGAAACCGTGGGTCTCACCCGCCAGTGCCTGCAGGTGATTGACCGCTACGGCTTCGGGCTGGCCATTCAAACCAAGTCCGACCGCGTGCTGCGCGACCTTCCGCTGCTCAAAAGCATTCACCAAAAGGCCAAATGCGTGGTGCAGATCACCCTGACCACAGTCGACGACCGCCTGTGCCGCCTCATTGAGCCAAATGTGTGCCCCACCAGCCGCCGGGCCCAGGTACTGCGCATTCTGCGGGACGAGGGCATTCCAACGGTGGTATGGTTCTGCCCGGTGCTTCCCTTTCTCAACGATACGCCGGAAAACGTGCAGGCCATTCTGTCGATGTGCTTTGAGGCAAAGGTGCAGGGCATACTGAGCTTTGGCATGGGCGTAACCCTGCGCGAGGGCGACCGGGAATACTTCTACCAGGCGCTGGACAGGCATTTTCCCGGCGTAAAGCAGCAGTATATCCGCACCTTCGGGCTGGATTATGAATGCCCCAGCCCCCGCAGCGACCAGCTGATGCGCCTTTTTGACGAGCAATGCGCCGCCCATGGCGTGATGCACTGGCCGGATGAAATTTTCCGCTACCTGCAAGCCTTTCCCGAAAAAAACGACGGAGAGCAGCTGACGATGTTTTGACAAATGAACCGCCCGCGATCCGATGGGATTGCGGGCGTTCATTT
>JAEDGL010000225.1 GCA_016297535.1 Clostridia bacterium | reverse complement strand
GCCTGAGCGCCCCACAGCATGACTTCGTCAATCTGGGTGGTCATCTCTTCGGCGTTGGAGCTGGTAAACAGCTTGTACTCGATCTTGCCGGCATCGGCCAGTTCCTTGGCGTACTGCTCAGCGTTGTAGGTAATGCCGCCAACCCAGCCGTGGGTGACAGCGGGAACCAGGATACCAACCTTGACGGGAGCGGCTTCCGCCTGCGCCATGGTCAGGCCAAGGCACATGACGAGAGCCAGGACGAGAGAGAGAAGCTTCTTCATGGTTTTTCCTCCTTGGATAATCTGTTTTTTTCCGATATCCGCCTCGGAAACGAGCCGGGCACAGCAAGCCAAAGGCAAAACCCCGCTTTGTTTTCGGCCTGTCTGTGTGGTGAGGTAATCATAGCATGACGGGCTGCTTTTGTCAATGAAAAACAGGCCCGATTCCCGTGTTTTTCCGGTGCGGTCCGTGGACAAACAGCGTTTGAAATGCTATACTTTCCCTGCTTGCCCCAAAGGGGGAGCAGGGAGGCATTTTTCATGAACATCCGCATTTTACAGCTGGTGGAGGGCGCCCGGCAGGCCCGGGGGCTGACCGTGATTATCGATGTGTTCCGCGCCTTTACGGTGGAGGCGTGGCTAAGCCACAACCATGCCGCGTCCATCCTGCCGGTGGGCGATGTGCAGGCCGCGCTTGCCTACCGCAGCACCCATCCCGGTGCCATCCTGTGCGGGGAGCGCGGCGGGCGCAAAATCGACGGCTTTGATTTTGGCAACTCGCCCTCTTCCATCCGGGATACCGATTTTACGGGCAAAACCGTTGTTCACACCACCAGCGCGGGCACGCAGGGCATTGCCAGCGCCGTCGGAGCGCAGGAACTGGTGGGGGCCAGTCTGGTCAATGCCGCCGCGGTGGCAAGGTACATCCGCCGGCGCAATCCCGAGGAGGTTTCGCTGGTATGCATGGGCCTGGCCGGAGAGCGGGAAACCGACGAGGACACGCTGTGCGCCCGGTATATCCAAAGTCTGCTGCTGGACAGGCCGCTTGACGGCATGCCCGCAAGGATCGACCGCCTTCGCCACACCAGCGGCGCCAAGTTCTTTGATCCCGCGCAGCAGGAGGTATTTCCCAGGGAGGATTTTACTTTGTGCACGCAGCTGGACCGCTTCTCCTTTGTGCTTTGCTACAGCCGCGAGGACGGCTGCATGCACCGTGTGGAAGGATAATGTACGTTTCCTGTGCTTTGGTTGTGAAAACCATCCGTTTATGATAAAATATCCGTATTCGCCCGCGTTTTCCGGGCTGCAGAAGGAGGCGCACCCGTTATGTCCGATTCGATGAAACAGATCGCCATGCGCATTGAGGATCTTCGCGAAAGCTCGGACTACACCGTTGAACAGATGGCGGAGATGCTTGGCGTATCCGCAGAGGAATACCGCCGCTACGAGCTGGGCGAGGCGGATATGTCCATCAGCTTTCTGGTAAAGCTCAGCGATGTGCTGGGTGTGGACATGACCGAAATTCTCACCGGCCAGACGCCCCGCCTGAACACCCTGAGCGTAACCCGCGCAGGCAAGGGGCACGAGACCGACAGCCACGACCAGTACGTGTACAAAAACCTTGCCTACAACTTTATTCACCGCAAGATCGAGCCCATGTACGTAACCGTGCGCCCCGAGGATAACAAGACCCTGGTGCCCAACAGCCACGACGGGCAGGAGTTTGACTATATCCTCTCCGGCACCATGCACCTGGTTGTGGGCAAGCACGATCTTGTCCTCAACCCCGGCGACAGCGCTTACTACGACTCCCGTGCGCCTCACGCCATGGAGGCGGTGGGCGGCGAGCCGGTGCATTTTCTGGCCATCGTCATTCCGTAAACCTGCTGCAAAAGGAGTTTTTGATTTTCCATGCTCGCCGACCGATACATTCCGACAGAGCTTACCTCTCAGGAGGATTTTGAAAAGAATTTCTATCTTCACATTCCAGAGCACTTCCACTTTGCCTACGACGTGGTGGATGAATACGCCCGCCTCTCTCCCCGCAAGCGGGCGCTGATCTGGTGCGATCTCAAGGGCAACGAAAAAACCTTTACCTTTGGCGATATCAGCCGGCTGTCCAACAAGGCCGCCAACGTGTTCAAGGCCCATGGCCTGCGCAGGGGCGACCCGGTCATTCTCATGCTCAAGCGCCGCTGGCAGTACTGGGTGGCCGCGGTGGCGCTGCTCAAGGTGGGCTGCGTGCTGATTCCTGCCACCGCCCAGCTGCAGAAAAAGGATATCGTCTACCGCGTGCAGGCCTCCAGCGCCCGCGCCATCCTCTGCGTGGAGGAGCCGGAGGTGCAGGAGCATGTGCTGTCCTCCGCGCCGGAGTGCGACACGCTTTCGGCCCTGTTTACGCTGGGCCAGGCCGACGGCTTTATCAACTTTGATGCCGAAATGGAAGCCGCCAGCGAAATCTGGGAAAAGCCCTCCGAGCTTCCCCAAAACGACGATATCATGCTCATGTACTTTACCTCCGGCACCACGGGCATGCCCAAGATGGCCGCCCACAGCTGGACCTATCCCATCGCCCAGACCGTAACCGCCTTCTACTGGCATAACGTGGGCGATCAGGACATTCACATGGCCGTGGCGGATACCGGCTGGGCCAAGG
>JAEDGL010000224.1 GCA_016297535.1 Clostridia bacterium | reverse complement strand
CCCAGCAAGCGCCGCATTGGCATGGTGTTTCAGAACTATGCCATTTTCCCGCATCTGAGCGTGCGCGACAATGTGATGTTCGGCCTGAAAAACCAGCCCAAAAAGATGGATAAGGCCGAAATGCGTACGCAGACCGAAAAGTTTATGCAGCTGATGCACATTGAGGAATATGCCGACCGCAAGCCGGAGCGCCTTTCGGGCGGTCAGCAGCAGCGTGTGGCGTTGGCACGCGCGCTGGTTATTCAACCCGATGTGCTGCTGATGGACGAGCCGCTTTCCAATCTGGACGCCAAGCTGCGCGTAGAAATGCGCGAGACCATCCGCAACATTCAGCGAAACGTGGGCATTACCACCGTATATGTGACCCATGATCAGGAGGAGGCCATGGCTGTCTCCGACCGGATTGCCGTTATGAACTTGGGAAAAATTCAGCAGATCGGCACTCCGCAGGCGATTTACCAGCGGCCGGCCAACCTGTTTGTGGCTAACTTTATTGGACGCACCAATCTGCTGAATGGCGAAATCCGCATGGAGGACGGCCAGCCGGTGCTGAGCGTTGCGGGCGGATATGCCATCCCCGTATCTACCCTGCTGCCTGAGGAGCAAAAGAACCAGAGCGTTATCGTTTCCGTGCGTCCCGAGGAATTTGTGATTGCGCGCGAGGGCGAGAACGAGGCTCAGGGCATTCCCGCAACGGTTATGTCCAGCACCTTCCTGGGGCTTAACATGCATTACTTCCTCAAGCTGGCCGATGGGACCGAGGCGCAGGTGATTCAGGAGGCCGAGCTGGATTCCTGCCTGCCCGAGGGCGCGAAAATCCACCTGCAGCTGAAGCGCAACAAGATCAACATCTTCTGCCAGGACGGAAGCCGCAACCTTGTGCGCGGCGTAACCAACGATAACGTATCCCCGCAGGAGGCCTGAGAATGAAAATCAAGCGTAAACTGGATACGTGGCAGAGCATCTCCTTTGTGATTCTGGCTCTGTACGCGCTGTTCCTGGTTCTGCCGCTGTTTCAGCTGCTGCGTTCCTCCGTGATCAACGACGAGGGACAGTTTACCTGGGAATATTTCCAGCGGTTCTTTGGCCGCGAAACCTATTACGGCACGCTGTTCAACTCCTTTAAGGTGGCCGTTGCCGTAACCGCCTGCTCGCTGATTGTGGGCATTCTGTTTTCCTATTTTTACAGTCTGTTTAGCCTGAAGGGCAAAACCTTCCTGCAGGTGATGGCCATTCTGGCCTGCATGTCGCCGCCCATTATTGGCGCGTACAGCTGGATTCAGCTGTTTGGCCGCGGCGGTATTGTTACCAAATTCATACGCTCCGCCTTTGGATTTCGCATGCCGGATATTTATGGCTTTGGCGGCATTGTGCTGGTCATTACCTGCCAGCTGTTTCCGCTGGTGTTTCTCTACATCAACGGTGCGCTTAAAAACATTGACAACTCGCTGATTGAGGCTTCCTCCGGCCTGGGCTGCAGCAGCTTCAAGCGCTTTTTCAAAATCATTCTTCCGCTGTGCATGCCCACCATTCTGGCCGCGGGACTGCTGGTGTTCATGCGCGCCTTTGCCGATTTCTCCACTCCGCTGCTGATTGGCAAGGGATACCAGACCTTCCCTGTGCTGATCTACAACAGCTTTGTAGGCGAAACCTCCCGCAGCCAGAACTTTGCATCAGCCGTGAGCGTGGTTGGTATTGTGGTAACGGCGCTGATCTTCTTTGTGCAGAAATTTGCCAACGCCAGGTTCAGCTTTACCATGAACGCCATGCACTCCATTGAAGTGCACAAGGCGCGTCCCCTGCCCAATGCGCTGATGCACATCTACTGCTACCTTATTGTGCTTGTGGCAATGATGCCACAGTTCTTTGTGGCGTGGCAATCCTTTCGCAAATGCAAGGGCGGCGTGTTTCAGGATGGGTTCAGCCTGCAAAGCTACGCCGAGGCCTTTGACAGAATCCTCAAACGCAGTCTGCCCAACACGTTTATCATCGGTGTTCTTGCGCTGCTGATGGTGATCTTTCTGGCAATCCTGATTGCCTATCTGGTGGTACGCCGTCCGAATACCGTGAACGGCGTGATTGATACGCTGTCGATGGTACCCTACATCATCCCGGGCGCTGTGGTAGGCATTGCGCTGGTGATTACCTTCAACCGGGGCCCCCTGGTGCTTACGGGCACCGCGGCGATCATGATTATCGCGTTGATTATTCGCCGTCTCCCATACACCATCCGCTCCTCGGTAGCCATCTTGCAGCAGATACCGCTTTCCATTGAAGAGGCGGCCATCAGTCTGGGCTGTTCCAAGCTGAAAGCGTTTTTCCAGATCACTGTGCCCATGATGACCAGCGGCATTATGTCCGGCGCCGTGATCAGCTGGATTACCATCATCACGGAATTGTCTACGGCCATCATCCTTTACAGCGTTAACACCGAAACCCTTACGCTTACGGTATACACCTCCGTGGTGCAGGGCAACGATGGCGTAGCCGCAGCGGTTGCCACCATCCTGCTGGTAGTTACCACGATCTCGCTTTTGCTGTTTATGAAATTTTCCAAAAACAAGGATCTGGCATTCTGATCACTTAACAAAAAGCTCAATCCGAAATGGATTGAGCTTTCAGACTGTCAAAAAACCTTACAGGGAGTTGTCAGAG
>JAEDGL010000053.1 GCA_016297535.1 Clostridia bacterium | reverse complement strand
GTTCCCCCGCTCCCCGGAGCGGGGGTTTTTGGATACCGTCAATCCATTCTCCTGCAGGAGGTTTTGATATGCTTCGGCTGCATCAGCTGGTGGTTGCGTTGGATGATTTTCCCCGCCTGGATGAAAACATGCTCAGGCGCCTGTGCGCGCAAAGGCTGCGCATCCGGGAGGAGCGCATTGTGCAGGTGCGCCTGCAAAAGCGCAGCGTGGACGCGCGCGGCCGGGACGGCGTGCATTTTTCCGTTACGGTGGACGCGCTTTTAAGCGATGACGCCGCCGAGCAGGCCATCGCCCGCAAATTCAGGCCCAATCAGGTGGGCTATCTGCCCGCACGGCGCATGGAAACGCCGCCGGATGTATTTGGCCTTCGCCTGCCGCCCTGGCCCGCAGATCGCAAGCGCCCCATCGTGGTTGGCGCGGGGCCTGCGGGACTGTTTTGTGCGCTGGCGCTGGCCGTGCGCGGGGCGCGGCCGCTGCTGATGGATCGCGGCCGGCCCGTGGAGCAGCGCGCAGGGGACATCGAGACGCTGGAAAGCACCGGCGTGCTGGATCCCGAAAGCAACGTGCTTTTTGGCGAGGGCGGCGCGGGCGCGTTTTCGGATGGCAAGCTCACCTGCGGCCTTAACAGCCCGCACATCCGCACCGTGCTGCAAACCCTGTACCGCTGCGGCGCGCCGGAGGATATTCTGCTTTCGCAAAAGCCGCACATCGGCACGGACGAGCTGCGCCGGGTGCTGGTGAACGCCCGCCGGGAGCTGATCGCCCTGGGCGCGGAGGTGCGCTTCGGCTGCAGGCTGACCGGGCTGGACATTCGCAACGGGCGGGTAACCGCCGCCCGCATTCTGTACAACCGGCAGCCGGACGAGCTGGAGACGGACGATGTGTACCTGGCCATCGGCCACAGCGCGCGCGATACCTATGAGTGGCTTGCCGGTCTGGGCCTGCCCATGCAGCCCAAGCCCTTTGCCATCGGCGTGCGCATCGAGCACCTGCAGCGCGAGATCAACCGCGCGCAGTACGGGCGCGATAACGGTCATCCTGCGCTGCCCCCGGCCGAGTACAAGCTCAACGTGCCCACCCCGGACAGCCGCGGCGTGTATACCTTTTGCATGTGCCCCGGCGGACAGGTGATCAACGCCTCCAGCGAGGCGGGCGGAATCAACGTAAACGGCATGAGCTATCATGCCCGCGACGGGCGCAACGCTAATGCCGCCGTGCTGGTGGGCGTTCGCCCGCAGGATTTTGGCAGCGACGATGCGCTGGCCGGCGTGGCGTTTCAGCGCCGCATTGAGCGCGCCGCCTTTGCCGCCACGGGCAGCCTGCGCGCTCCCTGCCAGAGGGTAGGCGATCTGCTGGCCGGCCGGGCCAGCACGGGCGCGGGCAGCGTAAGTCCCACCTACCGGCCGGGCGTGGAGTGGGGCGATATCCGTTGCTGCCTGCCCGATTTTGTTACCGATAACCTGCGCGCCGCCCTGCCTGCGCTGGGCCGCCGCTTGCACGGCTTCGACTGGCCGGACGCGCTGCTCACCGCCCCGGAAACGCGCTCCTCCGCGCCGCTGCGCATGCTTAGAAACCAGCGCCGCGAAAGCCCCATCGCCGGGCTGTACCCCATTGGCGAGGGCGCGGGCTATGCGGGCGGCATCGTATCCGCCGCGGTGGATGGCCTGTGCGCCGCCATGGGCGCGGATGAATAGAAAAAAGCCTGCCGTTTTCGCGGCAGGCGTTTGTTATCCCTTTTTCCAGATGGCCGGGTGGAACAGCGCCAGAATGGGGAACAGCTCCAGACGGCCGCAGAGCATAAGCAGGCTGAGCACCATCTTGGAAAAGCCGTTGTATCCGGCAAAGTTGCCCGCCGGGCCCACTGCGCCAAGGCCGGGACCCACATTGCAGATGACGGTGATGGCGGCGGTCAGGTTGGTGGTAAAATCATACGCGCCCTGCAGGGAGATGAGAAACGCGCCCACCATAACCAGCAGCACGTAAACGATCAGAAAGGAGGATACCTGCATCAGCATGCTTTCCTCCACGCCCTTGCCCTCAAAGCGCACCACCTGCATTTTGCGCGGCTGGAAGGTGCGGCGGATCTCGCGGCGGCCGATCTTGCACAAAAGCGCCACGCGCACCACCTTGATGCCGCCCGCCGTGGAGCCCGCGCACGAGCCTACAAACATCAGGATCACCAGAAGCATCCGCACGGCCTGCGGCCACAAATCAAAGTTGGCGGTGGCGTAGCCGGTGGTGCTCATAATGGTGGCCGTCTGGAACGATCCGTAGCGCAGGGCGGTCCAGAAGCCGCCGTACCGGGGCGCAATCATGCCGGAGATAAACAGCGTGGACAGCAGGTAAATGCTCAAATACCAGCGCAGCTCCTCGCTTTTCCACACGCTTTTCCAATCGCCCACCAGCATGCGGAAAAGCAGCGCAAAGTTCATGCCGAAAATCACCATAAACACGGTAATGATGATATCCACCGTCGCGCTGTCAAACGCGCCCACGCTGAGGCCGTAGTTGCTGAAGCCGCCCGTGCCCGCCGTGCCCATGGCGTGGATGGCCGCGTCGTAGGCGTTCATGCCGCCGGGAACCATGAGCAGCACAAATTCCAGCAGGGTAAGCGCGCCGTAGATGAGGTAGAGAATCTTGGCGCTGTCGCCCAGCTTGGGCAAAATTTTGCTAAAGGAAGGGCCGGGGCTTTCGGCGCGCATCAGGTGGGAGGTGCGGCCGGTCATTTTGGGCAGCAGCGCCAGCGTCAGCACCAGCACGCCCATGCCGCCGATCCAGTGGGTAAAGCTGCGCCAGAACATGATCCCGCGCGGCAGGCCCTCAAAGCTTTCAAGCACGGTGGCGCCCGTGGTGGTAAAGCCGCTGACGGCCTCGAAAACCGCGCCCACGTAATCGGGAATCACGCCGCTGAACACAAAGGGCAGCGCGCCGAACAGGCTTAGCAGAATCCACGCCAGCGCCACGGTTACAAAGCCCTCGCGGGCGCGAAGGTTGCTGCCGGCCTCGGGCCGCACCATCAGCCACGCCGGGGTGCCCAGCAGGGTCAGAATGCCCATGGGAAGCAGCAGGGCAAGCCAGTCGCCGTCGCCATAGAGCAGCGAAATGGCCAGCGACGGCGCCATCGCCAGCGCCTCGATCAGCAGGATCGCGCCCAGCAGATGGATGATCAGTTTTTTGTTCATTTGCGGATAACCTCATTCAGATCGCTGATGCCGTTTTCACAGGCCACCACCACCACGCTGTCTCCCGCCTCGATGTGGTCGTTACCAAAGGGAACGATCACCTGTCCCTTGCGCACGATTACCGCAATCAGCGTGCCGGGACGCACCTTGAGATCCTTGAGCGGAATGCCGGTATAGGGGTCGCTGGCGCGGGCGATAAACTCCATGGCCTCGGCCTTGCCGCCCACCAGCTTGTACAGGCGCTCCACCTTGGTGCCGGTGGCGTTGTCGCGCGCGCGTACATAGCGCAGGATGTTGGCGCAGGTGATATCCTTGGGGCTGACGACGCAGTCCAGCCCCATATCGCTGATGACGTCGGCATAGGCCAGGTGGCTGTTTTTCACAATCACCTTGGGCACGCCCTTGCGCACGGCGTACAGGCCGGTCATCAGGTTTTCCTCGTCGCGGTTGCTCAGCGCCACAAAGGCGTCCATCTGCTGCAGGCCCTCCTGCTCCAGCAGCTCCTGGTCGGTGCCGTCGCCAAAAATGACGTTGACATCCGGCAGCGCCTCGCTCAGCATTGCCGCCTTCTTTTCGTCAATCTCCGTCATGGATACGTGAATGCCCATGGAGGTAAGCACCTTGGCCAGATAAAAGCTGATCCGCCCGCCGCCCAGCAGCAGCACGTTCTTTACCTTGAGGGTGTCCCTGCCAAGCGCGCGGAAATAGGCGGTAATGGTAACCATATCCGCCGCCACAAACACGCGGTCCTCGGGGTGGATGACAAAGTTGCCGTTGGGGATAAACACCTGCCCGCCGCGCTCCACAGCGGCGTAGAGCACCTGCGGAAGGCCGTGCATTTTTTTATTGACCTGGTGCAGGGGCAGGCCCACCATCACATCGTTCTCGTGCGCGCGGAACTCCACCACCTCCACGCGCCCCTTGGCAAAGGTATCGATGTTGCTGGCAAAAGGGAAGCGCAGCAGACGCGCAATTTCACTTGCGGTGCCGCGCTCCGGGTTGGTGGCCAGATCGATCCCCATTTCACGCTGCAATAGATTGAGGCTGTTGTTATACTCCGGATCGCGGATGCGGGCGATGGTGTACTGGGCGCCAAGGCGCTTGCCCATCAGGCAGCAGAGCATATTGGTTTCATCGCTGGCGGTGGTGGCGATCAGGATATCCGCCTTGTCCACGCCCGCCTCCATCAGGGTGGCGGCCGTCGCGCCGTTGCCGCGTACGCACATCACATCCAGCGTATCCTCGCAGCGGCGAAGCGCCTCGTCATTCTTGTCAACAACAACGACGTCGTGAGCCTCTCTGGCCAGGTTTTCGGCCAGAGTGTGCCCTACCTTGCCGTCGCCGACAACAATAATTCGCATGAATCATTCCTCCGAAAACAGCTTTCGCAAAAGAAAAAAATCCGAAGACAATTTGATATTATAACACATTGTGCGGCAAAAGCAACCATGCCGCCCTGCCTGCTCCAAACGGCCCGGATGATTCCGCTACCGCGTAGGGGCTGAGCACCGTATGCGTGGGCTCGATGATGTGCTCGTAGCACCAGGTAAGCACCCGGCGGCCCAGCAGCCCCACGCCGTTTCGCACGCGCAGGTTGTTGCAGCCGTTGGTAAGCATGACCACGCCGGTGCGGTCCGAAGGGTCAAAATACGCGGCGCAGAGCATGCCCAGCGCCTTGCCGCCATGGCCGTACAGCGTGCGCCCCTCTACCTGGTCATTGGTTATGATATTCAGAAACAGGCCGTCCCGGACCATTGTATGCGCCGCCTGCTCGGACAAAATGCGCACGCCGCCGCTTTCGCCGCCGTCGCACAGGGCGATGAGCAGCCTGCACAGATCCGGCGCGGAGATGATCAGCTTGCCCGCGGTCAACACATAATCCCGTTCGGCATCCGGCACGGCGGTAAGGAGCGTTTCATCCGCCAGGCGCTTGGCCAGCCGCCGGGAGGGCATATGCACCAGATCGGCCAGCAGGGTCTCCCCGGGCAGCAGCGCCGCCTGATACGCCGCCGTAATGCCAAGCGGCTGAAAAACGTGCTCGTTCATGTAGCCGTCCACCGTCTGCCCGCTGATGCGCTCCATGAGGCTGCCGATGAGCCCGCCGCCAAAATTGCTGTACAATCGTTTGGTGCCCGGGCGCACCCCGGCGTGAAACGTCCAGCCCGCGTGGGTGGTGAAAAGCTGCTGCAGCAAAAGGGGATCGCCCTGCAGCGCGCGGGTGTAATCGCCCCCGTCGCGCAGCGCAGCCGTATGGGTCATGAGCATGCGCAGCGTAATGGGCGTATGGGGATCATCCGGATGGCGAACCGGGTAGCCGAGCACATCGCCCAGCTCCGTATCCAGCGAAAGGCCCTTCGCCTCCAAAAGCTGCATCAGGCCGATGTTGGAGATCATTTTGGAAATGCTGCCCACCTGAAAGGCCGTATCCACCGTAACGGGATTGCCCTGCAGATCGCGCGAGCCATAGACGTGGGTATAGGTAATCTCTCCGTTTTGAAAAACGGCTACGCTGGCCCCCAGCGTGTGAAACTGCGCAAACAGCGTATCCAGCTCCTCCTCCTGCGCCAGGGCGCACAGGGGCAGGCACAAAAGGCACAAAAGCATCCACAGCCGCCGCATTTCATCCTCTTCCTTTCTGGCAGGCTGCTTTCATTATAGTGCATGGACAAAAGCTGTCAATCCCGCAGCGGCGCACCGGGCTGCCGTTATTGCAAAGCGGTGAAAAATGGTATATAATGAATACTGGTTGAGTTTCCAAATGGAGATTAAAAAAAGAATGAGGTGCTGCCCATGGCCTATCGTGAGAACTACGAAGCATGGCTGAATGCGTTTGCCAGCGATGAAGCCACCATTGCCGATCTGAAAGCCATCGCCAACGATGAAAAGGAAATCGAGGATCGTTTCTACCGCGACCTCAGCTTTGGCACCGCCGGTATGCGCGGCGTGCTGGGCGCGGGCATGAACCGCATGAACGTGTACACCGTTCGCCGCGCCACGCAGGGCCTGGCGGATTATCTGATTGAAGAGGACGCCGCCAACCGGGAGCGCGGCGTGGTCATCGGCTACGACAGCCGCCGCATGAGCACCGAGTTTGCGCTGGAAACCGCGCTGGTGCTGTGCGCCAACGGCATCAAAACCTACCTGTTCGACGCGCTGCGTCCCGTGGCGCTGCTCTCCTTCGGCGTGCGCCATCTCAAGGCCAAGGCGGGCGTGGTAATCACCGCCAGCCACAATCCGCCCCAGTACAACGGCTACAAGGTGTACGGCGAGGATGGCGCCCAGCTGGGTCCGGAAGCCGCAGCCGCCGTTACCGCCAAGATCAACGCCCTCACCTTTACCCAGGCCAAACGCATCACCGAGGAGGAGGCCAGGGCCTGCGGCCTGCTGCACATCATCGGCAACGCCGAGGTGGATGATGACTACATCGCGCTGGTCAAAACCCTGTCCATCAACCCCGAGGTGGTGGCCGAGGTAGGCAGGAACCTGAAAATCGTCTACACGCCCATCCATGGCAGCGGCAATGTGCCCGTGCGCCGCATCCTGAAGGAAATCGGCATTACCAATGTGAGCGTGGTCAAGGAGCAGGAGGATCCCGATCCCAACTTCTCCACCGTCAGGGTGCCCAACCCCGAGGATCCCGCCGCCTTTACCCTGGCCATCAAGCTGGCCAACGAGGTGGGCGCGGACGCCATCTTCGGCACCGACCCGGACTGCGACCGCCTGGGCGTGGCCGTGCGCGAAAAGGACGGCTCCTTCAAGCTGCTTACCGGCAACCAGATCGGCTGCCTGATGCTGTACTACATCCTGTCTTCCAAAAAGGCGCAGGGAACGCTGCCCGCAAACGGCGCGGTGGTCAAATCCATCGTGTCCACGGAGCTGGCGCATGCCATCTGCGACGCCTTTGGCGTGGCTATCTACGATACCCTCACCGGCTTCAAGTTTATCGGCGAAAAGATCCAGCAGTTCCAGGATACCGGCGCGCATACCTTCCTGTTTGGCTTTGAGGAAAGCTACGGCTTCCTCAGCAGCACCTTCGTGCGCGACAAGGACGGCGTGAACGCCTCCCTGCTGATTGCCGAGGCCGCGGCCTATTATTCCACCCAGGGCAAAACCCTGACCGATGTGATGGCCGAAATCTTCGCTACCTACGGCTACTATCTGGAGCATGTGGAATCCACCACCCTGCCCGGCATCGACGGCCTGAAGGTGATGGGCGAGATTATGACCCGCATCCGCAACAACCCGCCCACCGAAATCGGCGGCGTAAAGGTAAAGCGCATTCTGGACATCCAGCGCGGCACCGAAACCGAGGTGGCTACGGGCAAGGTGAACAGGCTGGATTATCCCGAAAGCGATGTGCTCTACTTTGCCATGGAGGGCGGACACTTTGTGTGCGTGCGCCCCAGCGGCACCGAGCCCAAGATCAAGCTGTATGTAAACGTAAACGACCGGGAGGAGGCCAAGGCCAGGGCGCTTCTGACCAGCCTGACCGCTTCCGCGCAGGAGCTGCTCAAGTAACGCCAGGGGCTCCGCCCCTGGAACCCCGCCAGGGGCCCTGCCCTTGGAACCCGCTTAAGGGGCGTTGCCCCTTAAGAATCCCGTTTCCGCCGCCCGCTTCGCGGGCGGCGGGGACGGGTTTCTTTTGGAATGGAATTGTGGTATAATGTGCTCTTGTACGCTGTGAAATGAGAACGGCTACCATTCTTTGGAATGAAAAGAGGTTTTGTACCAATGTCACAGTTTTTCTGGGCCAGCCGCAAAGCCCGAATGGAGGATCCCAGCGCGGTAGGACTGGGGCAGCTGGCGTTTCCGCTGCTGATGGAAAACCTGCTGCGCTGCACGGTAGGGCTGGTGAACGTATCCTTTCTGAGTCATATTTCGGACAGCATGGTTTCGGCCATCAGCGTGGCCAACCAGTACCTGATGGTGGTACAGGTGCTGGCCATGTCCATTTCCACAGGTACCATCACCTGCATCAATCAGGCCATCGGCATGCGCAACAGCCGCAAGGTGGAAACGCTTTCCTCCATTGCGCTGTTTTCCAACCTGCTGCTGGGGCTGGTGGCGGGATTGTTCTTCCTGTGCCTGTCCGGGCCCATCCTTTCCATTATGAAACTGGAGCCCGAATCCATCGGCTATGCCCGGCTGTATATGCAGATTGCCGGAGGCGCGATCGCCATCCAGTCGGTGGAGATGGTGCTGAGCAATCTTTGCCGCTCCATGGGGCGCACCAATACGCCGCTGATGATCAACCTGATCATCAACCTTGTCAACATTGCCTGCTGCTATCTGTTTATTTTCCAGCCCGTTCCCATTCCCATCGATCCCGTAATCGGCGTGGCGCTGGCCAATGTGCTTGGCCGTCTGGTGGGCCTGGTGATTGTGGCGGTGATTGCCCACCGCTCCGGCATTCGCATTTCGCTGCGCTCACTTCGGCCCTTCCCCATGGAGGAGCTCAAGCTTGCGCTGTCCATTGGCATTCCCGGCGGCCTGAACAACATCGCCTACATGCTGTGCCAGCTGGTGACCACCTCCATCATCTCCATGTCCGGCGAGATGATGGTGACCGCCAAGGTGTACGTGTCCAACCTGGTGCAGTACATTGCGCTGGTGGGCATGTCCTTTGGCAGCGCGAGCACCCTGATGATTGGCTACCGCATTGGCGCGGGCAAGTATGACGAGGCCAAAACCATCCGGCGCATTGTCACCAGGGTAGCGCTTTTGTCCAACGCGTTTTTCTCGCTGCTGCTGATTGCGCTGCGCCAGCCGTTTCTGCGCTTTTTCACGGATAATGAGGCCATTTTGCAAATTGGCGCGGCCATCATTGTTATCGACTTTGCGGTGGAAATCGGCCGGGCGCTGAACAACTCGCTCTCCGGCGCGTTGCAGGCGGCAGGGGACGTGCGCTATCAGCTGGTTGTGAACCAGGCCAGCGGATGGCTGATTTCCGTGGGCGGAAGCTTTGTGCTGGGCATTCTGTGCGGACTGAACCTGTACGGCGTGTGGATCGCCTTTGCGCTGGACGAGCTGACCCGCGGGCTGATTCTTCTGCGCCGCTGGCGTTCCGACCACTGGATGATGGACGCCGAGCGCAGGCGGAGCATTCTGGCCAGGGAAAGCTGCTGAAAACGAAATCCAAAGGGGCCTGCCGCAGGTTGCTTGCGGCAGGCCCCTCAGGCTGTCGATAAACCCTCTGGGAGGTGTCGGAGGGCCGCAGCCCTCCGACTCTTGTTCCGAGCCCGGCGACCTGTGCGCTGGGCTCGGAAGCCTTGCGCAGCAAGGCTTTCCTTACACCATTTGCCGCCCGGCGAGCCGTAGGCGAGTAGGCAAAGGGTGCATTCCCGGCGGAAAAGATCGCCCCAGGCGAGCTTTTTCGACGCTCTGAGGGGCCTGCCGCAGGTTGCTTGCGGCAGGCCCCTTTTGGGAGTTACAGTTTTCGGTTCATGATGGAAATAATCAGGTTGCCGTTTTTGAAAAACTGCGCCAGCTGGCTTTCATCCACCAGCGCGCGAAGCTCCTGGATGGGAATCAGGCTTTCCACCAGCGGCAGCGTGGTAAACACCACAAAGCACAGCACCACGCCCAGCAGCAGGCCGAACGCCCCGCCCAGCAGCCAGTCGAAATGCTTGAGCACCGGAAAGCGGAACACGGCGCGCAGCAGATTGACCACAATGGTGGCAACGACAAAGCAGATCAGAAAGCACAGCAGAAAGCAAAGCACATTGATGCACACCGAGAGCACCGTCTGGTTGACATAATCGCCCACGTTGGTGGCCAGGTCGCCCAGGGGACTGAACACCTGCTGGGCCAGGTTGTGGGAAAGCAGGGTATCCAGCGGCTGGGGCAGATTGGCTTTTTCCACAATTTGCGCAATGTTCTGTTCGCTCAGCGTATTGACCGCCAGGCTGGACAGGTCCAGATTGCCCAGAAGGCTACCCGAATCCGTGTAGGTGCTGATGAACCTGGTAAAGCCGGTATTGGAGCTGAGGATGTCGCTGAGCTTTGGAAACAGCCAGAACGACCCCACCACGGACAGCAGGCCGCAGCCCAGATTGAGCACCGACTGGATAAAGCCGCGGTACAATCCAAAAAGCGTGCACAGGCCGATGATGGCGATAATCGCGATATCGATAACGTTCAACGCAAAACCTCCTTGAGGGGCTTACTTTTTCGCCGTGCCCAGCGGCAGGGTGATGACATACACCTCGTCCCCGCAGGCCACGATGGCCTTGCCGCTTTTCAGCGTGCCCATCAGCTGCGTCGCGCGGCTTGCCATGGGCAGCTCGTAGGCGGTAAAGCGGCTGTCGTTCTGCCCGGCGCGGTAGAGGGCGGTGGGGCTCAGGGCGAATACGTTTTTGTTCCACAGCGTGGCGCCCACGCAGGTATCGGGCAGGCTGTAGCGCTTGTCGGTGCCGCCGCTGATCAGCCGAAGCTCGCGCAGGTCGTACATGCTGTCGGCCTGGGAGGTGGGGGCAAACAGCATCAGCGCATTGCCGCGCTCGGGCACCTCGCTGTAAAGGTGATACCACCCGTACACCAGAACGCTTGCGGCGGTATCCTCGGTGCCGCGGTCGTTGAAGGTGCGCATCTGGCGGGTGTTGATCACGCGCAGCAGTCCGTTTTCGTACACCACATCATAGGTGATGGAATCGCCCAGCGACACCTCGCCCGTGTTCATCTTGCCCACCTCAAAGGTATTGAGGATGGTGTTGGCCGCCGTGCCGTACACATCCAGCGCCAGCGTCCACATGTACTGGCCGGCGTTGCCGTAGAAGCCTACATCCAGCAGGATCAGGTTGCGGTAGGCGTCGGCCTCCTCGTCCATCTGCGCGCCGGTATGATCCTTCACCAGCAGGCGGGGGGCGGATTCCTGCCCGATGACCGCGGCGATGTACTGCCTGCCCACGCGGGCAAACTGGATGGTTTCTCCCAGATTGTCGTTGTAGGAGGATTGGCCGTTCTGATCCAGAATAAAAATGGTGGAGCCTACCCAGGCCACAATGGTCTGGTCGTTGCAGGCGTAATCCGCATCCGCGCCGATCTGAAACGACCAGCGCACGCTGCCCGTGGCAGACATGCAGTGGATGCTCATGCCATCGTAATACAGCACGCTGTCGCCAAAGGGGCGGATGGTTTCGCTGTACGGGCAGGGCAGCCGCGATGCGGTTACGGCGGTGGCGGGCTTTTGCCCAAACAATCCCACAATCATCCATACGCCCAGACCGGCGATTACCAGTATCAGAAACAGCAGGGCCAGGGCCTGCGAACGGTTCATTTTGGGTTTCACTCTCTGCATGGCTCCTCCAACTTTAGCGGCGGCCTCATTTCAATCAACGCGCAAGCCGCGGTTTTTCTTGCGCAAGAGGAAAAATTTCTCGCCTTTCTCATTATAGCCTTTGCCGCCCCGGGATGCAAGCATGACCCTGTTGTACGCATGCAAAAACTGCAAAAACGCCCTCCCGGCTGCCGTGCTTGACGAAAGAACGGGCGGCAGATATAATAAAAGATACTTTCTCACAGTAGGGGGATGAGTGTCATCCGGCTGGAAAAATGGAAAAAGGGAATACGAAACAGGCTGTTTGTGCATGTGTGTTCGATCGTCTGCCTGCTGACAACGCTCCTGCTGATGGCTGTTTACGGTTTTCTGACCCTCCAGCGCGTCATCGCTCTGCGCGAGCGCATGAGCGACGGAGCGGATCTTCTGGCCCTGCGGGTGCAGGACAAGCTTTCCAGCATTCAGGGCACAAGCATGTATCTGGCCTCGCTGGACAGCATCAACACCCTGCTTTCGCAGAAAAACCCGTCTCTGAGCGTTTTATCAGAGTTTGATAATGTGCTGTGCTCGGTATCCGGCAGCGATTTGAACATTGAGCTATTGTTTCACAAATCCGAAAAGATACTCACCTCGGATTATGGCCTGTCCAGCTATGAGGCCTATCTTGACCAGGACTTTCTGAACCAGCTGCTGGAAAACAAAAAGCAGCCGGACCGCTGGCTGCTTCGCAGCTATCAGAAAAACATGTACACAGAGCCCAAAACGGTGCTCAGCTTCATCCGCACGCTGCCCCTAGCCAGCGTGCAGAACAACGGATACATCATCGTAAGCCAGCCGCTGAGCTCGCTGGCCAAAACGGCCGCCGCCTTTGCTGATCGGGAGCTGGGCGATTACGCCGTATGGCTGGGGGAGGAGCTTATGCTGGCCTCCTCCGCGGAGGTATCGCAGGCGCAAAGGGTGCACATATGCCGCTCCAGCGTGGAAACCTCCGTGCAGGCGGCCTATTGGATGCCCTCCGGGCTGATGCTGCGCCTGTCCCTGCCCAGAGCGGTTTTCTTTCTGGGCGCCTGGCTGCTGGCCATGCTGCTGTGCGTCCTGAGTGCGCGCATCATCTGCCGTCAGCGCATTGCCAGGCTGGACATGCTGGTACAGGAAATGAGCAGCGAATGGCCCCTGGAGGAAAACGACGAGGATCAGGTGGATCAGCTCTGCCGCATTTTTGATAGCCTCTCGCTGGAACTGGCCCATGCCCGGCAGACCACCCGCGAGGGCCTGCCGCTGCTGCAGGAGCGGCTGATCGGCGAGCTTTTGCGCACCCCCGTACCCATTTCGGAAAAGCGCGAAAGCATGGAGCGCTGCGGCATCCGGCTGAAAAACCCGTATTTTGCGGTGGTGCAGGCGGCGCTGAAGGAGGGCGCGTTCGACGGGCAGATGTACCTGCTGGTGCGCCGCAATGTGCAAACGCAGCTGGCGGCGCTGGGCGAGGTGTATTCCACCTACGGCGATGGCAGCAGCATTCTGTTTCTTGTGAACGCCGCCGAGTACGCCAGCCTGAGCGACCGGCTGGAAGCCCTGTGCGAAACCATGCACGACGCAATCAGAAGCTTTCTGGCGGTGGACGTGGTGTTTTCCATCGGCCTGTGCGCCGAGGGCAGCGCCACTTTGAACGACGCCTACATCGCCGCGCGCGACCGGCTGCTGACCCTGCGCATGATGGATGAGCATCTGCAGGACGCCGTGGTGCTGGCCCGGCCCAATCAAACGGCCCGCCTGCCCGAAGAAATTGTGCAAAGGGTGTGCGGCGCGGTAATCGCGCAGGATGCGGCGGCGCTGGAAAGCGCCTGCAGGGAGCTGTGCGGCCACTACCTGCCCGCCCGGTTGAGCCTGAAGGAGCTTTCCACCCGCGCGGCAATCTTTCTGATGCGCGTTTGCGCGGGCCTTACGGAAAACGGTTTTCTCTTTTCGCTGGATTCCGCCGGCGCTGTGATGAAGCAGCTGCAGCTGCACAAAACGGCTGCGGATGTGCACGCCGCCCTGCAGGAATGGTGCCATTCGCTGATCCGCCTTGCGCAGGAAACCAGTGATGAAAGCAACCATTACGTGGAGGCCGCGCTGAAATGTATACACGAAAACTACATGTGCAGCCTCAACGTAACCGAGATTGGCGAAGCGGTAAACGTGAACCCGATTTATCTGAACCGCCTGTTCAAATCCGCCACCGGCAACACGCTGTCCAATTACCTCAACCAGTACCGCTGCGAGCACGCCCGCGCCATGCTGGAGGATACGCAGGCTACGGTAAACGAGATTAGCGACGCCTGCGGTTTTTCGGAGGTTCGCAGCTTTATCCGTTTTTTCAAAAAGTATTACGGGGAAACACCAACGGAGTACCGCAAGCGGATGAAAGGAAAGGGGAAAACCCGGGAGAAGCCCGAGGAAGCCGCAGAATAGGCCCTTGGGCCATCGAAAAAGCTCGCCTGCGGCGATCTTTTCCGCCGAGGAACGCTGGGTTCGGAACAAGTGTCGGAGGGCTGCGGCCCTCCGACACCTCCCATGGGTTTATCGACAAGCTGAGGGTGCTAAAAATCTTACAGGGAGTTGTCAGAGGGGCCGCAGCCCCTCTGACTCTGGTTCGTATCGCCCGGCTTTGCCGGGCGGGCGGGGAGTTTTCGGCCTTGCCGAAAACATTTCCGCCAGTTTCTGTCGGAAAAGATCGCGCAGCGAGCTTTT
>JAEDGL010000223.1 GCA_016297535.1 Clostridia bacterium | reverse complement strand
GCATTCGGCTGTTAACCGAAGGGTTGTAGGTTCGAGTCCTACCTGGGGAGCCAATTAACACCATGATGAAAGTCATGGTGTTTTTTGCATCAATCGAAAATTTTTGAATCAGAATATCATTTTACAGAAGACGTAAGGAGCTAAAATGGATACGCGAATCAAGGTAAATGAGCTGATGGAAATTCTGCGGCAGCTTCCGGGCGTGACGGGTTGTCATCTGTACGGCAGTCTGAAGAATCACGCGGCGGATCAATACTCCGACATTGATCTGGAGATTGACCTCGCAGATGCAGATCCTGGCCAATTCATTTTGCAGCTGCCAAATCTACTGGCAGCACACACGAAAATCCTGTACGCGGACTATGCGCCCAGCATGGCGCCAGACAAATACATCGTCTCCGTTGGCCTGGATGAGACCAATCCCTTTTTGATCGCGGATCTGTGCTGCAGCGGTGGTGTGCGGCCGTCAAGTGTATCCACCAACCAGCTCAAAGCCCGAAACGATCCGGCAATCCACCTTCTCAAGCTCTGGATAGCTAACTGCAAGCATCATCGCAGGGAACAGGATTGCCGGAAGGATATTCTGCGAATGGCGGCCAAAATAGGCCTGACCGCTCCAAAGTCCAATGAGAAGATGCTGGAAGATGTGCTGTGCTGGCTCGAGGAGCATACGCCACCAGCATTATCCCTTCTTATCGAAAACTGCAGAAACATCTTTCAACAGACAAAAGGGCCGGTTTAAGCCGTCCCTTTTTGCAGGTGCAGTTGTCCATCTTCAAGCCTGAAAAGACGGTCGTGTACAGCCAGCAAAGTTTCATCGTGACTGACAACGATCACGATTCGGTCCTGTGCCACAATCCGCAGGGTCTCCTTGAGAACAGCGATGGAAGCCTGATCAAGATCGGATGTGGGCTCATCCAGAACCAGCAGGTGTGCATCGCGGTAAAGCGCGCGGGCGATGGCTACGCGCTGTGCCTGACCGCTGCTGAGCATCTGCCCGCCGCTACCCATGGGCGTATCCAGCCCCCTGGACAGTCCGGCAATGCAGTCCTGCAAGTGGCTCAGGCGAATGCATTCCTGCAGGCGTTGAGAATCTTCCGCTGCGCCCATCAGCAGATTCTCACGAAGCGTGCCAGCATACAGTGAATGATCGCTGGGCAAATAGGCGGCTTTGAGAGTGGCAGGCAAGATGCGTCCTTGAACCGGTGAATAAAGACCAAGGAGAACTTTGAGCAGCGTGCTTTTGCCGCTGCCGCTTACGCCGTAGATGCCAGTGATTTCTCCCTTGGCCATGGAAAGCGTGATGCCATCAAGCACGGGCTGAGTACCAGCGTAGGCAAAGGTAATCTCATGCAGCTCAAGTGCATCAGGGGCTGCGCTTGCATAGGGGTTTGGACCGCGCACCGGAAGTGAAAGCACCGTCATCACTCGTTCGGCGGATACGCACGCCTGCTTTGTGCTGGCAAAGGTGGCAGAAATATGGGGTAAAGGCCAGGTAACATGATTGAGCAGATTGATGACGGCGATCATGCTGCCGATGGTCAGTTCACCCTGTACCGTGAGCTACGCGCCAAGTCCCATGGAGAGCGGGAATGTGAGGGTGCCGAGAGTGGAATTGAGAAATTGGAACAGGCCTTCGCACAAACCGAGCCTGCCGCTTGTTTGCAGCTTTACGTGATGCTGTTGGAGAAAGCGGCGCATCACAAATGGCTGGGCGCGGAACACCTGAATCAGCGGCAGGCTGCTGAGTATGTCAAGCATCTGGGCGCGCGTGGTTTCCTCGCTGCGCTTGTCGGCCCGGGATCAGGCTTCCAGCACGGGCGAAAACAGGCGAATACAGAGCGCGAGGAGCGGAACCGCTACGGTGATGGCCAGCGTAAGCTGCCAGCTCAGGGAGTGCATGTAAAAAAACGCAGCCATTGCGCACATACAGCCGCCCAGCAGGCTGGAGATCAGCCGTGGTGCGCACTGCGCAGCCGCTTCTGTATCGCTGGTCAGGCGGGTGATCAGCTCGCCTTCGTGCATGCCTTCCAGATCCAGCAGGTCGCAGCGGGTGGGTACATGCATCAGATCTGTGCGGATTTTACGCTCAGTACGGGCCACCACGATACGGTTGCAGAAGGCGTCCAGGATCAGGAAAAAGCCTCCGGCGACAATGACCACAGCAGACAAAAGCCAAAGCTGTTGCAGCGATCCCGGGGAAGTGCCCGCAGCGAAATCGGTAAAGGCTTTGAGAATGGTGGTTGCCAGCAGGCTGACAGCGGCTCGGCTCTGGCTCAGAATCCAGCGCATGGGCGATTTGTTCATGTTCAACCCTCCTGTTTTCAGTCTACCAAAGACCCTGAATGCCTGCTTGAAAGGAGCTTGCATATGGCATGAAAAAAACCTGAGAAAAAAGAAAAATTTTTGAAAATCGGAAGGAGTTCAGAGAAAAAGGGAGAATATATATACCCGTTGTCAAATGACAGCACTACACATTGTTCACCCATTGCGGTGGTAATGGCCTGAGGGTTCCACCTGTTCCCATTCCGAACACAGAAGTTAAGCCTCAGCACGCCGATGGTACTTGGCTGGAGACGGCCCGGGAGAGTAGGTCGCTGCCGCATTTCATATATTCCTCAGTAGCTCAATGGCAGAGCATTCGGCTGTTAACCGAAGGGTTGTAG
>JAEDGL010000004.1 GCA_016297535.1 Clostridia bacterium | reverse complement strand
TGAAGGTGGCCTTGTCATCAAACAGATACCAGTACGCCTTGTCGTTCATGCGGCGTACAATGGTGTTGCTCAGCCCGCGGGTGATCTGCGTTTTGCGCTGGGCGTCGTTCAGACGGTAGAACTCGGCAATTTTGTAATCCACATAGCCGGCGTTGTATTTGAGGGCACAGTAGAGCATATCGCACAGCAGCCACAGGCGGCTTTTGCCGCTGCGCTCCCTGAGCAGCCCGGTGGTCTGCCACATGGCTTTCCAATCCATGCGTACCAGGCGCTTAAAGAAGAAGGAGAGTTTTGACATGGAGCAGCCTCCTTGCGTTACACGTTAAACCGGAACAGCACGATGTCGCCGTCCTTCATCACATAATCCTTGCCCTCGCTGCGCACCAGCCCCTTGTCGCGGCAGGCGGCCATGGAGCCAAGGGCGGTAAGATCATCAAAGGAGACAACCTCCGCGCGGATAAAGCCGCGTTCAAAATCGGTATGAATTTTGCCTGCGGCCTGCGGGGCCCTGGTGCCGTTCACAATGGTCCACGCGCGGCATTCGTCGGAGCCGGCAGTCAAAAAGGAAATCAGCCCCAGCAGGGAGTAGCAGGCGGTAATCAGCCGGTCCAGGCCGCTCTGGCCCAGGCCCAGCTCCTTGAGGAATTCCTCCTTTTCCTCCGGCTCCATCTGGGCGATTTCTTCCTCGATCTGCGTGCTTACGGTAAACACCTGCGAGCCTTCCTTTTGGGCGATTTCGCGTACGGCCTTTACATAGGGCAGCTCGTCCATATCAGGGCCGATGTCGCTGTCGGCGATATTGGCCGCGTAAATCACGGGCTTGTCGGTCAGCAGGAACCAGCCGCGCACAATCTCGCGCTCGTCATCCGACATGGCAAAGGTACGGGCGGGCTTTCCGGCTTCCAGATGCTCCTTGAGCCGGGTGGCCAGCTCAGCCTCCACGGCGTGCTTTTTATCGCCGCCGCGGTACAGCTGCATGGCCTTGGCGGCGCGGCGCTCCACGGTTTCCAGATCGGCAAAGATCAGCTCCAGCTGGATCACCTCGATATCGCGCGCCGGATCGATGGAGCCATCCACATGGATGATGTTTTCATCCTCAAAGCAGCGCACCACATGCACGATGGCGTCCACCTCGCGGATGTGGGAAAGAAACTTGTTGCCCAGCCCCTCGCCGCGGCTGGCGCCCTTGACCAGCCCGGCAATATCCACAAACTCCACCGTGGCGGGGGTTACCTTTTTGGGTGCGTACATACCGGCCAGCACGTCCAGCCGGGAATCCGGAACCGGCACAACGCCGGTGTTGGGCTCAATGGTGCAGAAAGGATAATTGGCAGCCTGCGCGCCAGCGCGGGTAATGGCATTAAACAGCGTGCTCTTGCCTACGTTGGGGAGACCTACGATTCCAAGCTTCAAAGCGTCCACTTCCTCAGTACAAAACTTGTGTCAAATCTTAGTATAGCCCGAAACGCGGAAAAAAGCAAACGGATTTCATCTTGACTTTCGCCCTTTTCTCCCCTATAATACCTCTATCGGCTGTGACGGGATCAAGTACCCCCTGCATGCGCGCGCAAAGAGAGCCTTCGGCTGGTGGAAGAAGGCGGCGGCGGCAGCGGCGAATACCTCCCCGAGCCCGAGCGTGAAAGGATTGCAGTAGCGTATCGACGGTGCGCCGTTTACAGCGCAGGGGCCTGAAAGGGCTTGTACGAGGGCATGCCAGCGGCATGCCGAACGGAAGTGGTACCGCGATGCTGTCGCCTTCCTCCCAAGCGGGGGGAAGGCGGTTTTTTGATGAGAAGGAGGATGATAGGATGATCCCTGAAGGACTGACGTTTGCCAACCGTTTTGACGGCGTAACCGGCAGCGCGATTCGTGAGATCTTCAAGTATCTGGCCAAGCCCGGCATGATCAGCTTTGCAGGCGGAAATCCCTCTCTGGCGGCGCTGCCGGATACGATTTGCGCAGAGCTTGCGCATGATGTGCTTTTGGCGGATGGAAAGCGCATTCTGCAATACGGCGCCACCGAGGGCTACCCGCCCTTTGTGGAAAGCCTGAGCCGGTACCTGAGCGATCAGTACGGCTTTGATCTGGAGCTGAACGGCGTGCTGCCCACCACCGGCTCCACCAGCTGCATGGATCTGCTGCTCAAGGCGTTCCTCAACCCCGGCGACGCCGTGCTGGTGGAAAGCCCCACCTTCCTTGGCAACATGCAAACGCTCAACCTCTATCAGGCCAGGCTGGTGCCTGTGGAAAGCGACGAGGACGGCGTGAGGCTGGACAAGCTGGAAGAGGCTGTCCAAAAGTATCATCCCAAGCTGTTCTATGTGATTCCCAGCTTCCAAAACCCGTCCGGCCGCACGCTGGCTGCCGGCCGCAGAAAGCCCATCGCGCAGATGGCGGCCAAATACGGATTTCTGGTTCTGGAGGATGATCCCTACCGCGACCTGCGCTATACAGGAGAGCATCTGCCCACCATCAAAAGCTTTGATACCACCGGGCATGTTGCGTACATGGGCAGCTTTTCCAAAATCATCAGCCCCGGCCTGCGCGTGGGATATGTGGTGGCGCAGAAGGACATTCTGCGCAAGTGCACCATCGGCAAGCAGGGCACCGACCTGCATACGCCCAACCTGAATCAGGCCATTGTGGACCAGTTTTTGCGCCGTGGGCTGCTTGAACCCCATATCCAGAGCATCCTGCCGGCCTACCGCGAAAAGATGGATCTGATGCTTCAGGAGCTGGAGGCCTTCCCCAGGGGCACAAGCTTTACCCGGCCCGAGGGCGGTCTGTTTATCTGGGTGGAGATGCCGGAGGGCTTTAACGCCACCAGGCTGTTTGACAGGGCGGTAGAGGCCAACGTGGCCTATGTGCCCGGCACGCATTTCTACCCATGCGGTGGCCATCATCATACCCTGCGCCTCAATTTTTCCAACTCCACGCCCGAGCAGATCCGGGAGGGCATGGGCAGGCTGAGAAGGCTGTTTGAAGAATCCCTGTAACAAACGTGAAACCGTGAAAGGATGTTGACAATGCACGTATTGGATATGCTCAAGGAGCGCGGCTTTATCGCGCAAACCACCTTTGAAGAGGATCTCTACAAGGCCATGGACAAGGGGCCGATCACCTTCTACCTGGGCATCGACCCCACGGCGGACAGCCTGCATGTGGGCCACTTTATGCCCATCATCATGGCCAGCCACCTGCAAAAGGCTGGACACCGCCCCATCATCCTGTGCGGCGGCGGCACCGCCATGATCGGCGATCCCAGCGGAAAAACCGACATGCGCAAGATGCTTACCAAGGAAACCATCGCAAGCAATGTTGCCGCCATCCAGAAGCAGCTGAGCCGCTTTATGGAGTTTGGCGAGGGCAAGGCCACCATGGTCAACAACGGCGACTGGCTGCTTAACCTGAACTATGTGGATTTTCTGCGTGAGATCGGCGCGCATTTCAGCGTAAACCGCATGCTGACCGCCGAATGCTACAAGCGCCGCATGGAAACGGGCCTGACCTTCCTGGAATTCAACTACATGATCATGCAGAGCTACGATTTCCTGCAGCTGTTCAAAACCCACGGCTGCCGCCTGCAGATTGGCGGCGACGATCAGTGGTCCAACATGCTGGCCGGTGCGGATCTGATCCGCCGCAAGGAGCAGGAGGACGCCTTTGCGCTTACCTGCAAGCTGATCATGACCCACGACGGCAAAAAGATGGGCAAAACCGAGAAGGGCGCGCTGTGGCTGGATCCCAACCGCACCAGCCCCTACGAGTTCTACCAGTACTGGCGCAACGTGGCCGATCAGGATGTGGAGCGCTTCCTGGCGCTGCTTACCTTCCTGCCCATGGACGAGGTGCGCCGTCTGGGTGCGCTGGAGGGCGCGGAGATCAACGAGGCCAAGAAGGTGCTGGCCTTTGAAATTACCAGGATGATTCACGGCGAGGAGGAAGCCAAAAAGGCTGCCGAGGCCGCGTCCGCGCTGTTTGCGGGCGGCGGCGCCAGCCAGAACGTGCCCACCTTTGCCCTTTCCGCCGGCGAGCTTGCCCAGGACGGACGCATTACCACCCTGCTGGCCAGCTGCGGCCTGTGCAAAAGCCGCGGCGAAGCCCGCAAGATGGTGGAAAGCGGCGCTGTGGCCGTTAACGAGGAAAAGGTAAGCGATATCGACTTTACCATTACCGCTGAAATGATCGGCGCGGACGGCCTGATGCTTCGCAAGGGCAAGAAGGGCTATTGCCGCCTGATGCTTAACGCATGATGAAACCCTACAAAACGCTGCTTCAGGAAGCCCATGATGAAGTGGTGATCAACAAAAGCCGCTTCATCGGGTATGCGGCGCCTGTGAAAACGGTCGAGGAAGCGCTTGCCTTTCTCGACCGTATCCGTACCCGGCACAAGGATGCCACGCACAACTGCTATGCCTATATCATCGGCCAGAACGCGGGCATCATGCGCTACAGCGATGACGGCGAACCCGGCGGTACCGCCGGCATGCCCATCATTGAGGTGATGAAGGCGCGCGGCGTGGTGGATTGCGCCGTGGTGGTTACCCGCTATTTTGGCGGCGTGCTGCTGGGCGCCGGCGGGCTGGTGCGCGCCTATTCCCACGGCTGTGCCATTGCGCTCAACGCCGCGCAGGTGTGCCAGATGCACCCTACTGAGAAATGGATGTTTGAGGTGGCCTATCCCCTGTGGGACAAGGTGCAGCATACGCTGAAAAGCCTGCCTGTGCGCATGGAAAGCACGGAGTTTACCGCTGCCGTGGCCTTTGAGCTAAGCGTGAAGGCGGCGGACAGCGAGCAGGTACGCAATGAGCTTGTCCGGGTAACGGACGGCCGCATCGAGGAGCTGCTGGAGGAGGAGAGCTACTCGCCATGGATCGAACAAGAGAAACCGAACGGCTGATTCTTCGTTCCCACCGTGCGGAGGATTGGGCGGATTTTTGCCGCTGCTTTGGCGATGCCGAGGTGGTACGCTTTGAGCCCTACCGCGCCATGAGCGGGGAGGAGGCCCGCCAGGCATTGGCTGCACGCATTGGCAACGATGCCTTTATCGCGCTGGAAACGAAGCAGGATCACCGGTACATCGGCAACGTGTATTTCCGCGAGGATGAAATGCATACCGTGGAGCTGGGCTACGTGCTGGCCAGAGACGCCTGGCACAGGGGTTATGCCGCGGAGGCCTGCCGGGCGCTGATTGAGGACGCCTTTGCCCGCGGCGTTCACCGCATCTGGTCGGAGTGCGATCCGCAGAACACCGCCTCCTGGAAGCTTCTGGAGCGGCTTGGCTTTGTGCGGGAAGCGCATCTGCATCAGAACGTTTTCTTCTGGAAGGATGAGCAGGGAAATCCCATCTGGAAGGATACGTATCAGTACGCGCTGCTCCATCCCGGCGAAAAGCCGCCGGTCATCATCCGCGAAGCCGGGCTTGAAGAGCTTGCACGCATTGCCGCCCTGAAACACCAAATCCACCAGCTGCATGTAAACGGCCGGCCCGACCTGTTCCGTCCCTTCAGCGGGGAGGAGGCCTTTGCCGAATATGCGATCGCCAAAAACTGCGCGCTGCTGCTGGCGGAGATCAACGGCGAGCCGGTTGGCTATGTGCTGGTACAGTATGTCAACCGTTCCGCTAACCCCTATATGAACGAGCGCAGGTTTGTGCACGTCGAGGAGTTTTGTGTGGAGGACAGCCATCACCGCATGGGCATTGGCCGCAGGCTGATGGAAGGCCTGCGCGGACTTGCCCGGAAAAACGGATATTCGCGCATCGAGCTGGATGTGTGGGGCTTTAACGAAAGCGCCAGGCGCTTTTACGAGGCCATGGGCATGAAACCCTTCCGCACCTTTATGGAACTGAATGTCTAACGAAATAAGCCTTCCGAAATGCAATCGGAAGGCTTATTTCAGCTGTAGCGGAATGTATCCCTCCGCCTCGGCCGGATCGTGGGTAATCAAAAGCACCGTTTTCTCTTTGGTGTATTCGCGAACAATCTGCATGGCCAGGGCGCGCGTTTGAGCGTCCAGCCCCTTGTAGGGTTCATCCAGAAACAGCACATCGTAGCATGAAAGCAGCGCGCGCGCCAGCGCCACGCGGCGTTTCATCCCGCCGGAATAGGTGGATACGGGCTGCGGCAGGCTTTCGGGCGCGATGCCAAGCCGCAAAAGCAGGCGTTCGATCACGCTGCCGGGCTCTTTGCTCACCAGCGCCACATTGGCCGCGGCGGTCATTTGCTCCAGCAGGCGGTCCTCCTGAAACACCGCGCTCATGCGGAGATCCGGCGCACGGCGGATGCTGCCGCTATCCGGCCGGATCAGCCCCAGAAACAGATTGACCAGCGTGGTTTTGCCGCTGCCGGAGGCGCCCATCAGGCAGTAGTGGCCGCCCTTTTTCAGCCGGAGGGATACATTGACCAGCACAGGCCTTCCGTCAAAGGACTTGCTTAGTTGGATCGCTTCCAGCATGCGGCCGCCCCCTTTTCCAATTGGCTCAAAAGCAGCTTGAGCAGCTTTTCGCACCCAATGCTCAGCAGCACGATGACCAGCGTCCAGCAAAACAGATCCGCCGTTTCCAGATAGATTTTGGACTGGTACAGCTTTTCGCCGATGGAGCCCCTGGGCACGCCGATCACCTCGGCCGCCACGCCGCTTTTCCAGCACAGGCCAATCGCCACGGAAAGCCCCGTACGCAGAAAGGGCAATACCTCGTACAGATAGATGGCCCGCAGCTGCTTCCAGAACGGTACCCGGAACACCCGGGCCATTTCAATCAGCCTGGGATCGGTGCTGTCCAGACCGGTAAGCACATTGGCATAGATTACCGGAAAGCCGATCAGCAGGCTGATAACGATGGAAAGCTGGCGGCTGGGCAGCCACAAAAGCACCAGAATGACAAACGAGGCCACCGGCACGGCCTTGACCGCGGCGGTTACCGGCGACAGCAGCTCCCTGACCGGCCGAAAACGGTACGAAAGCGCCGCCAGCGCAATGCCCAGCACGGCGCTTAACGCAAAGCCCAGCAGAATATGTCCCACCGAAAACAGCACGCTTTTCCAGAATTCCGCCTGCGGAATCAGCTGGCAAAGCCGTCCGAGCGCCTGAAGCGGCGATGCCAGAAAAATGGGATCGGCCACCCAGCGGGCAGCAATCTCCCAGACAAGCAGCCAGAAGATCACCGCCCACACGGGCAGCCTGCGCTTTGCTTTTTCAGCGCTGGTAATAGAAGTCGTCATTGGGCAAGGCGCCGCCTACGGCAGCGGGGTTCTGCTCAAACAGCACGTTCAGGTAACCGGCCAGCTTGGTCTGCATTTCGGCGCCTTCGATGCAGACGATGCTGCAATGGGGAACGGCCTTTTTGGCTACGCCCTCGGGGATGATATCATAGGCTGCGATGATGGCGGCGGCCTCCTCCACATGCTCGTTGGTAAACGCAACGGAGACCTTGTAGCTGTCCAGGAAGGCGTTCACCGCTTCGGGCTGGCTCTGGACAAATTCGCTGCGGGCAACCACCACGCCTGTAATCATGGCGCTGGGGTTTTCCGCCCCCTCCTGCACACGGGCCCATTCCTCGTTCATGTCCAGCGCCACGCGGATTCCCTCGGCCTTGGCCTGGGCAGTGGTCACAAAGGGCTGGGGCATCATGGCAACGGAGCCGGGGGTGGCCAGCAGCGCGCTCAGGCATTCGGCCTGCTCGCTCTTGAACTCGATGGTTACATCGCTGGCGGGATCAATGCCGTTGACGCTGAGCACATAGTTGAGCGCATACTCCGGAGTGGCGCCCTTGCCGGCGGAATAGATGGTGCGGCCGCGCAGATCATCGATGGTCTGGACGGAGTCGCCGTTTTCCACCATGTACAGCACGCCCAGCGTATTGATGGCCAGCACCTGAATTTTGCCCTGGGTTTTGTTGTACAGCACGGAGGCCACATTGGCGGGCACGGCGGCAATATCCAGCTCACCCTTGACCAGCTTGGTGTTGATTTCATCAATGGCGACGATAACGCTAAAGTCGTAGGCTTCGCCTGCGTCGTCCTGCATCATCTTTACCATGCCCATGGCGGTGGGGCCCTTCATGCCCGCCACCCGGGCAACGGGCTGGGCAAAAGCGGTGGAGAGCGTAAACATCATACAAAGTGCCAGCAACAGAGAAAAAACCTTTTTCATACAGTCATTCATCCTTTCGTTTGTTCTGCGCCTGCCTTGGGCGAGGCGAGCGCGCTTTTCACCTGCACGCCCTTCAGGTTTCCCAACCGCCCTGTCAGAGCGCCCAGCTGTTCGTTGGTTCCCTTCACGATAACGCCGATGACGGCATCGCCCGTTTGATGATCCGGCACGCCCATCCGGCCGCGGATCAGCTGCCCGAAGGCGGACAGGATCTCGTTCACCGCACGGGCAGCGCTTCGATCCTCGATGATAATGCCGATAAAGCCCATCCGTTCCACAGGAACCCCTCTTTTCCGGTGTAAAAATAAGAACCGCAGGCAATGCCGCATTGTACCGGCCGCCTACGATTTTCCATCATCATTTCTGCGCATGGCAGATCCTCCTTCCTCATCTTGGATGAAGGCGTCTGCCCGCATCCTCAACCCGGAGCTGAATTTTCGACCCTCCCCCTCAGCCTTACGCGCACGCTTGGCCCTGGTGAAAGGACAATAATAGTATACCTCAGTTGCAGCAAAGTTGAAACCCAAAAATGCAAAAAATTCAAAAAAGGCATATTTCCCGGAACGGCCTGATTGGCCGTTCCGGGGGCTATTGATTATCGAATTTCCATTTCAAACGAAATTGTATTTTGGCGGGCACTGTTATGCATCTGAAGGTCATCGGGCGAGTAAATGGTTACGGTGTAGGGAACGCTGATCGCCACCCTGCCGCCGCTGCTTTGTACAAGGCTGCGCAGCTCCTGTGCCTCGTGGAGGCGTTCCTGAAACAGGCCGGTATGCTGGGGCTCTTCCCGCATTTTTTCAAGCAGTCCTTCATCATATGCCGGATCCAGCCAGTCCAGGGCGATCTCCAGCACCGTCATCACCTCGCCCGATTCGCTCACATAGCCGTCCATGCTGCAGGAGGACAAAGCCATGGACATCTCCCTGCCCGCCATGCGCAGGCAGGCGGTGGGAGCGTCAAACAGAATCAGCTGCCGGGTGGGATCCTGCATGGCCTCGTCGATCGGGCCAAAGCCTCTTTCGGTCCACAGCCAATGCTCGGCCCGCGCATCGGGATCATCCGCATACGAATCCAGCGCATCCGCGCCCACATAGCCACCGTCCGCGTCCAGATTCCATTGGGGATGCAGTTCAAACCGCTGTGCGTCCTTGGGCACGGCTGCCAGAGAAATGACCAGCACCTTCTGCTCCGCTGCCCAGGAGGCCTCGCGCACCTCCACATCAACCAGCGCATCCTCCGGGAGCTGCTGATGCGCAACCGCCTGCAGATGATGGAGAATCGCCTCGTGCTTTTCCGGCTGATATTCCTGATACGCCAGAAAGCGGTTGTTGTAGTACCATTCCAACCCCTGTGAGATCAGCGCGTAGGCAATGCCGCCCAGCAGCGCAAGAAGAAGCGCTGCGATCAGAGCCACGCGTATGGAAAACCGTTTCATGCTCTTTTCCTCCTTCAGGCCCTGGAGGGTTTGATCGATCCGGCGGGTAAACAGATCCGGCGTTGGGCCAAAGGCACGATCCAGCTGTTTATTGCGCATCGTCAGCCACCTCCTGTCTAAGCTGATGTCTGGCGCGGGATACGCGCGTTTTCACCGTATTTACCGGCAGATGAAGCATTTGCGCAATTTCCGAAAGCGTATAACCCTCCAGCGCACTTAGCACAAGCGGCACGCGGTATTTTTCCGGCAGGCTGAACAGAGCGGCGTACAGATTGCCATCCGCGTCCGCCGGCATCTGAAAAGCCTGTTCCGGCAGCTGTTCAAGCGGGATCATGCGCCTGCGCTTTCGCAAAAGCGTTTTGCATTCGTTAATGACAATCCGCATCAGCCAGGTGGAAAACAGCCGCTCCTCCCGCAGCGTGCCTCGCCTGGCCCAGGCGCGCAGGAGCGCCTCCTGCACGGCGTCCGCCGCATCGGGCGCATTGCCCGTATAGCTCATGGCCACGCAGTAGAGCCTGCGCTCATTCTGTCTGACCAGTTCTGTAAAGGTCTGCTTGTCCATCGGATGCGTATCCTTTCGTGTGTGCTTTGGTTTCAACGTTGATTCCGTCTATTAGAATCACAGGATGGGCAAAAGGTTTCAATCCGGCAAAGAAAAAGCTCCGCAAAGCATAACGCCCGCGGAGAAGGCTGTCAATACGTGAGCGGCCGGGTGAGCGTTCTTTGCCCCTCCATCCGCTCCACGCGGTAAAACCCGATCAGGTTGGATGGATGCAATTGCCGGTACACCTCCATCACCCTGCCCTGCTCGCTCAGCTCAAACCGGATGCTCAGTCCGCAGCCAACGGCCACATCCCTGGGCGTGGTGATCACCTCCACCCGCACGCCCGCGCGGCGAAGCGCTCCTTCAAACTTGAGCACCTGCTGGCGCGAACGAAACGATGCGATACCGAAAACTTCATTTTGCATGCGTTCATTTCCCCCTTCCTCCCTCATACAGTATACGTAAGGCGCGGCCGCCTGTGAGCCGCTGAGGGGGAGGAATCAGGGATGATCTATCTGGATAACGCTGCCACATCGTTTCCAAAGCCACCCGCAGTGGTGCGCGCCATGGCGGGCACGCTGCAAAAGCTGGGCGCAAACCCCGGACGCTCGGGACACACCCTGTCGCTTTGCGCGGGACGCATTGTGCAAAACTGCCGGGAGCTTATGGCGCAGCATTTTGGCGCGCCGGATGCGGAGCATGTTGCATTTACCGCCTCCTGCACGGAGGCGCTCAACCTTGCCATACGCGGTACGCTATGCCAGGGGGATGAGGTGATCTGCTCCCACGCCGAGCACAACGCCGTAATGCGCGTGCTCAAAGCCCTGGAGGCGGAGGGAAGCATCCGCGTGCGCACCCTTGTGCCGGACAGCCTGGGGCTGGTTACGCCGGAGGGGCTGCGCGCGGCCATCACCCCCAAAACGGCGCTGTGCGTTATCTGCCACGCCAGCAACGTAACGGGAATTATCCAGCCCGTGCGCCAGATTGCGGATGTGCTCAGGCCCTATGGCATTCCCCTGCTGGTGGACGCTGCGCAAACGGCGGGCATATTGGACGTATCGCTGCAAAGCCTGGGCGCGGACATGATCGCCCTGCCCGGGCACAAGGGGCTTCTGGGGCCGCAGGGCGTGGGCGTGCTGGTTTTGGGCCGGGGGATGCTTCCGCGCCCGCTGGTGCTGGGCGGCACGGGATCGCAGAGCGAGAGCATGCTGCAGCCCGTCCAGCTGCCGGACCGCTATGAAAGCGGCACGCTCAATCTGCCGGGCATCGCCGGGTTGATGGTGGGCGCCCGGTTTGCGTTTGCCCATCGGGAAGAGATCGAGCAGTACGAAAATCATCTGGCGCAGCGCATGCGCATGCAGCTTGCCAATTTGCAGGGCGTGCGGCTACTGGGGCATCCATACGCCCCCAAGGTAGGCGTGGTAAGCTTTGTGCCGTCCGAAATGGACGGGGGCGCCCTGTGCGACGCGCTCAACAAGCGCGGCTTTGCCCTGCGCGCGGGGCTCCACTGCGCGCCCAGCATTCATCAGTGGATGGGCAGCCTGCACACAGGCGCCTGCCGGGCCAGCGTTGGCATCTACAACACCGAGGAGGAGATCGACAGCCTGGTAAAAAACGTGGATGATCTGCTGCGCGCCTGATTGCAAACCCGCCGCGTACGTGCTATGATAAGCACATCCAAGCGAAGGAGGAAACAAAAATGTACGATACCATTCATCTAAATGCCGCCAATGTCAGGATGATAGCCCACCGCGGCCTGAGCGGCTTGGAGCTGGAAAACACCGGCTCCGCCTTTATCGCCGCTGCCAACCGTTCCTACTACGGTATCGAGACGGACGTGCACCGCACCGTGGACGGCCGGTTCATCATCATTCACGATGACAACACCAAACGCGTTGCCGGCGATGAGATGATTGTGGAGCGAACCACCTACGAAACCCTGCGCTCCATCCGTCTGGTGGATAAGGACGGCAAAAAGGGACGCCGGGATCTGATCATGCCCTCCCTGGCCGAATACATCGGCATTTGCAAAAAATGCGGCAAGGAAGCCGTGCTGGAGCTTAAAAACCACTTCCAGCCCGAGGATCTCTATCAGATCATCGATATCATCCGCGAAGCAGGCTGGCTGGAGCACACAACCTTTATCTCCTTCGATCTGCCCAACATGATCTGCCTGCGCGATCGCCTGCCCGAGCAAAGCGCACAATTCCTGATCAGCAAGCAAACCGAATGGCTGGTGGACACGCTGAAAAAATACCGGCTCGATCTGGATATTCTCCACACCGCCGTAACCGCCGAACTGGTTTCCGAGCTGCACGCCGCTGGCCTGAAAGTAAATGTGTGGACCGTGGATACCCTCGAGGATGCTCAGCGCGTGATTGACTGCGGCGTGGACTTTATTACCTCCAACATTCTGGAATAACCCTCGCTTTTCCAACCCGCGCGAAATGTAAAAAAGCCCTTGCAAAACCATTCCGACTATGCTATAATCTTTCGTGCGGTTTTAGATGAACCCACAGCATGCGCAAAAGAGGTGAGAATGCGTGAAAGAAAAGATCCATCCCAAATATGGCAAGTCCATCGTCCGTTGCGTATGCGGTGAGACGTTTGAGACGGGTTCCGTGAAGGGCGAGCTGAAGGTTGAAATTTGCTCCAAGTGTCACCCCTTCTTCACCGGCAAGCAGAAGCTGGTCGATACCGGCGGACGCGTTGACCGCTTCAAAAAGCGTTTCAACATGGAATAAGCCATTCAAAAGAGCGCCAGGTGGCGCTCTTTTTGATTGCTTTCCACATCTATCCGGCGCACCTTCGGCAGGAAAGCGGCTGTTAATGTCGAAAGAATTGTATTTGTATACCTGTGCTCCCCCTGAAGGCGCAGGAGAAAGGAAGCAGCACCAATGAGCAAAAGCAATGCTACCGCCTGCCGCCGCCCGGATATTGGCGGCCAGGCTGTGATGGAAGGCGTGATGATGAAAGCGCCGGACGCCATCGCCATATCCGTACGCCGGGCCAACGGCGATATTGTGACCAAACGAAAAGCCTATGTCGCCCCGTCTCAAAAGCACAAGTGGATGAGCTGGCCCATTGTGCGTGGCGTGGTCAATTTTGTTACCATGCTCTCCATGGGCATGTCCACCCTGCAGGACAGCACCGATATGCTGGGAATCATGGATGAGGAACCCACCAAATTTGAAAAATGGCTGTCCAAAAAGCTGGGCAAGGGCATTGACAAAATCGTGATGGGCACCGCCATCGTGCTGGCCGTTGTGCTTTCGCTGGGACTGTTTTTTGTCATTCCCGAGCTGGCGGCGCGCGGCCTCAAGGTGCTTATGCCCGATCCCTCCCAGAACTGGCTGATCAACCTGCTCAGCGGCCTGGTGCGCATCGGCATCCTGATTGCCTACATCCTGTTCTGCGCCACCGTGCCGGATGTGCGCCGCACCTTTGCCTACCACGGCGCGGAGCACAAAACCGTGTACTGCAACGAGCACAATCTGCCCCTCACGCCCGAAAACGCGCAGCAGTTTACCACATTGCATCCCCGCTGCGGCACCAGCTTTCTGCTGATTGTGTTTGTCATTTCCATTGTGCTCTTTACGCTGGTTGGCTATCAGGGCACCAACTATTTTCTGCGTCTGGGCAGCCGCCTGCTGCTGCTGCCCTTGGTGGCCGGCATCAGCTATGAGGTGCTCAAGGGCCTGGCCCATGCCGATGGCAAGCTTGCCCGGATCCTGCGCTGGCCCGGCATGCAGATGCAGCGGCTGACCACCAAGCAGCCCACCAGTGAAATGCTGGAGGTAGCCATCGTATCCATGAACGTGGCGCTGTACGGATTGCCCAAGGGCTGCCCTGTTACCAGCGAGGGCTACACCATCATCCGCGATTACCGGGTGACCGATCCCGGCTATGTGCCCGAAACGGCCCGGGAAGAGGCCGCCGAAAACGAATGACCATCAAGCAAGCCATTGGGCAGGCTCAAAGGGCGTTTGAAGCCGCGGGCATACCGGATCCCCGCATGGATGCGGAGCTGATGCTGGCCCACCTGACCGGCCTTGACCGCATGAGCATGCTCATACAGGGCGCAACCGCCCTTACCCCTGAGCAGGAGCAGCGTTTTTCGTGGCTCCTGCTTTCGCGCGTTCAGCGAAAGCCCCTGCAGTACCTGCTGGGCACCCAGTGCTTTTACGGGCTGGATTTTCAGGTGGACAGCCGCGTGCTCATCCCCCGGCAGGAGACGGAAACGCTCTGCGAGCACGGCATTGCCCATCTGCGCGGCCTTACCCGGCCCCGGGCGCTGGATCTGTGCACGGGAAGCGGCGCCATTGCCGTTGCCCTGAAGCACGTTTGTCCCCATGCGCAGGTGACGGCCGCCGATCTCAGCGCGGAAGCGCTGCAGGTTGCCGCCGCCAATGCGGAACGAAACGGCGCGGACATCCGCTTTGTACAGGGCGATCTATGGCAGCCGCTGGGCAGCGAGCGCTTTGACCTCATCCTGTCCAATCCCCCCTATATCCCCACGCAGGATTGCGCCTCTCTCCAGCAGGAGGTGCTGTACGAGCCCCGGATGGCGCTGGACGGAGGGCAGGACGGGCTGGATTTTTACCGCCGCATTGCGCAGGAGGCACCCTCCCATCTGCTGCCCGGCGGGCTGATTGCCGTGGAAACCGGCATGGGGCAAGCGCCGGCCGTCGCCTCGCTGTTTGAGGCGGCAGGGCTTTGCAATGTGCAAATCATCAACGATCTCTATGGCGTGGCGCGCGTGGTCAGCGCCTGCCGAAGGAGTGAAAGCCATGTTTGAAAAATTTGACTGGATGGTTGGCCGCTACGAGGAGCTGAGCGTGGCGGTCAGCCAGCCGGAGATCATCGCCGACCAGGCGCTGTGGCAAAAGCTGCTCAAGGAGCACGCGTCTCTGGAGCCTGCCGTTACGGCCTACCGCGCCTATCAGAAAACCCTGAAAGACATGGAGGAAGCCCGGGAAATGCTCGATCAGCCCGAAATGGCCGAGCTGGCCGCCCTGGAGCTTGACGAGCTTGCCCGGAGCAAAGCCCGGCAGGAGGATGCGCTCAAGCTGCTGCTTCTGCCCAGGGATCCGGACGCCGACCGCAATGTGGTCATGGAAATCCGTCAGGGGGCCGGCGGTGATGAGGCCGCCCTGTTTGGCGAACGCCTGCTGCGCATGTATACGCGCTATGCGGAGCGCCACCGTTTCCGGGTGGAGCCGGTCAGCTACAGCATGACGGAGCTTGGCGGCGTAAAGGAAGCCGTTTTCCGGCTGATTGGCAACGGCGCGTTCAGCCGCATGAAATATGAAAGCGGCGTGCACCGTGTGCAGCGCGTACCCACCACCGAGGCGGGAGGACGCATCCATACCTCCACCTGTACCGTGGCCGTTTTGCCGGAGGTGGAGGATGTGGACGTAACCATCGATCCCAAGGATCTGCGCATCGACACCTACCGTTCGGGCGGCGCGGGCGGGCAGCATGTAAACCGCACGGATTCCGCCGTCCGCATCACCCATCTGCCCACGGGCATCGTTGTGCAGTGCCAGAACGAGCGCAGCCAGATCCAGAACCGCGAAACATGCATGCGCATTCTCAAAAGCCGCCTGTACGATCAATACCGCGAGGAGCAGGACAGCGCCTATGCCGCCAACCGCCGCGGACAGATCGGCACCGGCGACCGTTCGGAGCGCATCCGCACCTACAATTTTCCGCAGGGGCGCGTCACCGATCACCGCATCGGGCTAACCCTTTACCAGATCGACGCCATCCTCGATGGCGATCTGGACGAGATTATCGACGCTCTGGCCATGGCCGAGCAGGCGGAAAAGCTCAAGCAGCTGTAACGCGGCTTTCCGAGCCCACCGCACATGTCGCTGGGCTCGGAACAAGAGTCGGAGGGCTGCGGCCCCACCTCCCAGAGAGTTTATCGACAGTCTTAGCTGTAACGCGGCTTTCCCTGCCATATTCCATTCACGCAGGAAGGTGTTGCATATGAATACCAGAGTTCTTCCGCCCACGCCGCAGGCCATCCACGAGGCCGCGCTTGCCCTGCAAAGCGGCGAGCTGGTGGGCATTCCCACCGAAACGGTATACGGGCTGGGCGCAAACGCGCTGGATGAAGCCGCCGTGCGTAAAATCTTCGCCGCCAAGGGCCGTCCGGCGGATAATCCGCTGATTGTGCATGTGGCCCGGCTGGAGGATGCGGCCCCGCTGTGTGAAATCAGCGATACCGCGCGTGCGCTGGCCGCGCGCTTCTGCCCCGGCCCCCTGACCATCATCCTGCCCCGCAGGCCCATTGTGCCCGATGTGGTAACGGCCGGGCTGGATACCGTGGCCGTGCGCGTGCCCTCGCACCCTGTGGCGCAGGCGCTGCTGCACGAATGCGGCCTGCCCATCGCCGCGCCCAGCGCCAATACCTCCGGCAAGCCCAGCCCAACCACAGCCCTGCATGTCTACCATGATCTCAATGGAAAGCTGCCCATCATTCTGGACGGCGGCGAATGCCAGGTGGGGTTGGAAAGCACGGTCATCAGCCTTTCGGGCGATCTTCCCACGGTGCTTCGTCCCGGCGGCGTAACGCCGGAAATGCTTTTGGAGGTGCTGCCCGAGGTGCGCGTTGCCGACAGCGTGCTGCGCCCCCTGCAGGCGGGCGAAAAGGCCCTCTCCCCCGGCATGATGTACAAGCATTACGCGCCCGGCGGTGTGCTGACCATGGTGAAGGGCACGCAGGAAAAGGTGCAGCATGTGTGCAGGCGGCTGTACAGCGCCGCAATTGCCGATGGGCAAACGGCCTGCATTCTGGCCTTTGAAGAGCATCTTGCCGCCTACAGCGGGATGGAGGTTCTCTCCATCGGCCGGATGGCGGAGCCGGAAACGGTCAGTCACCGGCTGTTTGCGGTGCTTCGCCAGCTGGATGAGCAGGGAACCGGCCGGATGTTCAGCGAGGTGCTGCCTGCCGAGGGACTTGGCCTGGCCATTATGAACCGTCTCAGCCGTGCGGCGGGCTTTCGCACCATCGACGCGGACCAAGAGGAGGAAGCTCTCTCATGCCCATCCCGGGAATCGAGCAGCCGGAGCTGATTGCCGTCAGCGACACCCTTCGGCTTCGCAAATACGACGGGGTGTTTGCCTTTGCGCTGGACTGGTATCTGGATCCCGGGCTGGTATACCTGGTGGACGGCGTGCGCCAGCCCTATACCATGGAAAAGCTGCAACGGATGTATACTTACCTTCATCAGCAGGGCGAGCTGTACTGGATTGAAGTTTTTTCAAACGATCATTGGCAGCCCGTTGGCGATGTGACCTTCTGGCAGCAGGACATGCCCATTGTGATCGGCGATCCCGCCTGCCGCGGAAAGGGTATTGGCCGCAAGGTTGTCGCTATACTGATTCAGCGCGGGCGGACGCTTGGTTATGACAAGCTGTATGTGGATCAAATTTACCACTACAATGCAGCATCGCGCAAATGCTTTGGATCCCAGGGCTTTGTACCATATCAGGAAACAGAAAAAGGTACCAGCTATGTGCTGGATCTAAATCCATAAGAAACAAAAAGGAATCACCGTTTTGAGGTGATCCCTTTTGTTTATCCAAGTTTTTTCAGCTTATCAATCCTCTCGGATTTTTCACTGCTGGCCCATTCCTGCAGCCTGACACAGGGAAAATGCGCCCCTTTGCCACAGTCCACCTGCTGCCCTCACCCATTTCCGTAAAACGCTTTGAGGCCGCTAACGCGGCCTCAATCCAAGGGTTTCCAAAGGGGGCTTTGCCCCCTTTGGCGGGATCCAAGGGCAGCGCCCTTGGCAGTTACAGGCTTCTGAGCACGCCGTCTACCTTCTTGAGCAGCTCGCGCACCTTCAAATGCTGCGGGCACTTCTTTTCGCAGTAACCGCAGTTGATGCAGGCATCGGGCGCTACGCCGGGGTTCTTTTCGTTGGTCAGGTACCCCTCGTAGGTCTTTTTGGCCAGCTCATGCAATCCGTACACATTGTGATAGGTATAGGCCTGGAAGATCTTGGGGATCACGATGCCCTTGGGGCAGGGCTGACAGTAGCCGCAGCCGGTGCAGTAGAGCTCGGAGAACTTTTTGAGGTTTTCCAGGCTTTCGCCCACCTCGCGCCATTCCTTCTCGGTCATGGGGTTTTCCAGCGAGGCCACCGCCGCGTTCTTTTCCACCATTTCCACGCTCTGCATGCCGCTAAGCGCGCAGCACACGCCGGGGTTGCCCAGCACAAAGCGCAGCGCCAGCTCGTAGGTGTTCTGGTTGCCGCCGCCCAGCTTCTGCACCAGCTCGGTGGGAGCTGCCAGCCGTCCGCCGCCCACGGGTCCCATAATCACAACGCCCAGGCCCTTGCTGGCAGCGTACTGGATCATTTCCTCGTTGGCGCGGTCCAGCAGGTTGTACTGCACCAGCATGCTTTCCATCTCGGGCGCGTTGTCGATGATGTGCTTGAGCGCCTCGGGCGTATCGTGGAAGGAGAAGGAGATGTGGCGGATTTTGCCCTCCTCCTTCAGCTTTTTGGCTTCCTCCAGCAGGCCCAGGCCGATGATCTTTTCGTCAAACACCTTCTGGTTGATCGCCCAGAAGTGATAAAAATCCACATAATCGGTGTCCAGCTTTGCCAGGCTGGTTTCCAGGGTTTTGCGGTAATCCTCGCGGCTCTTGACCGGCTCCATGGGGCACTTGGTAGACAGATAGACCTTGTCGCGGAAAGGCTTGATGGCCTTGCCCACGGCGATTTCGCTGTTCTGATGGCAATAATACAGCGCGGTATCAAAATAGTTTACGCCCAGCTCGTACGCGCGGGCGAGCATTTCGTTGGTGTGCTCCTGATCCACCACAAAGGTGCCGTCGGGCTGCTCGATTTCCTTAAGCCTCATGCAGCCAAAGCCCAGCGCGGAAATTTGAACGCCGGTGTTGCCAAACTTGCGGTATTGCATAGCCGATTCCTCCTTAACAATCCGATCTCGAGAAATGATCGCCTTTATTGTACTTGATCCGGCGATATTTGGCAAGTAAGGAAACAGGGAAAAAAACGATGGCGATCTGTGTAAAAAACGATCGGTTTGATGGCGCGTTTCCCGACTTTGTGGTAAAATAAGGTATGTCATTCATCGCTTTCAGCATGAGAATCGAGGTGTTGTTCCATCAAACGCATCTTATTTGTTTGTACCGGCAATACCTGCCGAAGCCCCATGGCCGAGTGCATGCTTCGCGCCTTGCTTGAGCAGACCGGCTGTACGGAGGAGATGGAGGTACTGTCCGCAGGCACGTACGCGCTCAGTGGAGCGCCGGCCTCCGAAGGGGCGCAGCGCGCGATGGCGCGGCGCGGGCTGTCGCTTGCCGGTCACAGATCCCGCGCGGTAAGCGGCGCGCTGCTGGAAAGCTGCTCGCTGATTGTGGGACTTTCCCAAAGCCACATCGCCCAGCTTCGCATGATGTATCCCCACTGCCCCACCCCCATGACCGCCTTTGACGATCCGCCCGTGTCCGATCCCTACGGAGGGGATGACGCAGCCTATGAACAGGCCGCGCGCGATATTCAGCGCCAGCTTCCGGCGCTGCTCCAACGCTTGTAAAGGAGGATTTGCCCATGAAGCTTGCCGCCCCCACGCCTGCCGATGAAACCGCCGTGATGGACTATCGCCGCGAATTTTTGCAAAGCAGCGAGCGGTTGATTGGCGCAGGCGGATTGGAAAATTACGAAAGCTATCAGGAATGGCTGCGTCAGACCAGCGATAACCAGAGCGAGTTCACCGTGCATCCCGACCTGCCCCCCGCCACCACCCTGCTGTGCTGGGAGGACGGTCAGCTGATCGGCACGGCGGAAATCCGCCACCGGCTGACGGATTTTCAGCTGCAATATGAAGGCCATATCGGTTTCAGCCTTCGGAAAGCCTGTCTCGATCAGGACAGGGCAACGCGTCTTTTGGCGCTTGCGCTGGAGGAAAGCCGCAGGCTGCTTTCCGGCCGCGTGCTGCTGACCTGCAGCCGCTATCATGATCTTTACCGCACGGCCATCGAGGCCAACGGCGGAGAGCTGGAAAATGAAATCGCCTACGAGGGCGATATCCGCCGCCGTTACTGGATCGCCGTGCCCGGATTTGTGTGCCGCGCGCTGCGCATGGAGGAGCTTACGGACGAGCTGCTGTCCAGCTTCATCCGGCGGCAGGAGGTTACCCTGTGCCGGCGGCGCATTGGCGTGGAGTGGCACATGGTCAGCTGTCCCTTTGTGGATGACTGGACGCAGGAGCAGCTGCTTCACCAGCTTCACGATTTGCAAACCACGCTCAGCAGCGGCGGCGCGGTGTTTGGCGCCTTCTGGAATGGCCAGCTGAAGGGCTTTGCCGCTGTGGATGCCCATCCGATTGGGCCGCAGGACAGCTACCGCGATCTGCTCAGCCTGCATGTTTCCGCCGATTGCCGCGGGCGTGGCATGGGCAGGGCGCTGTTTACGCTGGCGGCAGATTGGGCGCGCGAGGACGGCGCAAAGAAGCTTTACATCTCCGCCCACTCCGCACAGGAAACGCAGGCCTTTTACAGCGCCATGGGCTGTGTGGATACGCTGTGGCCCAGTCCCGAGCACATTGCGCTGGAGCCCTTCGACTGCCAGATGGAGTACGCGCTCTGATCCGCGCACCCCAAACGCCCAATTCGGAACAAGAGCTTCCGAATCGGGCGTTTCAGAGCGTCGAAAAAGCTCGCCTATGGCGATCTTTTCCGCCGGGAATGCACCCTTTGCCTACTCGCCTACGGCTCGCCGGGCGGCAAATGGTGTAAGGAAAGCCTTGCTGCGCAAGGCTTCCGAGCCCACCGCACATGTCGCTGGGCTCGGAATAAGAGTCGGAGGGCCGCGGCCCCACCTCCCAGAGGATTTATCGACAGCCTGAAACACCCGATTCGGAACAAGGGCTTCCGAATCGGGCGTTTTGGCATATCCCAAGAGCGCGTCTGCGGCAATCTATGGGGACAGAAACCGGCGAAGGTGATTATGCAAGTACAGTATTCGGTCCAAACTGACCATGAGAAAGTTCAAAACGCAAAAGAACAGCGCATACCACTTGATGCTGCCACCCAGGCGCTTCCCGGCAATGCCAAAAACATGGTCCGTTGCAATCAGCAGGAAGCACACCATCATGATGATTGCACAAATTTCCGGCCAAATCAGGGCTGACCTCCCTGGTCGAGCATGCCGGCTTTCGCCGCGTCCACCAGCGCCCGGAACAGCGAAAAGGCATGGGCATCCTCCTCATACAACCGCTCGGGATGCCATTGCACACCCAGGCAAAGCGGCCCATCGGCCCATTCCAGTGCTTCCGTCAAACCGTCCGGGGACCGGGCGGCCACCCGCGCCCCTTCGGGCAGCGTTTTCACACCCTGATGATGATACGAATTCACATACCAGCTTCCCGTTCCCGCTATGGCCTCCAGCCGGGTGCCCTTTTCAATGATCACAGGATGCGCATCCCGAATGCCCCAGCCCTCCTTGCAGGGAAAGTGATCCACCTCCGAGGGATGCTGGGAGGGAAGATCCTGATACAGCGCACCGCCAAGGGCCACAGCCATCGCCTGTATGCCGCGGCAGATACCCAGAATGGGCTTGCGCTGCTTGCGGCAAAGGCAAATGGCCTTCATTTCCAGATCATCCCGCTCTTTGGAAGGGCTGTCCGTCTCCGGCACAGGTTCCTCCCCGTAAAGCCTTGGGTTCACATCCGGCCCGCCGGTCAGCAAAAGGCCATCCAGCCGGGAGAGGGTATCCTCCAGCATGTCTGCCGGTGTGTCCAGGCTCAGCAGCACCGGCATGCCGCCCGCCTGCAGCAAGGGCCTGGTGTAAACCCGGTAGATATACTGGGTCGTGTTCTGGTTGATGAAGCCGCAGATCAGGCCGATCAGGGGCGGCTTATGGGGCATGGCAGCCTTTTCAAAGAGAAAATAGGGCCTGTCCCTGCAATCCTCTTCGATGACGGAAAAATCTGCATAGGCATCATTGCCGTCCAGCATCACCTTGCCCCTGCGGCCGGGCACATCATACCGGCCCGAACCCTGTTTGTACATGGGATCCCACACCTTGACGGTGCGCTGCTGCGCCCCGGCCAGCACAATATAGTGTCCGCTGTCGGAGAACACGCCGGTATAGCCGTCCTGCTTGCGGTCGCCCTGGGTGTTGGCCACCACCATGCCCTTCTTCTGCTGCAGAAAGCGCAGAACCTTCCCGGGATCCCATTCCACGCGATAGTTCAGCCCCGCACGCTGTGCCAGGCTGGGCGCAAGAATAAAGAAATTGGTGCCCACCGTTTCCCGTGCGCCGCTGGCCTTTGCCAGCTTCGCGCATTCCTCCGGCGGCAGAGTAATACCTCCCAGATTTTCCGCAATCATGGACGCCGCGCAAACGCCGCAGCCATTGTTGGACAGGTTGCCATGGGGTTCCCCTTCCCTCAGGTAGGGTACATGGGCATAATTCAGCTGACAGTAGAAGGAATCCATTTTATTCTTTCTCCTTTTCGGGCATCTGCATGCCGCCGATTCCGCCCATGTGATCCAGCACAAACTGCACAAAAACGCTTGCGCCTGTTTGCAGACCGTCCTCATCAATCTCCCAGTTTCGGGTATGCGCCGGATAGCAGGCACCCTTTGCCTCGTTTCGCATGCCCAGGCCAAACAGCAGGCCAGGCTTTTCCTTTTCGTAATACGCAAAATCCTCGGCTCCGGGGGAGGTAGGCAGGAAAATCACCCTTTCATGCCCCACAACCTTGCGGGCGGATTGCACAAAGGCCTCGTACATCGCGGGATCATTGGTGGCGCTGGGCAAGGGCTCGCCGGACCAGGAAAGCTCCCAGCTGACGCCCGTTTCCTCCGCCACGGAGCGAATCAGCTTTTCCAGCCGGTTTCGGGCCCAGGCCATGGTTTCATTTTTCAGGCAGCGCAGAGAGCCTTCCATGCGGCAGACATCCGCATTGGTGGAAACGGTGTTGCCCGCGTGCATGCAGGTCACGCTCATCACACAGGTATCAAAGGGATCCACCTCGCGGCTGAGAAGCAGCTGGATACCGTTGTAGATTTTCACGCCGGCCGCCAGTGCATCAACGCCCGCATGAGGGGTTGCCACATGAACAGCCCGGCCGCCCAGGGTGATAAAGAAGGCGACGGAGGAGCAGTTGGTGGTGGTGGGCGATGTGGAAATGACATGCACCGGATCCACGCAGTTCACATGGCACATCACGATGCAGTCGATATCCTCCATCACGCCGTGCTGACACATCACATGAGCCCCGCTGGGGCGGCCCTCCTCGGAGGGCTGAAAGAGAAACTTTACCCGGCATTGAAGCTGATCCCGCAACGCCCACAGGGCTTTGCAGGCACCCAGCAGCATGGCGGTATGCGCATCATGGCCGCAGGCGTGCATCACACCGGGGGTTAGCGAGCGATAGGGCTGGCCGTGATCCGCCTCGTCTATGGGAAGCGCATCCATATCGGCGCGAATGCCAATGGTGAACGCGGATTTTTCGGGGTTCAGGGTAGCCACCACGGTATTGCGGCCATACCGTTCAAATTCATAAGGGATGCCGATGGCGTCCAGTTCCCGGCGTACCAGAGCGGTGGTTTGATCCAGCTCCCAGCCCTGTTCGGGATGGGCGTGCAACTCCCGGCGGATACGCACCATCATGGGCTGGTCAACGGTAAAGTTCAGCGCATTCATAAACAGCCTCCTTTTTGGGCACAAGGCATCCATAATGGCAGCCTGATCTCATCAAACGTAAAGCGCTTTTTCTCACGTCCTGTTTTCCTGACGCGCGTCTGATGCATATTTCTAAATGAAATGGTTCTGGTTGAAACGATTATAGCACACGTTCCGAATCCTTACAATCATTTTATCAATAAAACCAAATGCGGACTTTTTTGATTGATTGATCAAAATAAATAAATCCTCTTTTGAAATGGAAGGATTTATTCTGTCCCGAGGAGAATATTGCATACCATTGACAAGCCGCCCATATACAATAACCAGCAACACAACAGGAGGATGCATATCATGAAGGCCTTCAGCGCAGATCAGATTGCCACCGTGCTTGGGGCGGTGGAGCGGGTGCTGCATACGCCGCTGCCCTGCCGGATATCGGTTTCCGTGGGCGAGGGGCTGGACATCAACTGGACCTGTGAAACAGCGCAGGTGGCTGCCTGCGATTTGCCGACGCTTGCCCGCGCCTGCTTTCTGCTCACCCAGGCCGGTATGGAGGGGCAAACATCCCTGCAGCTTTCAGAAACCCGCCATATCGACTGCTGCGGCCCCTTCATTGACTGCTCCCGCGGAGCCGTGATGACCGTGGCGGCCTGCAAGCGCTACATTGATTGTCTGGCGGCGCTGGGAATGAACCTGTTCGTTTTGTACATGGAGGATCTCTACACGGTAGCCGAATACCCCTACTTCGGGCATCTGCGTGGCCGGTACACCCCGGAAGAGCTTCGGGAGATCGACGATTACGCCGCCTCTCTGGGCGTGGAGCTGCTGCCCCAGATTCAGACGCTGGCGCATCTGGGCCAGTTTCTGCAATGGAAAGAGAACGAGCACCTGAAGGATACGCCCTACTGCCTGCTGGCCGACGAGGAGGAAACGTATGCCTTCATCGAGGATGAAATCCGCTCCATCCGCGCCTGTGTGCGCACCAACCGGCTGCACATCGGCATGGACGAGGCGCACAACATGGGCCTGATGCGCTATTATGCCAAGCATGGCCCGGTGGATCGCTTTGCTCTGCTGCAGCGTCACCTCAAGCGCGTCACCGGCATCTGCGAAAAGTATCATTTCCGGCCGATGATGTGGAGCGACATGTTCTTCCGCCTGGGATCTGCCAATAATGAGTATTACGATATGAACTCCCATATTCCGCAGCATGTGATTGATGCGCTGCCGGATGTGGATTTTGTCTACTGGGACTACTATCATGCCGATCCCAAATGGTATGAGCATATGCTGGCCGAGCACGAGCGCATGGGCCAGAACACCGTGTTTGCCGGCGGTATCTGGACCTGGAGCGGCTTTCTGCCGCAGGTAGCCCGCACAGACGCAACCATGTATCCCGCCCTTCGGGCCTGCGCAAGCCATCATATCAAAACGGTCATTGCCACCATGTGGGGCGATGATGGAAATGAAACCGATTTCTTCCTGGCCTTGTCCCAGCTGCCCATTTTCTCCGAATTCTGCTGGCGCGGGCCGGACTGCTCCCAGGCGCACATCCGCCACATGGCGGAAACGCTCACCGGGCTGCCCGAGCAGGCCTACCAGGGGTTTGGCTATTTCTATCGGGATGCAGAGGACGACCGCACCGGCAAGGGCCTTGTCTACTGCGATCTGCTCTATCACCTGCTGCCCGGCAACCCCGATCTGCCCGCGCTCATCCAGCGGTACGGGAAGGGGCGCGACACGATGGCCCGCTACCCGGACAACGAAGCCTGCCAGTATGCCAAAGCCCTGTTTGACGTGGTGATTCTGAAGGCGCAAACGATCCTGAACATTCGCAGGGCGTATGCCGCAAAGGACAGGGCCGCGCTGCTGGACGTGGCCAGCAAGGATATTCCCGCCCTGCTCGATCTGTACGACGTCCTGTATCACCACCATCGCAGGCAGTGGCTGGCTTCCTACAAGTGCAACGGCTGGGAAACCTTCCCCCTGCGGTACGGCTCGGTAAAGGGAAGGCTGCAGGATGTGGCCCTGACCCTCACCGAGTACGCCAACGGACAGACGGACGGCATTGCCGAGCTGGATGAGCCCATGCTGGATCCCACCCGCCGTGGGGGCATGCAGTATTACGAAGTATACGTTTCTCCGCGCATGTAAGGAAGAGGGGCAACCCCATGAGCATACTGGGTATGTGGATGTGGCCGGATTTGCTTTTGCAGGCCGGCGTTTCAAAAACCTTTGATTATCTTGCGCTGGCAGGTGTCACGGATGTGTACCTGCTGACGAAGGGGCTGAACGGCAAAACTCTGTTTCCCTATCCAAAAACCCAGCCTGTCTGTCCGGGCCGCGACCTGCTGCGGGAAGCTCTGGATGCCTCCCGCGGGCGCGGCCTGCGGCTGCATGCGTGGTTCACATCCGCCGGTGACGCGGCCTATGCCGCCGCCCACCCGGAGCGCAGCCTGTATCATCTGGTCAACGGCCCTCATGCCCGCATTGTCAGCCTGGCGGACACCGATTATCACCGCTTCATGCGTCAGATCATCCGGCACACGGTCAGGGAATATGGCCCCGACGGCGTGCACCTGGATTACATCCGTTACAACCACATCATCTGCGGCTGGTCGGAGGAGGACATGGCCCGCTACGCCGCCTATGGCGTGAACGTGGGCCGCCTAAGGCAGATGGTGGAGAAAACCTGCCTTGGTGAGGCGCCGGACGGGGCGTATCTTTTCAACCGCTACCGCATGGGCGACCGCGACGTTCACCTGCTGGCGGAGGCCCGGCGGCAGGATGTGCGCACCTTTGCCCATGTGCTGGCCGATGCCGCGCGGGACGAAAAGCCTGATATCCAGATCAGCGCGGCGCTGATGCCGGAGGGCGCATATGATGATCTGGCCTTCTCTGACCTGCATTATGGGCAGAACTTCCGCGACATGGCGGATATTGTGGATATGGCCCTGCCCATGTCTTACAGCCGGACCTATCAGCAGGGCGGCGAATGGGTGGCCATGGTGGCCCGAAACACCCTCCGCTGCGGCCTGCACACCCTTGCCGGCATCCACGCTTTCGAGGGCGGCACCGGCCAGACGGTGCAGGAGGATATAACGGCAGCCCGGGCCGTGGAAGGCATTTCCGGCGTGTGCCTGTTCAGGGCGGGCGCCGTCATGCTGGCATGGGCCGATGCGCATGAGCTGCGGCTGTACAATTCTTCGTCCAGCACCCTTTCCCGCCTTGTGCTGCAAAGCGGGGAGCAGTCCGTTTCCGTGCAAATCACACTGCCCCCTTATCAGGAAATCACCGTGTCCGCCCCTTTCCGGGCCGTGCTGGTACGAGCCTTTGCCGGGGATACCGAGCTGCCCGTATACCTGTGCCAAAAGAAATAATCCTCTGCGGCAAATATTTTTCCGCAGAGGATTTTTTGCGCATACGGTTCAGATCACCCGTTCAATCCACTGGTGGCTCAGCACCTGCGTGGCACCCAGAATCACGCAGCGAAGCGCGTAGGGCGACGGGATCATCTGAGGCGCCGCCAGTTCGCTGCCAAGAAGGGTGCTGAGCCTGGCGCGGATATGGGCCATAAACTGATCCTGATAAAGCGTGATATAGGGACAGTCTATCACCACCTGGGAGGGATCCAGCAGGCATGACACGGAATGGAGCATGCTGCCCACCAGCTCCGCACTTTTTAGCATCGCAGCCTGATAGCGCGAGAAATCCGATAGCGCGCAGCGGTTGATGGCGGCCTGCAAATCTTCCCAGCTGTCGCTGGGTTTGGGGTCGATGCCGCAGTTTCGCGCAAAGGTGCGCAGGGACAGATTGGCCTCATAGGAGGTGCCGTCCGGCGTAAGCATCTGGGCCGCATCGCCCGCCACGGCGTTCAGTCCGCGCAGCACCTTGCCGTTGTGCAGCACCGCGCCGCCCACGCCCTCGCCCATGTACAGATAGTAGAGCACTTCGCATTCATGCTGGGTGGCCAGGTCCGAAAATGCCCGGACGGAAAACTTTACATCCTCATCCACATAATAATCATACAGGCCGTTTTCCTGCCGCAGAAGCGCCTTGATGTTAATCCTGTTCAACGCTTCCACGCGCTTGTTGTTCACCCGATCCTGTGTAACATCATACGGTCCGGGAACCACCACCGCCACGCCCAGAATCTCGCGGGTTTTCTGCTCCTGCTCCATCACCGCGCGAACCCTGCGCAGAAAATCCTTCAGGTTCAGGCTGTAATCCCGCAATGGGTCGTAGGGAAACACAAAGGAGGAAGGCAGCGTGGCCAGATCCAGCGACAGGGCGCAATAGCGGAAATGAACATCCGTCAGATCCAGGATTACCCACGCATGGCGCGTGGTGTTCAGCGAAATCAGATCCGCATGCCGGCCGGCGTTGCGCCGCCCTGGCATTTGGGGCTGCACCATGGGCTGAAAATCCAGCACATGGTAGCGGTTCAGGCAATCAATCAGATTGGTCACCGTCATCAGGCTGAGCCCGGAGGCCTCCGCTAGCTTTTGCCGGGTCATTCGGGGATTCCGGCTCATCAGATCCCATATTCTGGTTACATTCTGCCGCCGGATGCAGATCTGGTCCATTGGTTTCATCATTCATTCCCTGCCTTGCCGTTGGATAAAGCGCCTCTCAAGCCTCGTGCAGCCTTCGGCCAATCTGTACCCCCAGCCGCTCCGCCTCTCCGGGGCGGACAGGCAGGCGCTTGTAAAGAAAGGTGGATTCCAGGGCGGCATACGCGCCCCGCTCAATATCATCCCTGGTGGGCAGATAGCCCAGCAGCTGATCCGCACAGCCCAGCGTGACCGCGCGCTGATCCCCTGCCTCCCGCCGGATCAGGCGGCCAATATCCGTGAAGCCCTCAAAGGGCAGCGCCACCACCGGCACGCCGCCCAGCGTCAGGTAATGCACATCAATGAGCTCCTGCCCGTCCAGGGTATCAAAGCGGCGCACCATCTCCTGCTCCCACACCCGGGCCACCCGGTCGCCGCCGGGAATGGCCTGCTCCCGGCCCGCCGCCCTATCCGCCGCCTCATGGATGGATGCCAGGGTAACCGGCATCAGGCGGAGCATTTCATGCAGGCATCCGCCCGTCACTGTCATGGGCAGCGGCTGCTTATCCGCGCAGGCCGCCTTTACAATGGCCCCGGCAAACCGTGCGCGCTGCTCCTGCCGGTCTTCAGGCCCGCAGGGCAGCGGGTCAATATCGCCGCACAAGCCGTTGATAAACATGGGTTCAGCCCCGGTTTTTTCCTGCATCAGCCGGCACACCTGGCCGGGATAATCCGCAGAAATGCCGGTGGTTTTTCCGTTGCACACGGCATGGCACGGGAAGGAAATCAGCGCCAGCTCCGGCGCGTCCCTGCGCGTTACGGAAAAGGCACGTACCATGCGGTCAACCGGCCCTCCGGCACAGGCCCGGTTGTAGACATAGTCCCCACCGATGTCTGTGCAGGAAAAGCGCAGGCCCGTCACCTCCCTGCGATCCTCAAGGGCCGCCTCGCAGGCCCGGATGATCGTTGGCGCAATGGTGCGCACATAATCCGCATCCACCTCGCCGCAGCCCTCGTGATAAATGGCCGGAGCGGCGGTATGGGTGTGGATGCTGACCAGCGTTACCCTCTCGGGGATGATTCCATGGCGCAGCTGCATTTCCTGTCGAACCTGCGCCGCAATCTCGCGGTTCAGCCCCAGAATATCGCAGGAAATCAGCAGATACACCGCTCCATCCTGCTCCAGGGCCACAGCCCGCGCAAAGGTCGGATCTTCCACCCGCAGGGCCCGGCGCCCCAGATAATACCCATAGCCCGCCAGCTCCACGCCCAGCGGAGGTGTCAGTTCGGCCTTGCCAAAGCCTGCAAGCATCATGCGGTTTTCTCCTTCTTTCATCGATTTACAGGCTGGGAATCTGCCCGCGGTACTGCTCCAGATAGCGGTTGTTGATGGCATCGCCGCCATCAATGTTGCTGGAGGCAAAAAACGCAATCTCCTGCTGCCGCTCCCGGGCAATTTCCTCTACGCGGGCCACCACGGACTGCAGAATGGCCGCGCCCACCGCCGTGGACGTGGGGCCCACCATGCGTCCGCCGGTGCCTTCGATGGCGGCGTCGCCCAGCACACCGCCGTTGTCCAGCACCAGATCCGCCTCCTCAAATAGCCGCCTGTTCAGCCTGTTGCGGGGCAGTACGGCGCAGGTATGCTGCATGGAGGTAAGGGCAATCACATACGCCCCCCTTTCGCGGCACTTCTTCGCCAGCTCCACCGGCACGGCGTTGCGCCCGGAATTGGAAATGGCAATCAGCACATCTCCCTTTTTCACGGGATAGCGGATCAGCAGCTCATCCGCCAGGCTGTCATTGCGCTCCCACTGCGAGCTTTCACTGGCCGACAGGTGGAGCATCAGCCGCTCATCCAGAATGGGGCTCACCCGCACCAGACCACCCGCGCGGTAGAAAATTTCCAGCGCCAGCAGATGGCCGTGGCCCGTGCCGAAGGTATACAGCATGCCGCCCTGCAGGATGCAGTCCGCGATCTTCCGGGCCGCCAGCTCCAGCCTGTCCTTCTGCTGCTCCTGCACCCGGGAGAGCAGCGACAGCAGGTTGTCGAAGTATTTCTCACTTGCGTTCATGGAATCCTCCATCAATCATCATGTAACTTTGATTTGGTTACGGCCGCGTAGCTGTGCTTCAAATTACGCAGCACCTCCGGCGTCAGCAGATGGCGCTTGTTCAGCGAGTGGATCACCGCGCCCAGTTCCGGCGGAAACTCCGGCCTGCCGATCACTGCCTCCGGGCAGCGGCAGGCCAGTGCCTGCTGGAACATGGTTTGCGCGTACCGGTTATTGGTCAAAATTCCGCCGCAGATGCCCACATGGTTGGCCTGCGGCACGCGGCCGATCATCTCCGCCGCATTGGCTGCCAGGGCTTCCATGTTGCGGCGCGTCACCCGCTCCGCCATCGCATCGCCGCGACCGCAGCATTCCAGCACATCCCGGCCAAACTGTGCAATATCCGCCTGCGTGCACCGGGCGGAATAAAGAACCTCAATCAGATCGCGGGGATTGGACAACTGAAAGTGCTTCATGGCTGCCTGTGAAAGCGCTGTATGAGGCCCCACATTTTCCCAATCGTCAATCGCCGCCCGCAGCGCGTCGATGGCCAGCGCATAGCCCGAGCCCGCGTCGCCCAGCAGATGCCCCCATCCGCCCCGAACATGCTGCTGCCCGTTTTCATCCAGCATCAGCAGAATGGAGCCCGTGCCACAGATGACGATCATGCCGGGCCGTCCCAGGGTAAAGCCGACAAGCGCCATGTAGGCATCCGACTGAATATCCAGCAATGCCGGATCAAAGCAGTCCCCCGCAAAGACCCGCGTGAGAGCTTCATCCGCCGCCCTGTCCAGCGCAGGCATGCCGATGGCCAGCTCCTCGCATGAACCGTTCACTTTTCCTTCCAGCCGGTTGAAAATTTCCCTGAGATGATCCCGCGCACATTCAAGCCCGGTATGATGGTAATTGATGCCTGTTCCCCGCTCCATCGCCACAACGGTACCGTCCCTGCGGGCTGCCACTGCGATCGTTTTTGTCCCGCCGCCATCCACCCCGACAAAATAGCTGTCACTCACGGGAGATTCATCCTTTCAATCAACAGGTATCAGCGCATACATTTATTATTGCCTATTTATATATCTATTATAATAATATTATAGAACCACGGCCGTCTCCTGTCAAGTGAGACGGCCGTGAAAAGTTGGTGCAGAAATCCCCAACCAAATCCCGTGAGATTCCACGCCTGAAAAGCCTGGGGAATCAGCAACGCGCATTACGCATGCGTTTTGATGTATTGCGCAATCTTTAGCCCGCACTCGAGCTGAATCGATACCAGCTTTTTGATCGGGATGACGCTGTAATCGAGCTCTTTTTCCAACGCCGGGGCGAGCTGGTTGTGATACTCCATGCCCTTTTCGCGCGCCGCCTCCAGGCTTGCGCGCTTGGCCGCGTTTACCTCGCCCGTTTCATCCATGCGCGAAAGCTCCCATTCGTTCGCACGCACAAGCATGCCGTAGCTGAGCAGGCGATAGAAACGGTTGACGTACAGGTTGTCAAACTTCTCCGCCTGTGTGGCGTATTCCCTGAATTTCGGATCCGTCTCCACCATTTTCAGCTCCGCTTCGCTGCCGCTGTCCTTGGTGAAATCCATGATCGCCATACGGAAGGGATTTTTCTCGCTCAGGTATTCGCCCGAAAGCGCCACCGCGTCGCGCAGGCGCCTGTTGGATTCGCGCGTCCATTCGATGCGCGCTTTCACCGCGTCGCCGCGCAGCATATCGGACGGGCTCAAATCCGCGATGCGCGGATCGCAAAAGTAGGGCATCTCCGTCAGAAATGTAAACGCGCCGCAAAGCTTGAAGGCAAACTCGTCTGAGCACGTGCCGGAATTGATCTCCTCGGCAAAGTTCTCAACGCCGTACTTTTCCAGATAGTCGTACTCTACCTCAATGCCGCCGCCTTCAAAAACCGCCGGATAGAACACGCGCAGCGCGGGCGATTCCGGCTCGCCGAAATGAATCGGGACATTCTGACGGCGCGGCGCCTCGTAAAGCGTTTCATAAACGCTGTGATCGATGTCATGCGTCACACACCAATACACGCCGCCAAAGCCGGAATTGTGCAGCGAATAGATAAACTTGGGGCGAATCTTCTCAATCAGCCCCATCATTGCTTCCGCCTCGGGCATGACATCGTGGAAATGCAGTTCCTTGTAGTCGATCGGGAACGTCCAGTCCACCTGCTGCCTCGAAGCCGGACGGAAGAAATGGCGAGAATAGTTTGTGATCGTATACGGGCCCTTCACCCACTTTTCATTCAGCTTGTAGCCGTCGCAATCCCACGCCTTGACAACGTAGAAGGTATAGCCGATCTTTGCACGCAGCTGCGCATCCCTGGCCAGCTGCTCGGTGAAATACTCGAGCATCATTGTGCCGATGGGCTCGTTGGGATGCGGCAGGCCAAACATCAAAGCGGTATCCGGCTCGTCGCCGATCTTCAGGCACAGCAGCTCGCGGCCCTCGCGCGATTGCCCGATGCCTTGTGCTCGCCGATGATGCGCGGCACAGTGCCGTCAATCGTCGTGATGCGGCGCTGGGTCTTTCGCACGCGCGGCAGCGCGCCCAGCAGAGCCTGGGAATACGGATGCGTGGGATGCTGGAAAATTTGATAGACGTCGCCGATTTCCACCAGCTCGCCCGCGTACATGATGCCAACGCGGTCGGCCACCTCGGCAACGATGCCGAAATTGTGCGTAATCATCAGCACCGACGTACCTGTCTTGTCGCGCATGCGCTTCATGATTTCCAGAATTTGCGCTTCCACCGTTACGTCCAGCGCGGTGGTAGGCTCATCCACGATGAGCAGGCTGGGGTTTTGCGCAAGCATCATCGCGATCATCACGCGCTGGCGCATGCCGCCGGAAAGCTCGTGCGGAAAGGCCTTGACGCGGCGCGCCGGATCGGGAATCTGCACATCGGCAAACAGCTCAACCGTGCGCTTTTTCGCCTCTTCACGGCTCATGCCGCTGTGCATGAGCGCCTCCTCCACCTGCGTGCCCGCGCGGTAGACGGGGTTGAGGGAATCGAGCGGATTTTGAAAGATCATGCTGATCTGCCGGCCGCGGACGGCTTCCATTTCGCGGTCGCTGATTTTCGCCAGATCCTGACCGCCAAAACGGATCGCGCCGCTGATACGTTCGTTGTGATCCAGCGAAAGGCGCATGATGGAATGCGCAATGGTGGATTTGCCGCAGCCACTTTCGCCCACCAGCGCGAAGAACTCGCCCTTGCGCATGGAAAACGATACGTCGTGCACGGCAGAAAGGTAGCCGTCCTCCACCCGATAATCGATACTCACCTGTTCCAGGGAGAGCAGATTTTCCTGCTCTTTTGCAGTCTGATTCATCCGCCTTCCTCCTTACACCTTCATGCGCGGATCGAGCAGATCGCGCAAGCCCTCACCCAAAAGGTTAAAGCCAAACACCGTAAACACCAGCGCAAGGCCCGGGAAAATCGCCAGCCAGGGCGCGGTGGTGATGTAGGAAAAGCTTGAGGAAAGCGCAAGACACCAATCGGGAGACGGCGGCTGGAGCTTATCCTTCAGGTGCGGCTGATTGTACGGATACGGCGCAATGAAGGAAGCCAGAAGCGCCACAAGCACCACAAAGAGCACCATCACCGAACCGATGAGGAGGTTGCGATTGTGCAAAAACTTTCTCAGAGCCTTCTTCATTTCTCGCTTCCTCCCATCGAAATGCGGATGCGTGGATCGAGGATCGCCGTAATGATGTCGCACGCCAGGTTGCAGATGACCGTAAGGATGGAAATAATCAGCACGCAGGCCTGCACAACCGCAAAATCCTGATTGAGAATGGAGGTCCTCAGCAACGCGCCCATACCCGGAATGACGAAAATATTCTCGATGATAACCGCACCGCTGATGAGCCATGGGATATTCATAAATACCAGCACCGTCACCAGAATCAGCGCGTTGCGCAGCACATGGCGCACCAGCACGCTGCGCTTGGAAAGGCCCTTGGCGTAGGCGGTGAGCACGTACTTTTCGCGCAGCACGTCGAGCACCTCTGTCTTGGTCATGCGGATGGTGGAGGCAATGGAACCGAGCACCATCGCCGCCACCGGCAGAACGTAATGCCTCATGGTGGTAAAGCCACTGATGGGCAGCCACTTGAACGTTACGCCGAAGATGAGCACCAGCATCACCGCCGTCCAGAAGGAAGGAATGGCCGCAAAGAACAGGCTGATGCTCATCATGATACGGTCAAAAAAGCCGTCCTTTTTGTACGCCGCCAGCAAACCGATGGGCAGCGCAATCAAAAGCTCCAATAGCAACGCGATGCCGCACAGCTCCACCGTCACCGGAATGCGCGCCGCAAAAAGCTGGCTCACCGGCATGCGCGTGCGGATGGACGTGCCAAAATTGCCGTGCAAAATATTGTTGACCCAATTGACATACTGCACCGGCAGCGGCAGATCCAGCCCATACTGGGCGCGCATTTCGTCCTTTTTCTCCTGGCTTACCTTTCGGTCGACCATCAGCTCAATCGGGTCGCCCGGCATCATATGAAGCATGGAAAACACCAGAATTGATACCACGAATACCAGCAGCAAACCCTGGGCAATTCTTTTGACGATGTATCTGGCCATGTTTCATCCACCATTCTATGGTTTTCAATCCTTTTCGCCATTCGTGCATGCCTGACATGCATACTGTCGAATAAGGAAAAAATACATTTCAGATATATACCCAAAAAAGCCCTTCTGTCAATATTCGGTATGCATTTTTTATTGTATAAAAACGCATACCGATGATAGTCATCCTTTTCCACCTTTCTTAATCAAACTCAATTTTATGGAAAATTCAAATGGGATGCATTGCTTCGTTTCCGTGATTTTCTTGTATGATTTGTGCATAAAGAATGAATAAACATGCATCAAAAAGGCCACTTGCTTTAGGCGTTCCCGAACAACCTCCTGTTGCGGTATCAGCCATTGCTCTGCATTTGACCGGGTTGGGGATCGGTCCGATCTACCCCAACCCGGTCCATCGCACACCACATTTATCTGTTGATTGTTCTGAACAAAGCCGTGCGATACGAATTGCCGTCAGAGAGGCGTTCCTTCCCGCAACTCCCTGTCGATTATTTGGGACAGTATAAAACGCCCGATCCGGAACAGGCGATTCCGGATCGGGCGTTTGGCTTTTGACTGTTAATCCATCAGCTCGCTGAACTCGGTGAGCAGCTCGGCAAAGGTATCCAGCGCGGCGGCTACGGGCTCGGGGCTGGACATATCGATTCCCGCTACCTTCAGCTCCTCAATGGGCGACATGCTGCCGCCCAAGGTAAGGAATTTGCGGTAGGCCGCCACGGCCTCATATCCCCCGTTGAGGATACGGTTGGCCAGCGCAACGGCGGCGCAGAAGCCGGTGGCGTACTTGTACACATAGAAGGAGTTGTAGAAGTGCGGAATGCGCATCCACTCGTTCTCAACCACCCTGTCCACGCGGCAGCCTCCGCCGTAGTAGGCCTTGTTCAGATCGTAGTACATGGCGCTGAGGGATTCGCAGGTCAGGGGCTGACCGGCTTCCTCCATGGCGTGGGCCTTCATTTCAAACTCCGCAAACATGGCCTGACGGAACACCGTGGTGCGGAAGCCCTCCAGCATGCGGCCGATCAGCGCCATCTGGGCGGCCTTGTTGCCGGCGTATTTTTTGCGCAGGGTGTGGATGCAGAGAATCTCGTTGCAGGTGGAGGCAACCTCCGCCACAAAGATGGTGTAGTCCGACTTGGCAAAGGGCTGGGTATGGTTGGAGAAATAGCTGTGCATGGCATGGCCCATCTCATGCGCAAGGGTCAGCATGCCATCCAGCTCGGGACGGAAATTGAGCAGCACATAGGGATGCACGCCGTAGGCAGCGCCGTTGGAATACGCGCCGGAGGTTTTGTTGGGAGTTTCATAAACGTCGATCCAGTTCTGATCCTTGGCAGCGCGCACGATCTCCACATAATCCTGTCCCAGGGGCGCAACGCCCTCCAGAAGCAGCTCGTAGGCCTCGTCAAAGCTCATCTTGCTCTCAAAGCCCTTCTGCATGGGGGCGTAGAGGTCGTACATGTGCACGGTGGGAAGATCAAACGCCTTTTTGCGAAGCTCGCAGTAGGCATGCAGGATGGGCAGCGCATCGTGGATGGCGGAAAGCAGGTTGTCATACACGCTTTCGGGAATGTCATCCGGATACAGCGCGGCCTGACGGGCGGACTGGTAGCCGCGGGTGCGGGCGTTGAACACATCCGCCTTCACATTGCCTGCATAGCTGGCCGCAAAGGTGGCGCCGTAGGCGGCGTAGGCCTTCATCATGCGCTCGTAGGCAGCCTTGCGCACGCTGCGGTTGGGGCTTTCCATCAACGATCCGTACAGCGCGTGGGTCAGCTCCACCAGCTTGCCCTCTTCATCCTTCACCTTGCCCAGTTTCATATCCACGGTGGTCAGCATGTCATACACATTGCCCGTACCGGCAAGCGCCTCCTGGGCGCTGGCAAGCACGGTTTCCATGCGGGTATCAAGGGTATGGGGACGCATGCGTTCCAGATCCCTGAGCAGGGTATCAAAATCCGCAAAGGCCGGATCGGCGATATAGGCGTTCAGGGTCTGGGCGTCCAGCGCCAGCAGCTCGGGGCTGATAAAGGCCGCCGCCGCGCCAAACTGGGCGTAAAGGCTCATGGCCCGGGCGCTGAGGCCCTGATAGAAGGCGTCGCTGTTATCGCTGTTCAGATTGGTGCTTGCATAGGTGTACAGGCGGGAGATATGCTCGCCCACCTCCGCGTACAGCCTGAGCGCGGCCAGCACCTGCTCGCGCCCCTGACCCAGCGTACCGGCCATGGCCGCCAGCTTGCCGGTGTTTTCCTGAATCCATTGAAAATCCTTTTCCCAGTCCTCCGCGGTGGCATAAATATGGGACGGATCCCACTTGCATTGGGCGGGAACGTCCTTGCGCAAAAGCGTGCTCATGCGTAAACTCCTCCTTGCGTCCATCCGCCGGGCGGGGCGGATGGGATGATCGTTTGTCTGGAAGGTATTGTACCCCAAAACGCTCTCAAGAGCAAGGGCGTTGATTGACTTATGCCCCTTCTTGTTTTATACTGATTGTCGTTTTGAGACGACTGGAGGAGAAACAGGATGGAAATGGCTTGGATCATTCTAAAACAGACGTTGACCATGGCCACCTATATGGCGGTGGGCTGGTGCCTTTTCAAGTGCGGCAAAATGACGCTGGAGGGCAGCAAAACGCTGGCGACGCTGCTGATGTGGCTGATCATCCCGGTGGTGGTCATTCGCGCGTTCTGCGTGGAATTCAGCGTACACAGGCTTTGGATGCTTTTGCAAAGCTTTGCGCTTTCGGCCGTTGCGCTGCTGATTTCCACCAACCTGAGCAAGCTGATCTTTCGTCAAAACGCCATCGACCGCTTTTCGGCGGCGTTTTCCAATGCGGGCTTCATCGGCATTCCGCTGGTTTCGGCGGCGCTGGGCGAGGAAGCGGTGTTTTACCTGTGCGGCATGCTGGTGTTTGTGAACGTTATGCAGTGGCAATGGGGAGAACGGGTGATTGGCGGAAGGAAATCCCGCCTGTCGCTGAAGCTGTTCAAAACCAACCCCTTTATCCTGGCCACGCTGATTGGCTTTGTGCTGTTTGTAACCGGCCTTGGCACCAGACTGCCGGAGGTGCTATCCGGCGCCATGAAGGGCATTGCGGATCTCAACGGCCCGCTGGCCATGCTCATTCTGGGCGTTTATCTGGCGCAGACCAAAATGTCCACGCTGTTTACCACACCCCGGCTATATCTGATCAGCGCCGTGCGCCTGTGGCTGATGCCGCTGGTAACGGTTCTGGTGTTCAGCCTTTTCCCCATTGACAATACCATCCGCATGGCGGTGCTGATTTCCTCCTCCACGGCGGTTGGATCCAACGTTGCCGTGTATGCGCAGATGCATGGCGGGGATTACCCCTACGCCTGCAAGGTGGTGGCGCTGAGCACACTGGTTTCGATTATCATGATGCCCCTGTTCATCGTTGTGGCCACGGCCATTCTGGGCATCTGAAAGGAAAACGAGGATGCACTACGTTAATCCGCCGTCCAGGCCCCTGAAAAACGTTTTCCATCACACCTTTTACAGCAAACGCTACGAGCACGAGCTTGGCTATTGCATCTATCTGCCGGACGGCTACGAAACCGGCACGCAGCGCTATCCTGTATTTTTCCATCTGCACGGCTGGACGGGGAATGAATCCTCCGAGGTTGAAACCCTGTACCCCGTCTGCCGGGGCAGACAGGCCATTACCGTATTCCCCAATCAATCTCCCGTTATTGAGGATCGGGAAAACCTGCCCGTGGAGGAAATGCTGATTCAGGAGCTTTTGCCCCTGATCGATTCCCTGTACCGTACGCAGGCCAGTCGCGAGGGACGCGGGCTTTCCGGCTTTTCCATGGGCGGCGGCATGGCCATGTACTGCGCCGTCCAATACCCGCAGCTGTTTTCCAGCGTAACGGCCTACGCGGGCACGTATCATCACTACTTCTACTATACCGATTTCCGCACGGTTGGCGCCCCGCCGGAAAAGGCGGCGGAATTCTATCAGGATCTGCTTACGGCAAAAACGGATTCAGCCCGCAGCCTTCTGCCGCTGATTGAGCGCCAAGCTGGTGCCCTGCGCAGCGGCACACAGCTTTCCCTGCACATTGGCAACAAGGACGTGCTGTACTGCGATAACGAAATCCTGCGGCTTCATCTGGAAAAGCTCAAAATACCGCATGAGTACCGCGTGTATGAAGGCGCAGAGCACAACCTGCCTGACATTCTCTAAAAGAAAGCCAAATAAATCTGCGGAGGATATGCCATCCGCAGACGAAGACTTTCAATAAACTTCGGGACAGTTTCTTTCAAAAAAGCTCGCCACAGGCGAGCTTTTTTGAAACAGACTGTTGAAAAAACTGGAATCAAAGGACCTGTGCAATGGGTTCGGTTGCCTTGCGCAGCAAGGCTTCCCTGCAGGTTTCTCCGGCCGTGCGCTTGGCGCACAGGAGAAACCTGTTTCGGCGGAAAAGCCAGACTGTCGAAAAACCTTATCGGGAGTTGTCAGAGGGGCCGCAGCCCCTCTGACTTTGGTTCGTATCGCCCGGCTTTGCCGGGCGGGCGGGGAGTTTTCGGCCTTGCCAAAACATTTCCGCCGGTCTGGAAAGTCATCCGTTTACAGCCTGCACTCCAGCTTGGCCAGCTCGTCTACAACAAAGTTATAAACGAACTCCACCGCTTCCTCCACAGGCTTGCGCTCCTGCATGGATTTGTCGCGGGTGGAAATTTCGATGGTGCCGTTCTTGAGGCCCTTGGGGCTTACGATCACACGAACAGGCACGCCAAACAGGTCGGCATCGGCAAACATGACGCCCGCGCTTACGGGACGGTCATCCCAGAGAACCTCTACGCCCTTTGCGGTCAGCTCGTCGTAAATCCGCTGGGAAACGGCGGCTACCTCCTCGTTATCGGCGCGCATGGAGCACAGATGCACATGCCAGGGCGCGATGGAGATGGGCCAGATGGGGCCGTACTCATCGCGATGTGCCTCGCACACGGAGGCGGCCAGACGGCCCACGCCAATGCCGTAGCAGCCCATAACGGGGTTCTTGAGGCTGCCGTCCTGATCCACATAGGTCATGCCCATGCTTTCGGTATACTTGGTACCCAGTTGGAAGATGTTGCCCACCTCAATGCCGCGGGAGGTGTAAATGGCGGGCTTGCCGCACACGGGGCAGATGCCGCCGTCGTAGGCCTTGGCCACATCCACATATTCCACCTCGCCGATATCGCGGGCAATGTTCAGGCCGGTCATGTGGGTATCGGGCTGGTTGGCGCCGCACACCAGAGCGTTGATGCCCTTGAGGGAGGCGTCAAACACCACGCGCACATCGCTGCTGATGCCCACAGGGCCGATGAAGCCGGCGCACAGGGGGCTGCCGGCGGTAATCTCGGCGGGATGGATTTCGGCCTTGAGGTAGTTGCGCAGCTTGGTTTCGTTAATGTCCAGATCGCCGCGCAGGAAGGCCACCACATACCTGTCGGTCAGGTTTTCCTGATAGACAACCGCCTTGCAGGTGTGATCCGCGCGCACGTTCAGGAAGGCGCACAGCTCCTCGATGGATTTTACACTGGGGGTGGATACGCTGGCCAGCGCGGCCGTCTCGCCCGCCTCGTTGGTTACAATGCAGGGCGCGGCTTCCATGTTGGCGCGATAGTCGCACTCGTGGCACAGCACAATGGTGTCCTCGCCCACGGGGGTCAGCAGCATGTATTCATGAGAAACCTTGCCGCCCATCATGCCGCTGTCGGATGCCACGGCCACCACTTCCTTCACGCCCGCGCGGGCAAAGATGCGGTTGTAGGCCTCGTAGCAGATGGCGTAGTAACGCTCCAGATCCTCCTGAGAGGTATGGAAGGAGTACGCGTCCTTCATGGTAAATTCGCGCACGCGGATCAGGCCGCCGCGGCAGCGGGGCTCGTCGCGAAACTTGGTCTGGATCTGATAAATCATAAAGGGATACTGGGTGTAGCTGTCGGCAACGTCGCGCACAAAGTGCACGCTGGCCTCCTCATGGGTCATGCCCAGCACCATATCCGCGCCGGAGCGGTCCTTGAAGCGCAGCAGCTCGCTCCCGACGGATTCAAAGCGGCCGGATTCCTGCCAGAGCGTGGCGGGCATGGCCACGGGAAACAGCAGCTCCTGACCATCGATACGGTTCATTTCCTCGCGGATGATTTTTTCGATTTTGCTGGTAATGCGCTTGGTTACGGGGAACAGGGTGTAAATGCCGTTGCCCACGGGCTTGATGTAGCCGCCGCGCATCATGAGCGCCTGGCTGGCAATCTGGCAGTCGGCGGGCGTTTCCTTATAACGCTTGGATACAAGGTTTTTGAGTTTCATGCTCTTCTCTCCTTTGGTTGTGGGTAAGTAAAGAAAAAAGCCCGCCCCCGTGCAGGGGCGAAGCTTGACTTCTTCGCGGTACCACCTTGCTTTGATGCCAGCGGCATCCTTGCCTGCTCTGTAACGGGAGCGCCCGGCAGGGTTATGCTTTCTGCTTTCCCCTGCGCACTCGGGAGACGGGACGCTCCGGCGGCCATACGCGTGTCTTTCAGCCGTGAACACGCTTTCTGCAGAATGGCTCAAGGGAGGATTCTCCTTCAACGTACCTGTTCATTGTACCCGTTGGCGCAAAAAAACGCAAGCCCCAAATCTGTTACATTCATCAATTTTTTTGCAACCTGTTGACAGCATCCGACAAATTCGCTATACTTTCAACCGTACCAACCGTACTATCTGTGTTAATACAGCAATATCATTTTAGCAGAGAGGAGGAATTCAGATGTTTCTTGTCAACCCAAAAAGCAAGCAGCCCCTGTACGAGCAGCTGGTAGAACAGCTGCGACAGCAGCTGATTCTGGGCGTTGTGGAAGCCGGAACGGCGCTGCCATCCGTTCGTCAGCTGGCGACCGAGCTGGGCTTGAACCCAAACACCGTTCAGAAAGCCTACCGCCGCATGGAGGAGGAGGGAATGATCCTGTCCGTGCCGGGCAAGGGCAGCTTTGTCAGCGATGATCTGGCCGATCTGCTTGGAAAGCAGCGCGCGGAGCAGCTTGCCAAAACCAGACAGGCGCTTTGCGCCTGCCGCGAGATGGGACTGTCTCAGGAAACCATGGAGGAGCTCGTCAGGAGCGTGTACAAGGAGGGAGACGTTTGTTAACAGTCAATCAGGTGGAAAAGCATTTTGGAAAAAAGACGGCGGTTGCCGATCTGTCCCTCAAGCTGGAGGAAGGCCACATTTTTGGCATGCTGGGCACCAACGGCGCAGGCAAATCCACGCTGCTGCGCGTTATGAGCGGCATTCTGCGCGCGGATGGGGGCAGCGTTACGCTGGACGGTATGCCGGTCTATGAAAACCCCGTGGCCAAGCGTGGCATCTGCTATCTCAGCGATGAGCCCACGTTTTTGCCAAACGCCAGCATTGCCGAAATGGGGCGCATGCAGGCTGCCTACTATCCCAGCTTTGATGAAAAAAAGCTGAAGGAGCTGTGCCAGCGCTTTTCCCTGCCCATGAACGAGCGCATCAGCGGCTTTTCCAAGGGTACGCAGAAGCGCGCGCAGGTTTGCCTGGGACTTTCGCTCAATCCCCGGGTGCTTTTGTGCGATGAAACCTTCGACGGGCTGGATCCCGTAATGCGGGACAGCTTCAAGCGCGTGCTCAGCCAGGAAACCATCGACCGCGGCATGATCACCGTGCTGGCCGGGCACAACCAACAGGAGATGGAAGACATCTGCGACAGCGTCGGCTTTTTGCACGAGGGACGGCTGGTCTGCTCCGGCGATCTGGATTCCATGCTGCGCGATGTACACCGCGTGCAGCTCATTCCCGGGCAGGATACCAGCGAGGAAACCTTTGCTGCCCTCCATCCCCTGCGCGTACAGCGGCAGGGCAAGCTGTGGCTGCTCACCCTGCGCGGCGAGCAGGCAAAGCTGGAAGCCGGACTGAATGCACTTAACCCGCTCTTTATGGAGTTTTTACCCCTCTCCCTGGAGGAGATCTTTATCCTGGAAATGGAGGATCGTGGATATGCAAAGCAATAACCCACACGCCACTCATTTTCTGCTCAGGCGCAACCTGTTCATCGGCGTCATTGTCTTTGTGCTGGTTTTCTTTGCGCTGCCCTTCTGGGGCCTTTCCCATATCCCTGCAGAAAAAGAAGCGATTTTCACCCGGAAGCTGAATATGGAGGATTTTGAAAGATCCCTGACCGAACTGGTATCTTCCAACCTTATGTACGAGCCGTTCAATCTGGAAATCAACACGCTGTTGTACTGCGGCCTGGGCTTTCTGTGCGCCATGATGCTGATGCGGCACCTGTTCAGCCGCAGGCAGGGTTTGATGCACGCCGCCCTGCCGGATAAGCGGGAGGCGGATTTTCTGCGACGCTGCACAGGCTATGCTGTGCTGGGTCTGCTTCCGATTGTGCTGAATCAGCTGCTCTATGTGCTGATTGTGGCGGGCAACGGTTTGCTTTCATATGTGGCGTGGAGCAGGCTGCTGGGCACCTTCGGCATTATGCTGCTTCTTAACCTTTACGGCTTTGCCATCGGCATGCTGGCAAGCGTTCTGACAGGCACCTTCTGGGCTGCGCCCCTGGCCGGCGGCGTACTGTTTGTGGGCGCGGAGGTGCTGGCCGAGCTGTGGCGGTATCTGGCCTACCGGTATTTGCACACGCTGGTAAGCACCGGCTTTAACCACATGATACAAACCGTTTCCCCCGCCTTCTCCCTCTACAAGGGGCTTTACCGTCCCGCAAGCTTTGTGTGGGTGCCCGGGGTGGCGGCCATTCTGGTGGCCCTGCTTGTAAGCTTTCTGCTCTACCGTGTGCGCAAAACCGAAGCAGCTGAGCATACGCTGGCCTTTGACTGCCTTCACACCATCATGGGCTTCCTTTTGCCGCTGCTGGGCGGCAGCCTGATGGGCATCATCCTGCTCATGTCCTTCGAAACGGAGCTGAGCCTGATCGTTGGCATGGTTCTGGGTACGGCGCTCACCTTCTGGGTATGCCGGTTGCTGTTTACCCAGCGGCTGTGCGGCATTGGAAAGCAATGGTACCTGCCCGCCGCAGCCGTGGTGTTGCTGCTGATGGGCGTTGGCCTTCTGCATACGGATCTGATGGGCTTTGACCATTACCTGCCCGAGCGCGGGGAACTCACGGCCATCAGCTATCAGGCAAGCGGCACCGATGGAACGGAAGCCGTTACCCTGACCTCCCCCGACGCCCTTGATGCGGCCTACGAATGGTGCACGCTGATGCGCGACGAAGTGGACGGTCTGGAAACCGGCGTCAACGCGTCCGAATGCATGAACAGCGGCTGCAGCATCGAGGTAAGCTATCAACTGGGCAAGCGCACCGTTCACCGCTGTTACCCCAACAATCTGGCGCGAGCCGAGGCGCAGCCCTGTCTGAAGCGCATGATGGAAAGCGACGATTACCGGAAGAGCCTGATCCAGGCATGGCACCTGGATGCCGGCGACATCAGCGGTCTTTCGATGTACGGCGTCTCCGGCGGCGTGCGCAACGATGAAATGTACGAACAGTTTGGCATCGTACCCGATTACCTTTACCTGAGCAGGGAAAAGGACGGCAAAACCATCAATCAGTGGACCGGCGCCCTCAGGGAGGATATTCTGAGCCGCACGTTTGAGCAGAAGCAGCAGGATCCCATCATGAACCTGCAGCTGAACATTGATCACCCGGAGGACGATGTCTACCTGTACGTGTCGATCCCCATTCTTCCCACCGATACGCACTTCCTCAAGGCCGTCCTCGGGGCCAGGGCGGATGCGTTTGTCAGCTATGTCACCGGCGGATTTGCCGCCAGCGAGGATGTGGTGGTGATCAAAACAACCCTGTCCGCCACCCGCGATGAGCTGGCCCAGTGGGGAATGGACGAGCGGGACGCTGCCACCTCTGTCGTTCCGGCCTCCACTCCCGAGGAAGCCGTACGCTGGGTGCGTAACGCCCGGGTTATTGCAGGCGAGCATTACTACATGCAGCCCCGTCCCGAGAATGAAAGCCACAGCTGGCTCTACATCTACCGGCTGAGCGATATTGGCCGGTACCAGGGCGTTTACGATTTCAAGGTGCCGGAGGACAGAACCCAGCTGTTCTATCAGAGGCAAATCCCCTACACCGCTGTTTTTGAAGTGATCGAGCAATAAAACCAGCCGCCCCCGAGAGCAGAAAACGCCCAAAGCGTTCCGGCTCCCGGGGGCCCTTTTTTCAAACAAAAAAGCTGTACAGCTCCAGCGTGTCGAAAAAGCTCGCTTCGCGATCTTTTCCGACAGAAACTGGCGGAAATGTTTTCGGCAAGGCCGAAAACTCCCCGCCCGCCCGGCAAAGCCGGGCGATACGAACCAAAGTCAGAGGGGCTGCGGCCCCTCTGACAACTCCCAAAAAGTTTTTCGACAGTCTGAAGCTGTACAGCTCGCTTGAGCCGTACAGCCAATAGAGCAGACTTTGTTCAGATCAGCCCCGCCTTTTGCAGGCGCGTTCTCAGCAGGGAGCCCGCAACCATGGCAATCACAATCTTGGCGATATCGCCCGGAATGAACGGGAAAACGCACATGCCAAGCGCAGCGGCGACGCTGGTATCCATCACCACGCAAAACCACGCGGTGCCCAGCGCATAGCATACTGCGGTACCCGCGGCCATGGCCACAAAGTGCCAGAGACGGTTGTCCGTTTTTTCAATCACCAGACCGGCGATGACCGCCATGGGGATAAAGCCGATGATGTAGCCCCCCGTGGGACCGGCCAGCTTGCCAATGCCTCCGGAAAAGCCGGAAAACACGGGCACGCCCAGCATTCCGATCAGGATGTACACCACGCAGCTTACCGTGCCCAGCTTCCACCCCAGCAGGTACAGCGACAGAAACACCGCCAGAGCGGTAAAGGAAATGGGCACCGTTCCAATGGGAATGGACATGGGGGCAAGCACGCAGGTAACCGCCGTCATCACAGCGGTCATGGCCATGGCATAGATTTTGCCTTTTTGGTTTTCGGTACGGTTGGTTACGGGCTTGTTCATTGATATTTCCTCCTATGTATATTGATGATCCACCAGACAACGGCTTTATGAGATTGTTACGCTGATTTCGCCGGAATGCAAACAGTCCGTTTCCCCGTTTTCGTAAGCTACCATCAGGCGGCAGTCCTCATCCACGTCCAGCGCAACCGCCTTTCTGGCGCCATCCGGCAGAAGCACCTGAATCTCCCTGCCCAGCACCAGGCTGCGGCTTCGGTAGCCGCTTGCATAGCTCCCGTTTTGAGGCGCCGTATAATAGGCCATAAACCGGTTTAGAAACGCCGCCGTCAAACGGTTTTTGCCATCGCTCTGGCGATCCCGGAATACGGCTCCGGCAATTTTCTGCAGCTCATCCGGAAATCCGTCCGGCGGCGGGGACACATTGATTCCAATCCCCAAAACCGCAAATTCCAGATAGCCGTCCTCCAGGCCGAAGGACGCCTCGGTCAGAATGCCGCAAACCTTTTTTCCTTCCACATAAATATCATTCACCCATTTGATTTGCGCCTTTTTGCCGGATACGGCTTCAATGGCTTCGCATGCGGCAACGGCTGCTATGGTCGTAAGCCTTGCCGCCTGTCGCGGCGCAAAATGGCGCGGCCGAAGCAGCAGACTTAGATAGATGCCCGTGTCTGCCGGAGAATAAAAGGCGCGGCCGCACCGGCCTCTGCCGCCGGTTTGGGTGTTGGCGATAACGGTGTATCCTTCGGGCGCGCCAGCCATGGCCTTTTCGCGCACGAATGTGTTGGTGGAATGCAGCGTGGGCAGCACGGTAAACGTCATGCCCCGGCAAACCGGATCCAGATATTTCTGGATGCCCTGAACGGATAGGATATCCGTTTCTTCGGAAAGACAGTATCCCTTATTGCGCACGGCTTCGATGCTGTATCCCTGGTTTCGCAAGGCCTGTACGGCTTTCCATACCGCCGTTCTGGAAACGCACAGCTTTTCGGCAATCTCCTCTCCGGAAAGAAAAACGCCCTTGTGGCGCTCAAAAAGCGCCAGCAGCTGTTCCTTGATTCCCAAACCTTTCACCCCCCAACGCGGAAATCATATCACACCGGTTTTTGAATGTCAACCAACTCCTCATTTATGGTTAACATTCGGATCAAAGAGAGCGTTTCCACGGCAAACCGGCATGGGATTGCAGCAATCGCCGGCGCAACGCTTTGCCCCGGGCATTGCGAGAACCTGAAAAAAAGAAAAGCATGCAAAAACGCCCATGCTTTTCATCAAAGCATGGGCGTTTTCGTGGTACACCATCAGGGGCTCGAACCCTGGACACCCTGATTAAGAGTCA
>JAEDGL010000222.1 GCA_016297535.1 Clostridia bacterium | reverse complement strand
TCCAGGTACTGCAGCAGCTGATCAAACTGCGCTGCAATCTGTCGGATGGAGGGAGAGGCACTCTCCGATAGATAATCCACGCCATTATACTTTAGCGCCCGATAGGAAAGCAGCACGAAGACGTTGTCCTTCAGGTGGAACTCCACAGCAACCTGCTCGCTTCCGCCCTCCAGATAGCTGCCGCGATACACGCCGTCCTGATAGGGCTGGGCCTTGGGCAGTTTGGAAGTGTTGATCAGCTTGAACGGGCGGCGGTTCAACCCGTCCCACAGGGCGGAAACCAGTTTGGAGGATTGCACGGTGGCGGTGGTAACGGCATCGGCATCCTGTACAAAATCGTAAGGGGTGTACAGATCGTCGATAGCCTCCACGCCTTTGCCGATCAGGTGGGCGGCCATTTGCTGATACTGCGCAAGGATCGCCTTCTGCGCATCGCTGGCATCCTCAATCATGTAGTCGCCGTCCTTGTACTTTACCCCTCGGAACACAATGGAGGTAAAGCATCCCTCCTGCAATTCAAACTGGATGGAAATCTGCTCGATTCCGCCATCATAGTAAAATCCGCGGTAGATGCCGTCGGGATAATCTGCGGCACAGGCCGGCGGCGTCAACAGGCAAAAAAGAAGCAGCAGTGTCAGAAAGCGTTTCATGGTCTCATCTCCCCCGTTGATAAGGAACAGACTGAAGCCCCTTTGGCCGCGCCGTCAAAAATGCATTTGACATTGCGGCGCTCTGTCCCTACAATAAAAGCACCATTTTCAATTTGGAGGTCCTTGGCATGAACCCCATTCTTGTTGTGGACGATAACGAGCAGATTCTCGAAATCCTCTCCAAATACATTAAGGCCGAAAACTACCCCATGCTGGCCGCACGCAGCGGCGAGGAGGCGCTTGCCCTTTTCGATGCAGCCCAGCCCTCCGTGATTCTTCTGGATATCATGCTGCCCGGTATGGACGGGCTGGAGGTATGCCGGCGGATCCGCCAGGTATCCAATGTGCCCATTCTGATGATCACCGCCCGCGACGAGGATGCCGACCGCATTCTGGGGCTTGATATCGGCGCGGATGATTACATCGTAAAGCCCTTTTCTCCCGGCGAGGTGATGGCGCGCATCCGCGCGGTCAGGCGCCGGCTTGGCACGCAGGACGGGCATGATACGCTGGTCATCGGCAGCCTGACCATTCACCTGCCCTCGCTGAGCGTGTCGGTGGACGGGCACCGGCTGGCGCTGACCCGGCGCGAGGTGGAGCTGCTCTGGACGCTCGCCTCCTCCCCGGGACGCGTATTTACACGCGATAACCTGCTGACCCTGGTGTGGGGTTATGAGCACATCGGCAACTACCGCGCGGTGGACAGCCACATCAAACGCCTGCGCCAAAAGCTGGACGCGTACCCGCACGACAGCTTTTCCATCGCCACCGTTTGGGGAACGGGCTACAAGTTCGAAAGGAATCTGCCATGAACGCCTCCAAAACGCCCGGGCGTTCCATCTGGCTGCAGCTTACCCTGCTGTTCGCGCTTACGCTGATGGTGTTTCTCATGGTCCATGGTCTATTATACAACACTTTTATGCACCGTCAAATCATGGAGCGTCACGCCCAGAGCATGCACCATGACGCCTACGCCATTTCACAGAACATTTCGGAGCTGCTGGCACCTTCCAGCTATGACGGACTGGATGAAAACCGTTTTCTGGTAAAAGAGGATTCCCTTGCCCCCTACCTGGCCATGATGGAAAGCCTGACCGGCTGCAACGTGTACATCGTGGATGCAAACCACGATCTGACCGGCTCCTTTAACGGTGTGGTGCAAAAGCTGGAGCATCCGCTTTTGCCCGCCTATCTGGAGCAGTCCATCGCCCTTGGCTTTATGGGCAAAACGCCCTTTATCCAGGCCCCGGTGGAGGGGGAAATCCGCCTGTCCACCAGCATGCCGGTGATGAACGCGCACAGCCAGGTGCTGGGCGTGGTGCTGCTGGATGCAAGCCTGCGGGAGCTTGGATACTTTGAGGTGCCCTCGGGACAAACGCTGATGGTTACGTCGCTGGTTGCTCTTGTGGTTTCCATCATACTTTCCTTTGTTTTTTCCCGCTGGTTTACCCGCCCCATCTCGCGCATTGAACGTGTAGCGCTGGCGCTGGCAAACGGCAGCTACGACGCGCGTACGGAAATCCGGTTTCAAAATGAAATCGGCTCGCTTGCCCGGTCCGTGGATGTGCTGGCCCAGCGGCTGGAGGATGCCCGCCGTCACGATGAGCAGCTGCGCAAACAGCAGCAGCAGTTTCTTGCCACCATCTCCCACGAGCTGCGTACGCCGGTTACGGTTATCCGCGGCTCTGTGGAAGCGCTTCGCGACGGCGTTGTTACCTCGCCTCAGGAGATCAACAGCTACTATAACCAGATGCTGCGTGAAAGCCGCTGGATGCAGCGCCTGATTCGGGACCTGCTGGAACTTTCCCGCCTGAAAAGCGCCGAATTTGAGCTGGAACACACCTCCTTTCACCTGTGCGATCTGCTTGGCGACGTGGCCATGAGCACGCGCGCCCTGTGCGAGGGCAAGGGCGTTGTGTTTGAATGCAAGGAGCCCTGCGTCAACTACCCGTTTACCGGCGACTACGCGCGCCTGAGGCAGATGCTGATGGCGGTGGCCGACAACGCGGTCAAGTTTACCCCCGCAGGCAAAAGCGTACGCCTCTGGCTGGACGAGCAGGCGCCCGTTATCGGCAT
>JAEDGL010000052.1 GCA_016297535.1 Clostridia bacterium | reverse complement strand
ACAATAATTCTACCTTGATTCATCTATATTTTACCTCCACAAATTCCGATTTGTAAATCTGCTCTCTTTTATCTTATGACAGAACGGGAGTGAATCCAAGACCGTCACAGCAGAGCAGGCTGCTGTGACGGTTAACTGCCTTATGAACGCCGCTTATTGCTGCGACAGAGGATGGAAAGACTTACAGAATCTGTGCGGCTTCCGTGCACATGAGCAGGAATGCGCCCGCGCCGTGCAGATCGTTGACGCTGGTGGGACGGCCATAGTAATGCTTCAGATTGCCCACGCCGGTGCCTATACAGATGTTGCCGATCAGGATACCATTATCATCGTATGCCATACGGGCGGTTACGCCCTCGTAGCCCTTGCGGGCAACCTCCAGGTATGCTTTGTCCATCAGCCCCATGCGCACAGCGCGGCAGATGGCGGCTGTGTACAGGCAGGTGCAGGAGCTTTCCAGCCAGTTATCGGGATCATCGCCCTTGTCTACCACCTGGTACCACAGGCCGCTCTCCGGATCCTGATAGGGAACCAGCGCCTTGAGCAGATCCAGCGCGATGCGGATGAGCTCCTGCCGTCCGGGATGATCCTCGGGCATGAAGGTGATATCCTCCAGAAGCGCCACAGGTACCCAGCCCATGGCACGGCCCCAGAACTCGGGCGAGCGGCCGGTTTGCGGATCGGCCCAGAAAACCTGGCGCTCGTAATCGTAGGCGTGATACCACAGGCCGGTTTTGGAATCGCGGGTTTTCTGCTCCATCAGCCGCGCCTGAAGGGTGAGCTGATCAAAGAAGAAGGGCTTGTTGAAGGTTTTGGCATACTCGGCGCAGAAGGGGCCGGCCATGTACAGGCCATCCAGCCACATCTGATTGCGGTACCAGGCCTTGTGCCAGAAGCCGCCTTCGGGCGTGGTGGGGAAATGCTCCATAAAGTAGGCAACGGTGTCCAGCGCCGCCTTGTAGCGGGCATCGCCCGTGCGTTTGTACAGCGGGAACAGGTGGATAGCAGGCTGCAGATCATCCAGCTGGCCGGGGTTGAAGCCCTTGATGTTGCCAACGGCGTCCAGATTGCTGTCTACCCAGCGCTTGATGTAATCAAAATATTTTTCATCCCCGGTCAGCAGATAGGTGCGGTACACGCCGGAGAGAAACACGCCCTGATGGTAGTGAAAGTGACCGACAGGGGGCAGTTGCTCGGCCTCGAATTTGCGCATCATGGTATCGCAGGCAAGGGTGGCGAAGGCCAACGGGGTGGCAGGCTGTTGATACATGGGGGAAAGAACCTCCTTTTGTATTGCGCGGCGCGACATTGTTTAGGCTTATTATAACGCAAAAGGGGTGGGTTGGCAATCGCTTTGTCCAAACCCACCCCCTGAGGGCCTCAGCCGCGCAGCAGCTGCTCCACATCGTTTGTGTTCAGCACCCGGCCGGAGGAGAGAACCTGACCGTTCACCTTCAGCGCAGGCAGCCGCATGACCCCCGAGGCGGCAATCTGCTCCATGTCCGTTACATAGCCCACCTCCACCGCCAGCCCCATCCGGGCGACGGCTTCCTTTGTGGCCTCCAGCATGGCGTGACAGTTTTTGCACCCGAGTCCCAGCACCTGAATGCTTTCAATGGTTTTGGCTGTGTCCTGGCAGGATGCGGTTTGTTGTCTGGTTTTTCCCGTTTGAAACAGTGCCATGTAAATCCTCCTTATATCAGCATAGGCTGAATTGCGTTAAAAATGATTCCCACAAGGATGATTCCCAGCGTGCATACGCCGATGAAAACCGCCAGCAGCCGCGGCTTTACGGCCTTTCGCAGCATCACAAGGGAGGGAAGGCTCAGCGTGGTTACGGCCATCATAAAAGCCAGTACCACGCCCAGCTGCGCACCCTTGGCCAGCAGCGCCTCGGCAATGGGAATGGTGCCAAAGATATCCGCGTACATAGGGATGCCCGCGGCGGTGGCCAGAAGAATGCCCAGAGGGTTGCGGTTTCCAAGCAGGGTCACAATCCACTCCTGCGGAATCCAGTTGTGAATGACCGCGCCAATGCCCACGCCGGCCAGCACATAGGGAAAAACCTTTTTGGCGGTAAAAACAACCTGCTCCCATGCAAACTGCGCGCGTTGGCGCAGGCACAGCGTATCCGGCGGCAGATCCGCGGCGCGGCTTTTGCGTATATAGTCCTCCACCTGGCCCTCCAGGTGCAGCCGCTCTATCAGCGTGCCGCCTGCAATGGCAATGACCAGGCCCAGCAGCACATACGCCACCGCAACCTTCCAGCCAAAGATGCTCATCAGCAGCACCAGCGAGCCAAGATCAACCATGGGCGAGGAAATCAGAAACGAAAACGTTACGCCCAGCGGCAGCCCTGCGCTGGTAAACCCGATGAACAGCGGAATGGAGGAGCAGGAGCAAAAGGGCGTTACCGTGCCCAGCAGAGCGGCAAGGCAATTGGCGCCCAATCCCCGAAAACGCCCCAAAATGCGTTTGGTACGCTCCGGCGGGAAATAGCTTTGAATAAAAGAAATGACAAAGATGAGCAGAATGAGCAGTACCATGATCTTGATCAGGTCGTACACAAAAAAACACACGCTTGCCCCCAGGCGGGTAGAGGGGTCCAACCCCAGCAGGCTCAGTGCCTGGCTGATGAGACGGTTAAGCCATTTCATTCCAAGCAGCTGTTCTTCAATGAATGTCCACATTCAAAGCCTCCGATCAGTCTAAACAGGTAGACGAGTTTTTGCACCAAACCGCTTTCACTCCTGCAGATGCAGCGCCTGCGCAAGCAGCGTGAGCGCGGCTTCGCAGCCCTCGCGGCTGAGGGAATAGTGCGTCCACTTTCCCTCTCTGCGGGCGGATACCACGCCTGCGTCACAGAGAATGCGCATATGATGCGACAGCGTGGATTGTCCGATACCCAGCGCATCCTGCAGCTTGCAGGCGCATTTTTCCCCGTCCGAAAGCATTTGCAGAATTGTCAGGCGGTTTTCATCGCAGAAGGCCTTGAAAACACGCGCGGCAGGCTGCGGATGAACCATGGGATCACCTCAAATCTATAGTTTTCGATGCGTAGATATGATAGCACCATGGCAATGCTCTGTCAACCCCTGTATGCAAAAAACCAGCATCGCAAAGGATGCTGGCCAAAAGACGGGGATTGGGATCAGGAATCCTCCCAGTTCAAACCCAACAGATAGTCCGCGCTTACGTGGTAAAACCTGCACAGCGTAATCAGATGACGCAGAGGAAGCTCGTTTATACCGGTTTCATAACGCGAATACACCTGCTGGGTGGTGTTTAAAACCATGGCAATGTCGGACTGCTTCAGGTCGCGGCTTTCCCGAAGCTCACGGAGTAATTCACAGTACGCTTTCATTTGGCATACACTCCTGGCGTTCGATATTCGCAGGTTATCTGATACGATCGTGTTTCCTGTTTCACAAGCTGCTTTGCGCACGGAGCAGCCTGGCCGGCTCTCAGACGGCTTCTATGCTGGAAACCAGCTTGTCGTTGCTGTACACCGTAACGTAGGTGCCCAGCGGCATTTCGGGCAGGGGCTTGTACGCGTCGTAGTAAAACAGCCGGTCATCCTCGGGATCGTTCTTCTGGCCGACGTTCAAAAGCATGGCGTGAACCTCCATCCCCTCGCGGTCGGTGATGTCCTCGGAAAACTCCTTCAAAATGCCGGTGGTTACGCGCTTGCGCCCGGTAAGCAGAAAACGCAGGTTTTTGCGGTAGATAAGGACAGGGCGCACGTAAACGCCAAAGAAGAACAGAAGATACCCCCCGCCAAGCAGTGTAAGCGCAGAGGTGAGCATCCACAGCTGCTCGCTGCGGTTGAGCTGGCCATAAATGAAAATGGCGACGGCTGCGGCCAGAACAGCACATGAGGGAATGAGGGTAATCAACCAGCGCTTTTGAAGCAGCGAGTTGATTTCCCTCCAGTCCTTGTCGGAATACATGGGGAAGCCTCCTTTATTTGCTTTCTTTGGTATCCAGCTTCTGCATCAGCCGAATGGTTGCAAATAACAATGTCAGTACGAGAAACACCCCCAGCAGACCCATCAGGGTTACCAGCAGGCCTTTCACAAGCAGAGGCAGCGCCGCCAGGGATGACGCGGGCGCCTCTGCGGCGGGGCTTGCGACGGATGCCGCCTCCATAAAAGCAATCAGCCATTTGAGCATGGGTTTTCCTCCTTCCCAAAGCACGCGTTACCAGATGCCGCCCAGCATCAGGCTAACCAGCGTAATCACCATACCGCCCGCTACGATGGAGCCAAGCTGGCCCGAAACATTGGCGCTGATGGATTGCATCAGGATAAAGTTGTAGGGATCCTCCTCCTTGGCAAGCTTCTGGATGACGCGCGCGCTCATGGGAAAGGCAGAAATGCCCGCTGCGCCAACCATGGGGTTGATCTTGTTTTTGCGAAACAGGTTGAGGCATTTGGCAAACAGCACACCGCCGGCAGTATCAAAAACAAACGCAAACAGCCCCAGCGCCATAATGAGCAACGTATCCATCCGAAGAAAGTTTTCCGCTACCATGGTTCCGCCAATGGTAATGCCCAGCAGAATGGTTACCAGGTTGGCCAGCTCGTTCTGCGCGGTTTTGGAAAGGCGCTCCAGAACGCCGCATTCGCGGATCAGGTTGCCAAACATCAGGGATCCCACCAGCGGAGCGCTCATGGGCACAATAACGCCTGCCACGGCGGTTACAATGATGGGAAACAGAATCAGACTCAGCCGGGAGGCGCGCTGCTCGTTGTAATTCATACGGATCATGCGTTCTTCCCTGGTGGTAAGCGCCTTGATAACCGGGGGCTGGATCACAGGCACCAGCGACATGTAGCTGTAGGCGGCCACGCTGATGGGCGCCATGTAATCCTTCAGGTTGAAATAGTTGGCCACGTAGAGGGTAGTGGGGCCGTCGGCGGCGCCGATAATGCCAATGGCGGAGGCCAGGCGCAGGATCAGGCTTTCATCCCCGGCGGCGGAGGGCAAAACGATGGGAATCAAAACCAGGGAGAGCAGGAACGTGGCAAAAATGCCAAACTGGGCCGCAGCGCCAAAGAAAATCATGCTGGGATCCTTCAGCAGCGGCGAAAAGTCGATCATCGCGCCAACGCCTATAAAAATCAGAATGGGAAACAGCTCGTTGGCAATGCCCGCCTGATACAGCACGCTCAAAAACCCATGCTCGCCCAGCACGCTGGCGGCGGCAGTGCCGGTAACGGCGTCTATCACGGGCGGAAGGTTGGCAAGGATTGCGCCAAAGCCGATGGGCAGCAGCAGCGCAGGCTCGTAGTCCTTTCGGATGGCCAGATAGATCAGCACGCCCGCAATGGCGAACATGGCAAGCGCCTTCAGGCCCGCGGCGGAAAACAGGTACAGCACTCCGGCAAACAGCTCTTTCACGATGGAAACAAGTTCCAATTCAGATCCTCCCTGCGTTGCGTTTTTGGTTGGTACGATCCGGCGTATCCCCTTCTATTATAGCAAAAGAGGCTTGCATAGTCAAAAAGCCCGGCGATGATTTACGGATTCTTCATATTCCCTGGTTAACGCGCCCATTTGCGCATCACGCCGGTTTGCGGCGCATAGGGGCTGTTGGCGTTCAGACCGTGGATGGTGGTCAGGTTGCGGTTTTTCACCACGTTCATCACCAGGCCAATGCCGGCCATGTTGGTTACCAGGTTGCTGCCTCCGTAGCTGAGAAACGGCAGGGGAATGCCTGTAATGGGCATCAGGCCCGTGGCCATGCCCACGTTTTCAAATACGTGAAACAGCAGCATCGCCATTACGCCGATGATGGTAAGCCGGCCAAAACGGTCAACCGTATAGCGGGCCAGATACAGCATACGCAGAATGATCAGCAGATATGTCAGGATAACCAAAAAGCTGCCGATAAATCCGAAGGCCTCGCCAATGGTGGAAAAGATAAAGTCTGTCCAGTCCTCCGGCACATAGTCCAGCTGGCTGAAAGCGCCCTGCACAAAGGTGCCGCGTCCGTACAAGCCACCGGAGCCGATGGCAATTTTGGAGTTGGTCTGCTGGTAGGAGGCGGATTCATCCGCCAACGTGGGATCGATAAAGCTGAGAATGCGTTCCAGACGGTAGCTGTCCGAGCCGCTGGCCACCATGTAGCCGTACAAAATGGCAAGCGCGATGCCGCCCGCAGCCGCAACGCCCATCAGTACCCGGATGCGTGCGCCGCCAAAGTACATCATAACGCCAAAGATGAAAATCATCACCAGCACCGAGCCCATCTCGCCCTGGGCCAGCGTAAGCATCCACGGCACCGCGACCAGCAACCCAAGGCGGATCCAGCTTTGCGAGGTGGAAAGGGGCTGGGTATCGGTTTCCAGATATTTGGCCACCACAATGATACAGGCCAGCTTAACAAACTCCGAGGGCTGAATGGTGTAGCCCCAGATCAGGTCGGTCCAGGCTTTTACGCCCTGCGCACGGTTGGTAATCAGCGTAATGGCCAGCAGCCCGCATGCAAGCAGGTAGAAGAAGGCCGCGCGCCTGCGCAGAATCTCGTAGGGAAAGTAGGCGATAAACAGAACGACCACAAAGGCCACAAAGAAGAAAATGGCCTGGCGCATGCCGTAATAGGAAGAAACAATGTAGTTAAGCAGCGTATCCTCCACCTCGGAGGAGGTGCTGAACGTGGCTACGGACACGGCCAGCACGCCAAAGGCCGCCAGGCCAAACGCCAGCACCATCAGCTGCCAGTCAAAATGCGCGCGCGAGCGGCGCGATTCGTTTACCATCATGGGTTATGGTTCCACCTCCCGGCAGAAAAATCAGAGATCCAGGGAAGCCTGCCGCCCCTTTCGCCGGTGCAGCAGGCGGCTGAGCAGGCCGCGCCGGGGGGCTTCAAAGGCGGGCATGGGCACAAACTCGCCCAGAAAACGCTGGGCGATGCGGTTGACCGCGTCGTGGGCGGGGCAATCCTGCTCCATAAAGCTTTCGTGGCGGTTGATGGCGGATAGTACGGCACGGTCATCCGGCACAAAGCCCAGCAGCGGCACATCCAGCGTGGCAGCCACGGTTTGAGGGCTGTACATCTCGCCGCTGATGACCATTTCGGGAATAACGCGGTTCACAACCAGCAGCGGACGGCCCTTTCCGGCCTGCTCCAGCAGGCTGATCACCCGTTCCGCATCGCGGATGGCTACATCGTCCGGCGTAACCACCAAAATGGCGTGATCCACACAGGGCAGCAGGTTTTCCACCCCGCGGCCAATACCCGCGGGCGCGTCCAGCAGCACATAGCCTACGCGCTTTTTCAGCTTTTTGACAATGCGCGCCATATCGTCGGAATCCATCTGGCTTACGCCGCCCAGCTGGGAGGCGGGCAGCAGGCTTAGATTGGGGTGCGCGGCGTGGCTGATCAGGGCGTATTTCAGCTTGCAGTCCTTGTGCGCCACATCCAGCACATCGTAAACCACCTTATTGTGCATGCCCAAAAGCATATCCAGATTGCGCAGGCCGATATCCATGTCCACACAGCAGCAGCTCATGTCGCGGTCGGCCAGTGCCACGCCCAGAGCGGAAGTCATCATGGACTTGCCAACGCCGCCCTTGCCGGAAATGATCATCCACGTCTGGCTCATTTGCAAAACTCCTTTTCTTACGGCGCAAGCTGATTGCCCGCGGGGAATACGCTGTTTTCGGTGCGCAGCACCTTCTGGTCCATATACCACTTGACAAAGTCGCGCGCGGCAACCGAGGCCTCGCCGCCGCTGAAACCGCTGGGGATGAAGACGACCACCGCGATTTCGGGCTGTTCGGTAATGGTGGGCACGCCGTTAATTTCTTCAGAGCTGAAGGGCGCCAGCATAACGAACCACGCGTTGTTTTCCAGATCGATGGTGGTAACCTCGGCGGTTCCCGTTTTCGCGCAGACCCTGTCCTTGTAATCAAAGCTTCGGAAGTATTTACCTGCGGTACCGGACTCGTCCACAACGCCCTTCATGCCTTCCAGAATATAGGGCAGATACTGCTCTGCGCCTTCAAACTGGTTCATCATGCTGGGGGTGCGCTGGCTTACGATATCGCCGTCCGGCGAGGTGATGGAGTCCACCAGCATCAGGTTGTACACCTTGCCGCCGTTGCCCAGCGCGGCTACATAGCGGCTGACGGCGGCGGGGGTAAGCACGGTGATGGACTGGCCGATGGCCACCTGTACCGTTTGCGAAGCGCCCCATTTGATATCGTTGAGGTAGTTGAAGGTATCGCCGATGATGGATTGTGTATAGACCATTTCGCGGGTCATGTTCAGCTCTTCCATCAGGATGGGGCGCATCTCGCGCAGCCACAGCTCGCCGCCGGCGCCCTGGTCGGTATTCACAGCCATATCCATCAGCCGCTTGACGCAGCGGTTGAGACGTTCGTCATCATAGGTGATGTTGCGGCTGGCGCCCTGATTGCGCAAATGCTTTTTGAGCGAGTTAAACACGATGATGGGAACGGCGGTATCCTGCGAGGATTCGTCCATGGCCTTGTCGGGGTCGTACAGGCTGGTCTGGCAGCCCACAATGCTTCGCAGCTCGCCGGGCAGATCCACGCCGGTTTTGCTGGTAAGGCCAAACTCGCTTGCATACTGGTACAGGCGGGTTTCGCCCAGACGCCAGCCCAGTGTGTAGAAGAAATAGTTGCAGCTGTTGGACAGGCCCTGAATGATGGTCTGGTGCTGGTGCTTGTAGCGCTGGCCCTCGCTGATCCAGCATTTAGGCGCCTGCTCCACAACGGAGGTTACCAGCAAAAAGCGTCCGCCGTCGCTGATGGTTTCGTTGGGGTAAAGCTCGCCCTCCATCAAAGCGCCAAGCGAGGAAACCATTTTGAAAATGGAGCCAGGGGTGCCGCGCGCATGAATGTTGTAGTTCATCAGCACGTTGCGGTTATCGGTCAGGATGGCGGCGCGCTCCTCGCCGCCGGAAACCATGGCGTTCAGGTCAAAGGTGGGGTAGTTGGCCATGGCCAGCACGCGGCCCTCCATGTCAATCACCATCATGGCGGCGCGCTCCGCAAGCGACAGGGGGTATTTTTCCCAGTTGCGGTTTTCGATGTCGGCCTTGTTTTTTTCCAGCCAGGTCTGGTTCATCAGCTTGTTTTCCTGCACGCTGCGGGTGGAGGCCACGTTGGCGGCCAGCGCGCGCTCGGCCTGCTGCTGATAGCTGGCTTTGATGGTCAGTTTTACGTTGTTGCCGTCCTCGGGCTCGGTATAGCTGAGCTCGCGGGTAATTTTGCCCACGCTGTTGCGCTCCACTTCGCGGTAGCCCTGGCGCAGGTCGCTGTTCTGGGTCAGCCAGTCCTCCATGCTGGCTTCGATGCCGTCCACGCCGATGGTATCGGAAAACTTGTAGCCCTTGGGCTTCAGCTCCAGCCATTTTTCGGTGGAGGGAATGGCACCCATGTAGCCAATCACCTGCGCGGCCAGCGATCCGCGCGGATACACGCGCTTGGTGCCCATGGCGATCTCCATGCCGGGCAGCGTCATGGACTGGGTTTCAATTTTGATCACAGTTTCGTAGGGTACGTCCTGGGCAATCACGATGGGCTGGGAGTTGAACAGGTTCATCTGCATTTCAGAGAAAACGGCCATCACCTTGAGCATGGTTTCCTCATCCAGCACATGGCACTCCGTATAGCTTTTGCCCGCAGCGGCCGCTTCGGCGCGAAGCTGCTCCTGCTCTTCCTCGCTGTTTACAATGCGGAAACGCGATTTGAGGCGCGCCAGGCAATCCGACGCAAGGGGATATTTGGCAGCACCCAGATAGTTGTTGCTGCGCCACTGGGATTCGCGGGTCTGCAGCACGGCTTCGCTTACCCCGGAGCCAAAGTTGAACTCCCAGTTGCCGGTGTCCTCGTTTCGCTGAATCACAAATTTGACGGCCAGCTCGTTTCCGCCTTCCTCGATAATGTCAATGGTGCGCACGATGGAATCGGTAAAGGCGGCGTATTCGCGGGAGCTGTTCTGGTCGGCGTCGCGGTAAAAGGTGACGTTGTACACCTTTTCATCATGCGCCAGAATCACGGCTTCCGAATCGGTAATCATGCCGCGGCTGCCGCGCAGGGTAATGGTGGTGGTGGTTTTGTTTTCGGCGGTGTCGATGTAATCCTCGCCCTGCACAATCTGCAGCTGAAACAGGCCGCTGACCAGATAGCCGAAAATGGCAAACACAATGCCGATGAACACCCAGTAGCGGGATGTGAAGCTGTACTGGGTGCGGTCGTTGGAACGTTTGGGTTGTTTCATTGCGTACATACACCTCCCAAAGCATGAGGGATGGGGGGATCACCGGGCCTGTCTGAGCCTGTACACCCCCAGCCACCAGCGCACAGGAAACTGTAAAACGCCTGCAAGCACGGTGGTGTAGACAACATCGGTGATGGCGCGGCCATATGGCAGGCTGGCCAGCGCAACGCCGGTGAGATAGGTATAGAAAAGGTTGACGGCTTCAAAAATGCCAATGCTGAGTAATGCGCACAAAACGGTGCGAAGGTGAGGGTGAAGCTGTCTGGCTGTTTTGCCAAGGGTGCGTTCTTCCTCCAGCTTGCGTTCGCTCTTGTCCGAGAAGGCAAGCGCGCCAAGAATGCAGCACACAGGATAGCCGATCATGTTGATGTAGGGAAGCGCGGGCAGCATGATCTCCAGCAGATAGCCCACCGTGAGGGACATAACAAAGGTATACTTGCGTCCCAGCGCAACCGAGACGATGGCGATCAGCGCCATGGCCAGGTTGGGGGCAATGCCGCCGATGGGAATGCGCGGGGCTGCGCAGGCCTGCAGCAGGTATGTCAGCAGCGTCATCACGGCGAATTTCAGGCTTTTGCCAAACATCAGTCTTCCTCCACCGTCAGATCCAGCGGAGGCGGCGTGGGCGACGGGGTGGCCGTGGGCGGCAGGGTAAAGCCGTAGGCGTTGTCCGTAGCTGCGCCGGAGGGGATCTGGTACTCGTAGGATGCATTGGGATTGTTGCTTGGCGCGGGCGTAAGCGGCACCTCCTGGCCGTCCTCGCCGGTGGTTACGGTGGGGGAGGGCTCGGGCGTGGGTTCGGGCGTGGGCGCCAGCTGGTAGAAATCGTTGCCGATCTGGATGGTGGGTATGGGCGCAGCGGTATCCAGCGGCGTAATGGCCAGGGAGTCGTTGCTGCTTGAGCGCTCCTCCACATCCAGTGCGTCGGGCTGGTAGCGGAGCACAATGACGTATTCAATGTGCTGAAAATCGGCCTGCGGCTCTACCACAACAAACTGCTTGTTGCTTTCCATGCCGCGTGTGCTTTCCTTGACCGTGCCAATCGGAATTCCCTTGGGAAAGGACATGCCAACACCGCTGGTAACCACCAGGTCGCCGGGGCGGGGCAGATTATCCTCGGGCAGATAGTACATGCGGCACAGGGCCGTGCCGTCCACGCCCAGCGTGCCGCGGATGGTGCCCTGATCGCGCGAGGAGGAAATAAGCCCGGCGATGGAGGCTTCGCTGTCGATAATGGTACGCACGGTGGATTTGGAGGCGGATACGTTATAGGTGTAGCCAACCAGCGCGCCGTCCATGGTAACGGCCATGTAGTCCTGCACGCCGTCGTTGGAGCCTTTGTTGATGGTAAACACCGAGAAATAGTTGCCGCTTTCGCGGCCGATAACGGTGGCCACCAGCGGGTTCATGCTCTCGTTGACGGAAATTTCGTCGTACAGGTTTTCGTATACGCTCAGCTTGTGCTGCAGCTCCTCCACCAGCATGGCGTTATAGATCAGCTGCTCGTTTTCCTGCTTGATGCTGTTGTATTCCTGCTCGATGCGGGAGCGCAGCTTGAGGGTATACAGATAATCCACCACCCAGTCCACCAGGCCGGAAAAGCCGCTCTGAAGGGGCGTGATGGCGCCGGATACCGCATCCTCCGGCGCGGTGAGCAGGGCGTTGCCGGTAATCAGCGAAAACATGTGCGTGCCGGCCAGACCCAGCAGCACAATGACGACTGTCCAGGTAAGCACCGTGCGCAGCATGCGCTTGAAACGCCCGTCCGAGGAGCGCTTCTGATCCGTTTTGGGAATTTTGAGTTTCATTTGCGCCCTCCCTGTCAGGCATGCGTGAGGAAGCTGGTGCGGCCCAGTTGCTGCAGCAGATCATAGTTTTCGATAATGTTGCCAAGCCCCAGCGCCGCGCAGTCCATGGGCTCCTTGGCCAGCAGCACCGGAATGCCCAGCTCGCTGGCAATCAGCTGGTCCATGCCGTAAAGCAGGCTGCCGCCGCCGGTAAGGTAGATGCCGTTGTGCATGATATCCGCCGCAAGTTCCGGCGGGGTGCGCTCCAGCACCCACTTGATGGCGCCGAGAATGGCCATGCAGGGCTCGTGGATGGCCTCGTAAATCTGGGTGGAATTGATCTCGGTGGTCTGGGGCAGGTTGGTTACCATATCGCGGCCGCGGATGCGCGCGCGGCGCTCGGAGCGCAGCGGCAGCGCGGCGGCCAGATCCAGCTTGACCTCCTCGGCAGTGCGGTCGCCGATGAGAATGTTGAATTCGCGCTTGATAAACTCAATCACGGCCTCGTCCATCTTGCTGCCGCCCACGCGCACCGAGTGGCTGATGACCACGCCGCCCAGCGAGATGACGGCCACGTCCGTGGTGCCGCCGCCAATATCCACCACCATGCAGCCGTTTGGCTCAAAAACGGGCAGCCCGCTGCCCAGCGCCGATGCAAAGGGCTTTTCCACCAGCAGCACCTTGCGCGCGCCGCTGTGCTTGGCAGCCTCGCCCACAGCGCGCCGCTCAATGGCGGAAAGCGAGCACGGATAGCTTAAAAAAACGCGCGGCTTGGCCAGATAGCTTACGCCGATGGCCTTTTTGCGAAAATAGCGAAGCATTTCCACCGTGGTATCAAAATCGGTAATCACGCCCTCGCGCATGGGACGCACGGCCATCACGCCCTCCGTGGTGCGGCCAAGCATAATTCTTGCATCGTCGCCCACGGCGCGCACGGTGCGCTCGTTGGTGGAATCGGCCACCACAATGGTGGGTTCGCTAACCACAATGCCCTTGCGCTTTACATAAACCAGCGTGTTGCTGGTGCCAAGATCAATGCCCAGATCACTGGCAATGATACCCATCTACATCCACATCCATTTCTGCATTTGTTCAGGTTTCAAAAAAATCGACGCCTGCCTGGGTCAAAAAGTGGGTAAGCAGGCCCAGCGGCAGGCCAATGACGTTGCTGGGGCTGCCCTCGATATGGCTGACGAATATGCCCGCGCGCCCCTGAATACCGTAGGCACCGGCCTTGTCCATGGGTTCTCCGGTGGCGATGTAGCGGCGGATGTTCTGCTCCGACAGCGGCAAAAAGAAAACCCTGGTTGTATCCACGCCGCACAGCTGGCGCCCGTCGGGCAGGCGCAGGCATACACCGGTGTGCACCTCGTGCGCACGGCCACTGAGCAGATGAAGCATGCGCGAGGCGTCCTGTTCATCCTTAGGTTTTCCAAGGATCTCATCATCCACACATACCAGCGTATCCGCGGCCAGCACCATCCGCCCGGGATGGCGTGCGGCCACCTCGGCACACTTGAGCTGCGCAAGCTTTTGCACGCGCTGCGCACCGGTGCCCTGCACATGCTCCTCATCCGCCTGGGAGGGATCCACCACAAAGGGGATACCGTACAGGCCGAGCAGCTCGCGGCGGCGGGGGGACTGGGAGGCAAGGATGATGGGCTGCATGCTTGAGAAAACCTCCTTGAACGCACAGCCAAAAGCTGCACGCATATAAAGCAACAGCTTATTATAACACAGTTTATGATGCGTGAAAAGATCGGCGGACGCTTTTGAACACTGCGCAAATGTAAAAAGCCCGCAAAGCTTGACAAAAAGCCGCCGCGTAGCTATTATTAGGAATGATTTTACCAATTACGAGGGGAGAATGTTTTATGGCAGCTTTGACCATGGATAAGCTTGTGGCGCTGTGCAAGGGCCGCGGCTTCATCTATCCCGGCAGCGAGATCTACGGCGGTCTGGCAAACAGCTGGGACTACGGCCCCCTGGGCGTAGAGTTCAAAAATAACGTCAAAAAGGCATGGTGGCAGAAATTTGTTCAGGAAAGCCGGTATAACGTGGGCCTGGATGCTGCCATTCTGATGAACCGCGAGGTGTGGGTAGCCTCCGGCCATGTGGGCGGCTTTAATGATCCTCTGATGGATTGCAAGGCCTGCAAGGCCCGCTTCCGCGCCGACAAGCTGATTGAGGATTTTACCCAGGGCGCCGAAACCGGCGACGGCTGGACCAACGAAGAGCTGGAAACCTATATCAGCGAGCATGACATCGTATGCCCCGTTTGCGGCAAGAAGGATTTTACGGGCATCCGTCAGTTTAACCTCATGTTCAAAACCCATGCGGGTGTTACCGAAAACTCCGCCAACGAGATCTATCTGCGCCCCGAAACCGCGCAGGGCATTTTTGTCAACTTCCAGAATGTGATGCGCGCCACCCGCAAAAAGCTACCCGCCGGCATTGCCCAGATCGGCAAGAGCTTCCGCAACGAAATCACCCCCGGCAACTTCATCTTCCGCGTGCGCGAGTTTGAGCAGATGGAGCTGGAGTTCTTCTGCAA
>JAEDGL010000051.1 GCA_016297535.1 Clostridia bacterium | reverse complement strand
AGCAGCGCGTGGATACGCTGGTGGTTATCCCCAACGACCGTCTGCTGCAGGTGGTTACCAAGGGTACCTCCATGCTGGAAGCCTTCCGCATTGCGGATGATGTGCTGCGTCAGGGCATTCAGGGCATCAGCGACCTGATCGCTGTGCCGGCGCTGATCAATCTCGACTTTGCCGATGTGAAAACCGTGATGGAGTCCGGCGGCATGGCCCACATGGGCATTGGCGTTGGCAAGGGCGAAAACCGCATGGTGGACGCGGCCAAGAACGCCATCGCAAGTCCCCTGCTGGAAACCAATATCGACGGTGCGCGCTCGGTGCTGATCAACATTACCGGCGGCGAGGATATGAGCATCATCGACATCAACGAGGCCGCAAATCTCGTTATGCAGGCTGCGGACAGCGAAGCCAACATCATTTTTGGCGCGGGCATCGACGATCGCCTGCAGGATGAGGTTCGCATCACCGTCATTGCCACCGGCTTTGAAAAGACCCCCTTCCCCAAAAAGGAAGACAAAAAGAAAACCGCTTCCGATCGCGATTGGACCCGCAGCTTTGGCGGCAGCGCCGCCGGCAGCTCCTACGGCTCCGGCCCCGTGGTGCAGCAGGAGTATTCCGCGCCTTCCTACGAGGATATGAGCTTCAATATGCCCATGGATGAGGAAAACATGGGCGGCTTTGGCTATAACATGGGCGGCAGCGCCGTTCCCACGCCCGCGGCCGTACCCCAGATGATGCAGCAGCAAGGCTATCCCAATGCCTATGGCCAGCCCTATCAGGGCAATCAGTTCGGTCAGGCTGATTACGGCGCTTCCTCCTTCCAGAATGCGCCGCAGCAGAGCGTACCGCAGCAGATGGATTACGCTCAGCCCTACCAGGCCGTGCAGCCCATGCAGCAGCCGGAAACGGCTCCGCAACAGCCCGCGCAGCCTCAGCCCATGCCGCAACAGCCCGCTGTTGAACGCAACAGCCTGGGCGTGCCTGCTTTCCTCAGACGGCCTACCCGCAAGTAAAGCAGAGGCTTCTTTGCCCTCCGTGTCTGTACACGGAGGGTCAGCTTGTAGAAAAACCCAGTTTTCGCGGAAGCGAGAACTGGGTTTTAAGCATAAGAGGAAGATGCAAGAGAATGAAAGGCGGAGTCTGGCAACGTACCTTGCCAGTTTTTTGAAATTCATGGCAGGCGAAGCGAGTTGTTCTCTACTTTGACTATTCGCCTCAAATCATTTAAACAGACAACGGAACCGAATTCTGCAATGGCCAAAAGACGAAACGTATTCACATTTTTGATTTATTTTGTGCTGAAAAACCTATCTTCCACAAACAGATTCTACCCAAAACTCCCTGGCATAATGGCAAAGTGGAACGCAGTCATCACAGCGATCAGGAGCGTTTCTACAATCATCTCTCCTTCTATTCCTTCGAGGATTTACAACTGCAGATGAAAAACTACCTGCGCCGCTCCAATCGTATCCCTATGTCGGTCCTCGGCTGGAAATCACCCATTCAACGCCGTAATGAGCTGCTCCCAGCTCTCCTTGAAACGCCGTTTGGGAGAACGGAAGGGGTTAACCCCTTCCCTTCACCCAAACCTTAACTCTTTCGATTTTTGGTCTCATAGGTTTGACTAATGAACAGGATGAGCTGCAACGGGAAGGGCTGATCCGCACCGGAAAACCGCAGCTGTTTGCAAGATCAATCCCATATGAAAGACCTCCCCCTGATGATTTTTCCTTTACCCAAAAGACAGAAGCTGATTCCTGAAAACGGCGTTATACTGCGCTAAAACAGCTTTTTGCCATCCAGGCAATCCAGACCGAATGATTTGGCGACTGCTCCCTGCTGATACGGATTGATTCTGCTCAAGACGCCGTCTTTTCGGAAAAGAGAACCCGTATTCTTGAACCAGAAGGTTACGCCCGCCTGCATACACTGTTCATGAATCTGCAAAACCCAGTCATACTCGCAAATGCGGGCATCCCTCCCGCTCTCTCCGCCAACCGTTACATGCTGCACGCCATAAAGCCATGGCGAAAGGTCGATGCTTTCAAGCAGCGGCGCGCAAGCAATAAAGCGCCGCCTGATGGGGTAGGACAGGAACAGTGGCAGCCTTTCGTTGGAGGCCTTCTGGTTTTCTACGGTGCATCCAATATTGACATGATCGTATCCGTCTCCCCAATCATCCGGAAGCGATACCATAAAGCGGTCGATCCGCTTCGTCAAAATCAGAAAATCAAGATCCGTCCGTTCTCTGATCATGGCCCATGCCTCTTTGCGCCATTCATCTGCTTGTGGCAGAAAAAAATCCGTAGCAAAGCAGGTAGGAAGAATTTTATGCCCTTTGATGCTATATTCGCCCTTTGCATTTTTCCTGACCGGCCAGTCAAACCGGTCCGTTTTGCGAATTTCATTCTGCCCAAAGCGCTTGGCATGTGGCCCGTAAAAATAGCAGTTTGTGCATCCGTCCGAATACGGAATGCAGCCCGTCCATGGTTCCCAGTTCATTTTGTACCTCGCATTCTCAGGTTATTTTCGATTTTTCTGTGTATACAGCTCGTACCAGTGCTGCACCAGCCCGATGGGGTGCTGGATAGCTGCGGCAGTTTCTTCCACTCCAAGCCCCTGATCAAACTCTCGAAAGGCCACGCAGGCCATCTCCTCGGAGATCTCAATGAGATGCCCATCCGGGTCATAAATATGGATGCCCCGCTGATGCCACGGATAGGTTCTCAGCTCATGCAGCCGTTCCACCTCGGGGTGCTTTTCCAGCAGGGCGATGAATCCATCCATATCATCCGTCTCAAAATACAGTTCCATGTTGTGCGGCCTGAACTGCATGGTTTCCGCCGGAAAGCCGGCAATCTGATCAAAGTGCAACTGCAACGTTAAGCCGCTGGTCAATGCCTTGCACCACCCCAGATCGACGGTCACCTGCTGGTCAAACAACTCCTGATAAAATGCCAGCGACCGTTCCATATCCCGGACTGCGATCAATACATTGCTGTACCTCATGTTTTTACCCCTTTCGAATTGATTGATTGACAGTATAGATCATACTGCGGGGTTTGTCTTGGATAAATGCGACATCCTGCTGTGGCCGTCGGAAGATCAATGCGCTGCCCAGGTATTCTCTAATGTTCCGAATCATTCTGAGATTCCCAAGGCAATCCATCCACCTGACTGGCAGACATCAACCTAAAACGTTACGGCATTTCCGCAGCATTCAGAATTATCCGGGGCAAAATGCAGCTGCGGCCCTTCTCATATCTGGCCTGCTGTTACGCGCTTCTGCCGATCAAAGCAGCGCCTGTAGCGGAGTTGTCAGAAACAACCAGCAATGCTATGGCCGGAATTTCAAGCAAATCTGCCATCAGATAAAACGAGCTTGTTTCCATTTCGATCAGGTCTGTGCCAAAAGCCTTGATTTCTTCCGGATGGTAGTATTCAAGGGCGATGGAGGCGGTACAGAAAACGGAAGCCTTTTTGATTGGCAATCCTTTGGCCTGGCTGTTTTCTATTACGGTGTCAATAAAGTCCATCTGAGGATATACCCGCTCAAACGGAACAAAATCCCGGATGGATTCTTTCAGATAGGTATTCGCATATCCGCCGGAAATGGAATACGACGGTGTGCAGATCTCGCCCAGCTCAAAGCCTTCCTTCAGCGCCCCAACGGAACCGATAAAGATCATCTTTTGAAACTTTAGTTCAGCGCATACGGAGACATGATCAATCAGGTTGGCATCGGAAGAAGCGATCCTGATCCATGCAATGCACAATCCGTCCTTTTCCACAAGATAACCTGCCGTAAACGATGATTCTTTCAGCGGGGTTACTTTGCAGCTTGCATCCATTTTCAGCTTATAGGGAGAATAGCTTGGCGCAATGACCAGCGCATCATACACCCGGGTATTCTCCAATCCGAATACTTGATAGGCCATATTCCCGGAATTATATTGATGGAATTTTTCCATGATCCTTTTCATTTTTTTCTTTCATAGCGGCACACCTTCGTATTGAGGTAAACAAAAAAGGATTCGACCACCATTGTGACCGAATCCTTTGATACCAATATCTGTCGCAACCAGAAATCAGCGCTTGCTGAACTGGGGAGCGCGACGGGCGGCCTTGAGACCGTATTTCTTACGTTCCTTCATACGAGGATCGCGGGTGAGGAAGCCAGCCTTCTTGAGGCTTTCGCGCAGATCGGGATTGGCCTTGATCAGCGCGCGGCTGATGCCGTGACGGATAGCGCCAGCCTGACCGGCCAGACCGCCGCCGTGCACGTTGATGATGATGTCCATATCGGCGCCAGCCTTGGTAAGCTCCAGGGGCTGACGGGCGGTCATCTTAAGCGTTTCCAGACCAAAATAGTTGTCCAGCTCGCGCTTGTTAACCAGAATCTTACCGTCGCCGGCGACCAGACGGACACGGGCGATCGCCGTCTTACGACGACCAACGGCATTGTACTCAACTTTCGCCATGATGTTTCGCTCCTTTGTCCTTACTTGATGACCAGCACTTCGGGCTGCTGAGCGGCATGCTCATGCTCGGAGCCGGCATATACCTTCATCTTCTTCGCCATCTTGCGGCCAAGGGGGCCCTTGGGCAGCATGCCGATCACAGCGTGCTGAATGGCAAATTCGGGCTTTTCGTTCAAAAGACGGCGATAGGGGGTTTCCTTCAGGCCGCCAACGTAGCCGCTGTGCTTGTAATAAATTTTCTGATCAAGCTTCTTGCCGGTAAGAACGACCTTGTCGGCGTTGAGGATGATCACATAATCACCGGTGTCCACATGGGGAGTATAGGTAGGCTTGTTCTTGCCGCGCAGAATGCTGGCAACCTGGCTGGCCAGACGGCCCAGCACTACGCCTTCGGCGTCCACAACGTACCACTTGCGCTGGACGTCGGCAGCTTTGGCCATGTACGTCTTCAACTTGGTATCCTCCTTCAAGGGGTGTCTGTGTGTCCGTTGCGGCATTTGATGGTCAGCAAATGGCCGCCGGGTTACAATAGCATTCCGGGGCTAGCGGAGTCTATTGATGCCAACGAATATTCTACTAAAAGATTCCCATATTGTCAATAGATAAACCGCTTTTCTTTTTGATTTTCTAAGGAAAAACAGGCGTTTACAGCAAAACAAGCCGGTAGACGCCGAAGGTGTCATATGCCTGTTCCAGGCAGACCGCGGCCTGTCCGTATTCTGCCTGCAGATAGGCCAGCAAACCATCCAGCATTTCGCGCTCCGCCACGAGAATGCGGACGTTTTCGCCAAACAGGTCCTGCGAGGTAAAGCTGTCGAAGCCCAGCCGGGAAAGCTTTGTCTGATACATGGGGGAGTGGTACATTCCGTGGCACCATTCGATCAGATTACTGGGAAGGGCGTCTTCGTAAACATAGAACGGATCGTGATCAAGCGGCATGTTGGTTACCAGGATCCGGTCCGGGTTTTCGGCAGCATATTCGCAGATATCCGCAGAGAAGGCGCGCGCATCATCGCGCGATTGCGGGATCCAGCGAAGTGTAAGCAGCGTATCGGAATGCAGAACGGGTGTAAGCACGCAGCACGCAAAGAAAACCGCGACAACGGCTGTAAACGAACGCGTCCTTTCCGTCTGCCCGGCAGCGCGCAGGCAGGTAAGAGCCAGGAGCGTATAGCATGGCGCGGCGGCGGTAAACGCGGCGCGGGCGGGCAGCCTGCCCAAAACCCCGTAAAAAAAGCCGATAAATATCAGCAGATATGCCCCGGTTCCCAGCAGACGCAGGCAAAGCGTCCATTGCTTGTGGCGCCAAAAACAGAGAAACGCCCAGCAGGACACAAGCACAAACCCCGCCAGAACCAGCGCAAACATGGGATAGTGCAGCACAATGCTGCCCGTGGCACGCAATACGGACAATACCGTGGGCGCGGGCGAGGCGGCTTCAACGCAGTCAAGCAGCACGGTCAGATTTTCCGTATTCAGCTTTGGATCCAGCATGTACCAGTTGCGGATCATCCAGGCAAGCTCGGGCGACCAGTCTGTGGACTGACAGGCGATCTCGCTGATGGCGCCCACGTTGTTATAATCCAAAAAGCTTGTGAGAAGCGCGTTGAATGGGGCATAGGTGCTCCAGCCGGGTTCAAGCGTGCGGTAAAGCAGGCTGTCGGCAGCCGTCAGCACGGCAAAGCCGGATACGATCAACAGTACCGAGACAAAGGCTTTTTTCTCCCGGCCCTTGGAATCGATCCATTCCAAAACGGAATAGGCCACCAGCAGCGGAACAGCCACCCAGAAGGAGGCGATGCGCAGCCCGAAGGAGATCAGCAACAGCAAAACGGTAATGATCCAGGCGGCGGATTGTCCGCCTGCGGAAACACGGGAGTGCGTCAGCAGCAGGCAGACGCCTCCGCACGCGGCGATGGCGCTGACCGTTGTAAACTGAAGCATGACGGCATATGGCATCAGCACGCCTGCGTACAGCGCTCCCAGCACGGCCAGAGCCGCATACAGGGAAACGCCGTAACGTACGCTGACAGCAAGCGTGGATTGGACGATGGCCGTAATCGCCAGATACAGCGTTGCCAGCAGAATGCATGCATGCCAGGGCAAAGAAGCGCACAGCGTAAACAGGCCCGAAAGCAGCATGCCGTACAAATAGGAGGTAAAACCGTTGCCGGCGTACGGACTGCCGGTAACGGCTCCGGAGGCTGATGCAACAATACAGCTGTCATCGTTGGTTTCGTAAAGAGGGCGGCACAGCGCAAAGGTAACGGCGAGCAGCAGTGCGGCAATCACAAACGATGCCGCCCATTGCCTGCGCCGGGAGGACAAAAAGGCAGAGGCTTTCAACAACGGCGCCTCCTTTACAGCCGTTCCACGGCCTCATCTGTTACAAAGGCGTGAATCAGCTTGCAGGGCGGCACCCGGCTGCCCGTAATCACAACCTGACGCTGAATAGCGGCAATGGCGTCGATGGCGCTTTGCTCATCCCTGGCGTAAACGGTTGCCAGCGCATCGCCCTTGGCAACCGCATCGCCGATGCGCTTATGCAGGACAAAGCCAACGCTGGGGTCGATCACATCCTCCTTGGTTCGCCGGCCTGCACCCATGGCCTGCGCGGTGTTGCCAAGGCCGATGGTGTCCATGTGGTGGACAAAGCCTTCCCCGGGCGCGGGCACGGGCAGGATGACCTTTGCCTGCGGCAGGCGGGCGGTGTCGTCGCAGCAGGAGGGGTCGCCGCCCTGCGCGGCGATCATTTGGCGCAGCGTCTCCAGTCCCCGCCCGGAGCTGAGTGCTTCGCGCAGCTTTTCCTTGGCTTCCGAAACGGTTTTCGCAGCACCGCCCAGCATCAGCATGCGCGCGCCCAGCTCCAAGGAAACCTCCAGAAGCGGTCCCGTTACGCGGCCGGAGAGCACGTCGATGGCCTCCTTTACCTCCAGCGCGTTGCCCACATGGCTGCCAAGAGGCTCGCCCATATCGGTTACCAGCGCCACCATGCGGCGGCCCGCATCGCAGCCGATACGCACCATGGCCTGCGCCAGCTCAATGCTGTCCTGCAGGGTATGCATCAGCGCGCCCGCGCCGGTTTTTACATCCAGCACAATGCCCTGCGCGCCGCTGGCCAGCTTTTTGCTGACAATGCTGGAGGCAATCAGCGGCAGGCTGTCCACGGTGGAGGTAACGTCGCGAAGGGCGTAGAGGGTTTTATCCGCCGGGGCAAGGTTTTTGGTCTGGCCGATGACGGCAAGGCCGATCCGGCGCACCTGGGAAAGGAAGGCCTCCTCCGAGAGCGATACGCTCAGCCCCGGAATGCTTTCCAGCTTGTCCAGCGTTCCGCCCGTATGCCCAAGACCCCGTCCGCTCATTTTGGCAACGGGCACGCCGCAGGCGGCCACCAGCGGGGCCAGCACCAGCGTGGTGGTATCGCCCACGCCGCCGGTGGAATGCTTGTCTACGGGGATACCGTTGATGGCGCTTAAATCGCATACGTCGCCGCTGGAGGTCATGGCCAGGGTGAGGTGGGTGGTTTCCTCGCGGGTCATGCCGTTCAGGCGAATGGCCATCAGCAGGGCGGCCAGCTGGTAATCCGGGATGCTGCCGTCCGCTGCGCCCGAAACAAAGAAGGCAATTTCTTCCCTGGAAAGGGCATGCCCAAGCTTTTTCTTTTCAATAATTGAAACCATGTTCATGCAACAAAGCCTCCTTTATGAAAAAAACGCGCGGGGCCGCCACAGAATGTGCAGCGGCCCCAAGGCGTGCGATACGGTTTACTGGATAATCATGCGGCCGCAGTTTTCGCATTCAATGTAGGGCACATCGTTTTTGAACTTGCGCAGCGTTACCTGAGGCAGGCTCATGTTGCAGCCGCCGCACTGGTCGCCGTAGAGACGGGCAACAGGTGGAACGCAGTGCTTTTTGACCTGGGCGTACTTATCCAGCAGCGCCTGCTCAACGGATTTGCTCTTTTCCCGGGCCAGCGCCTGCTTGGCCTCCAGCTGCTTGAGCTGCTCGGCGTATTCGGCCTCATAGGCCACCTTCTGCTGGTCGTACTCGGCCTTTACCTTGGCGTAGCGAACGCGGATTTCCTTCTCGCTGCGCTCGTGGTCGGCCGCGTCCTTCTGGATGCGCTTCATCTCGCGCTCATAGTCGCTTAGGTTGCTCAGCAGCTTCTGAGCGTCGCGGGTCAACTCCTGCGCCTGCTGCAAATCGGATGGCGGATTGCTTTCCATGCGGTTTTGCAGGGAGGAAAGCTGCCCTTCAATGCGATCGATGGCCACCTTGATCACTTCCATGCGGTCGGTCATCTCGAGCACTTCCTGCTCCATGCGCTTGACGGCGTTTTGCTGCTCCACCAAAAACTCGCGGTTCTTTTTGAGCGCGACGCGGTTGGGGCTGCGCTTGATTTCGTGTTCAAACGCATCCGCGGCCATATCGGCCTGCTGATACTGCCAAAGCATTTCGGTCTGTTCCATGGGGTACCTCCTTGTGGGTCATCGGGGAAGCCTTACTGTAAGGCGAGAAGCGCCCCCGCAAAAGGGGCCGGTTGATGCAGATGAGCCCGCACCTGCCAATGGGCTGCGGATGCGTCTGCCAGAAAACGTGTGTAAAGGCTGACTACGCCGGGAAGCTCGGTTGCATAGTGTCCGGCATCCAGAACAACAAGGCCGCGCGCGGTAGCGTCCGCCACATCGTGATAGCCGATTTCGCCCACCACATACGCGTCCGCTCCGGCGCAAAGAGCCATCTCATAGCCCTCGCCGTACGCGCCGCCGGAGACGGCTACGCGTGAAATGGGCTTGTCCAATGTGTAAAAGCAGCGGGGCTCCACACACAGCGCCTTGCGGATATGATCGCACAGCCCGGCGGGGGACAGGGAAGAGGGCAAAACACCCATGCGCACATAATCGGCGCAGCTTTCCACGGCATGCAGGCCCAGCGCTGCGGCAAGACTGTCGCATACGCCGCCGGGAGCCTTGTCGTAATTGGTGTGCGCGGCGATCACGCTGATGCCGTGCTGCATCAGAAACGCCAGCGTGCGCCCCTGCGGCCCGGTATAGTTTATGCGCTTAAGACCATGAAAAATGAAGGGATGGTGGGTAATGATCAGCTCTGCGCCCAACGCGGCCGCTTCCTGCGCCAGCGCTTCGGTTACATCCATGCCAAACAGCACGGCGCTTACCTGCGCATCGGGATCCCCCATCAGCAGGCCCACGTTGTCAAAGCTCTCGGCGCTGTCAAAGGGGGCAAACGCGTTAAGCCAGTCCAGAATCTGCCGAACCTTCACCATTGTTCATTCCTTTCGCAGGCGTTCCAGCGCCCGCTGTACATAGCCGGCCTCGCGCTCAAACAGCGCAAGGCGCGCGGCGTCCTTTTCCAGCCCGGCGGCACGCATGGCCTGAATGCCCTTTTGCAGCAGAGCCTGACGGCGCCTGAGCACCGGCAGCCAATTCAGGGGCAGCTGACGCAGCAGCACAGGCCCCAGCAAAAGCTCCTCCTCGGTGTACGCCGCCGCTCCTGCCTCTGCGCGAAGCAGGATGTAATCGCGTTCCCTGTCGCTGGCAACCACCTCGCGGCGGATGCAATAGCCGGTTTCGCATAGCGTTTGGCGCACAAGGGGCAGATCGGTTTGCGCACCCAGAATCAACGCGGCGCCATGCAGCCTGCTGGCACCGCGGCGAAGGATGCCGCTCAGGGTATCGCCGCCCATGCCAAGAATGAACACCGTGTCCGGCCATTCGCCTGCAAGGCTGTCAAGCGCGTCCAGGCCATTGGCTACGGCAAAAACGGCACGGCTGCTTACGCCAACGCGGCAGAGCAGATCGCGTGATTTTTGCAGGGCGGGTGCGCTGATATCCGCTACCAGCGCGCGGCGGTTGGAATCCTGCAGCAGCATGACGGCGCTCAGCCGCCCATGATCCGCGCCGATATCCGCAAAAAGACGGCAGTTATCCGCCAGCTCCATAGCGGCGGAAAGCCGCCCGTCCAATATGGGCGCGCGGCGTTTTGTCAACAAATCAGTCAAGGTAATCCTTCAGCTTTTTGGAACGGCTGGGGTGACGCAGCTTGCGCAGCGCCTTGGCCTCAATCTGACGGATGCGCTCGCGGGTTACCTTGAACTCGCGGCCCACTTCCTCCAGCGTGCGCTGGTGGCCGTCATCCAGGCCAAAGCGCAGGCGAAGCACCTTTTCCTCACGGGGGGTGAGGGTATCCAGCACGTCCAGCAGCTGCTCCTTCATAAGAGTGAAGCTGGCGGCCTCGGCGGGAGCGGGAGCTTCATCATCCGGGATAAAATCGCCCAGATGGCTGTCCTCTTCCTCGCCGATGGGGGTTTCCAGCGAAACGGGCTCCTGCGCAATTTTGATGATCTCGCGCACCTTGCTTTCGCTGATGTTCATGACCTTGGCAATTTCCTCGGGGCTGGGCTCGCGGCCATACTCCTGCAAAAGCTGGCGGGAAACGCGGATGAGCTTGTTGATGGTTTCCACCATGTGCACGGGAATGCGGATGGTGCGCGCCTGGTCCGCAATGGCGCGGGTAATGGCCTGGCGGATCCACCAGGTGGCGTAGGTGGAAAACTTGTAGCCCTTGCGGTAGTCAAACTTGTCCACCGCCTTGATCAGGCCCAGATTACCCTCCTGAATCAGATCCAGAAACAGCATTCCGCGGCCCACATAGCGCTTGGCGATGGAAACCACCAGACGCAGGTTGGCCTCGGTCAGCTTTTTCTTGGCTGCCTCGTCGCCCTGCTCCATGCGCTGGGCAATGTCGATTTCCTCCTCGGCGGTCAGAAGCGGTACCTTGCCGATTTCCTTGAGGTACATGCGCACCGGATCGTCGATGCTGATGCCCTCGGGCACGCTGAGGTCGATCTGCTCGGGTTCCACCAGCTCCTCCGGCGGAACGGGGTCGAACTCCGCAACCACATCAACGCCCAGCGCCTCCAGGGTTTCAAAAACCTTGTTCATCTGGTCGGCGTCGATTTCCAGCTCCATAATCTGGCTGGCGACCTCGTCGCGGGTAATGGTGCCTTTGGACTTGGCGTCCTCGTAAAGTTCGTTGAGTTTCAGCTTGATCGCTTCCTGCGACTGATTTTGACTCAACTTTTCTCACTCCTTTTAGTGCGCAAGGGGTTGGGTTACTTTAACTCCATCAGTTGCTTGTTGATCAGAATCGCACGCTGGGTTTCCTGCGACTGCTGTTCCTCCGGCAGATCCGGCAGGCTCTTCTGGATCAGATCCAGCTCGCGCTCCAAACGTTCGATACGCATTTTTTTTACGCAGTCGCGGGCCATTTTCATCAACCCCTCGTCGTCCAAAGCGGTGTTGATGCTTAAAATGTCGCCCACGGCGGCCCGTCCGGCCTCGTCCACCTGCTGCTCCATCAGCCCGGCGGGGCTTTGACCGCTGAGCAGCGCCTCGCACAGGGAGCGGAGCACAGGGTCTTCAAACTCGTCCGGCGATACAACGTCGCGCGGCAGGCGCCCGGTGGCCAGCACGGCAAGCAGCGTGCGGGCGTTCCAGTCCACCTCTGCGGCAGCCCGGGCCTTCCGGCGAAACCCCTCCCGCGCAGGAGCGGCCGTCTTGGGAGCGCTGGCTGGAGCGGCAACGCCGATTTGCTGCATAAGTACATCGCGGGTAAAGCCCGTTTCCAGCGCAAGACGCTTGACGTGGTTTTCCAGCTCCACCGGCTCGCGCACGTTTCGCAGGAACACCGCACAGGCCTTGGCATATTCGGTACGGCCCTCCTCGGTGCTCATGTCGTGCTGCTCCTTCTGGCGCAGCATGCGGTACTGAACGCCCGAAACCGGTTTGAGCGCCAAAAACGCATCCACGCCCTCCTGACGGATAAACTCGTCCGGGTCCAGCCCGCCGGGAAAATCCAGCACCCTGACGGGCACGTTTTCCGCCTCCAGCACATCCAGCCCGCGCAGAATGGCCTTCTGGCCGGCCCGGTCTCCATCGTAGGCGATGTGTACCTCAGGCGCAAAGCGGTGCAAAAGACGCGCCTGCTCCGGCGTAAGCGCCGTGCCCAGCGTGGCGGCTACGCCCTCAATGCCAAACTGGCTAAGCGCCACCACGTCCATGTATCCCTCCACCAGAATCACCCGTGTAAGCCCTTTGGCCTTGCGCAGCAGATTGGCTGCAAAAACGGTATACCGCTTGTTAAAGGCTGGGGTGTCGGAGGTGTTGAGATATTTGGGCATCGCGTCGCCCATGGCGCGCCCGCCAAAGCCGAGAACGTTGCCGTATGCATCGATAATGGGAAACATTGCGCGGTTTCGGAACATATCAAAGCTGCGTCCCTCGCGGCTCAGCATCAGGCCGGCCTGAACAAGCTCGTCCTGGGTAAAGCCTTCGCTGATCAGCTGGCGGCCAATGGTGGCCGAGGGAAGCGCCGCACCGATGCCAAAGCGGCGGATCACCGAATCGGACAGTCCCCGCTTTTGCAGATACTGCAGAATGTGAGCGCCCTCAGGCTTCCACAGCTGCTGATGATACAGCCTTGCCGCGGCCTTGTTGGCCAGATAAATGCGCTCCTTGAGGGACCTGCGCCGCTCGTAGGCGGGATCGTTCTGCATTTCGGGAAGCGGCATATGCAGCTGATCCGCCAGAAAAGCCACCGCCTCCTGAAAGGAGAGACGCTCAATATCCATCACAAACTGGATCACGCTGCCCCCCGCCTTGCAGCCAAAGCAGTGATACACCTGCTTTTGCTCATCCACAGAAAAGGAGGGAGCGGTTTCGTTGTGAAACGGGCACAGACCAACATATCTATGCCCGTTCTTCTTCAGCGTTACATAGGAGCCGATGATCTTGACGATGTCGGCCCGCGCCCTGAGTTCTTCCAGCCAGGGTGCTGGATACCTTCCGGCCATGTGTTCCTTCACCCACTCCTATTCATTCGCCGCTTTCGTTTACTTTCCTGCCGGTGCTGGCACAATTTCCGACATTTCCCGCCGCGAAGAAGTCATTTTTTGTCAAACGCGTTGGGCACGAACAGGGAGGTGAACTGATCGATGGCGTAGCGGTCGGTCATGCAGCCGATAAAATCGCAGACCGCGCGGTCCAGCCCCTCCGTATAGACGATTTCCAGATATTCCCCGGGCAGCTGCTCCGGGTGCTTGAGATAGTGCCCGTACAAAGCGGAAAGAATGTAGTCGCAGCGGGCTTCCTCCTTTTTGCGCCACTCGTCGTGATACACATGGGAAAAGAGGAAATCGCGCAGCTCCTCGCTTGCCTCGCTGACCTGCGCCGACATTTCCACCACGGGCCTGTCCATCGAGGTTTCCACAATGTCGGAAATCATTTTGTTAATCCGCTCTCCGTGCGTTTGCCCAAGCACGCTCAGACAGCGCCTGGGCAGCTCGAAAGGCTGCAGGATGCCGCCGCGGATCGCGTCGTCGATATCGTGGTTGATGTAGGCAATCCGGTCGGCACGGCGCACGCACCATCCCTCCAGGGTTTTGGGCTCGTCCTGGCCGGAATGGTTACGGATGCCGTCCAGGGTTTCGGCGCAAAGGTTGAGGCCGTTTCCGTCGTTTTCCAGCTTTTCCGCCACGCGCAAGCTTTGGATGTTGTGCTTGAAGCCTCCCGGCATAAGCTTGTTCAGCGTGGTTTCGCCGATATGGCCAAAGGGCGTGTGCCCCAGATCGTGCCCAAGAGCGATGGCCTCGGTAAGGTCTTCATTAAGCCTGAGACAGCGCGCCAGCGTGCGGGCCACCTGCGCAACCTCCAGCGTGTGCGTAAGCCGGGTACGATAGTGGTCACCCATGGGGGAGAGAAAAACCTGCGTTTTGTACTTGAGACGGCGGAAGCTTTTGCAGTGGATGATTCGGTCGCGGTCGCGCTGGTAGCAGGTGCGCAGCTCGCACTCGCTGATGGGCCTGGCGCGGCCCGCACTCTCGGCCGAAAGGGCGGCATAGGGGGACAGGCGCGCCTGTTCCTCGGCTTCCTGACGCTGGCGGATCGTCATGGGCAAGTCTCCTTTCCTTGGTAAAGGTTGACCGATCTGCATTTAATATACTGTGCAGGCAGGGTCAACTCCTGCTTTTTTCTTGACCTGAGGGCGCGAAAACGCTATGATAGTAGTATTCTGGAGCGGGTATGCGCCCGTTTCCATTGTTCAGGAAGGTGCATTATGGCTTATCAGGCTCTTTACCGCAAATGGAGACCGCAGACCTTTGAGCAGGTGCTGGGGCAGACGGCCACGGTGAAAACGCTGCGCAGGCAGATCGAGGCCGGGCGCATTGCGCACGCCTACCTTTTTTGCGGCTGCCGCGGCACCGGCAAAACCACCATGGCCAAGCTCATGAGCCGCGCCA
>JAEDGL010000221.1 GCA_016297535.1 Clostridia bacterium | reverse complement strand
GTCTTCCCAAAACACCGCCAAGCAAAGGAGAGTAGAAATGTCCAAAAAAGCAAAATGTTTGCGCATGACAAGGCGATACTTGAAAAGAGTGTCGAAAGATGCTTTTACCGCTTTTTCTACGGGATATGCCGATGCAGAGCAGGGAAAAGAGCAGCATGACCCGCCGCAGACTGCTACGGCGGACGGACTGACTAACGCCGCACTATCCCTGGCGCATGAGCTGTATAAACGTGGGTACAAAGCTGGAAGGGGTGACGAAAATGAATCTGTTTGATCTGTACGCCAAAATTACGCTCGATAAATCCGGAGTAGACAGCGGCATCACGGAAACGCAGGAGAAGTTGCTTCAGGCAAAGAAAAATTTTGAAAATGTCGGAACGGCGGTGAAAAACGCCGCAAAGACATTCGCAACCATCGGAGCCGGAATTGGAGCTGCTGGCACTGCCGCGTACGCCTTTGCAAACAAGGTTGCTCAGAACGGCGATAACATCGACAAAATGAGCCAGAAGCTTGGTATGTCTGCAACGGCGTATCAGGAGTGGAGCCACATCATGGAACACTGTGGCACGTCCATTGACTCTCTGCAGGCTGGCATGAAAACGCTGGCGTCTGCTGCCGAAACCGGGAACGATGCGTTTGATAAACTTGGTCTTACGCAAGAGAAGATCGCCGGCATGAACCAAGAGGAACTTTTCAATGCAACGATTGAAGCACTTCAAAATGTCAGCAGCGAAACGGAACGGACATATCTTGCCGGACAGCTTCTTGGGCGTGGTGCGACGGAACTCGGGCCTTTGCTGAACACCAGTTCCGAGGACATCGAAGCCATGCGGCAAAATCTTCACGATATGGGCGCTGTAATGTCAGACGAAGCTGTTAAAAGCGGTGCTGCTTTTCAAGACGCTCTTACAAATCTGAAATCGGCTTTCTCTGGTGCATCTAACAGCCTCGGTGAAAAATTGATCCCTGGCATTACATCTCTGATGGATCACCTAACGGGATTTATAGCTGATGGCGGTCTCGACAAGATCACTACTGGCTTTAAAAATTTGGCTCCGGTTATCGCTGGCGCTACGTCGGCAATGGTAGCATATAAATCGGCTTCCGCAATTTCCGGCGTTATTGAAGCGCTTACAAAAGCGACGCAGGGGCAGACCATAGCACAGGCGGCGCTGAATGCAATTATGAATGCTAACCCGTTTGTCCTTGTTGCAACGCTGATTGCCGCCGTAGGGACCGCACTTGTTACATTATACGCGACAAACGAGGATTTCCGGAACAAAGTCACGGAAAGCTGGGGAAAAATCAAGGAAACCATTTCCACCGCCGTTGAGTCAATTAAGACCTTTTTCACGAAAACGATTCCGGATTCGGCAAAAACTGCGCTTGACTGGTTTAAGAGCATTCCGGATCAGATGCGCGAGGTTGGAAGAAACCTTTTAACCGGCCTTTGGAACGGAATTAGGGATAAAATTGAATGGTTGAAAGGAAAGGTAGCAGGCGTTGTTAACACCATCAAGGGATGGTTCACAGGTAAAGATGGATTTGACGAACACAGCCCGTCAAAATGGTCGAAGCAAGTTTTTCGCTACGTTATGGATGGCGGCGCAGAGGGACTTGACGCCGGATTGCCCGGTTTGATGCGTAGCGTTGGATCTGTTACAGACAGGGTAAAATCTGGTCTTGACTTTGGCGCTGCAACTGTTGACTATGCGTCTTCCGGCTTGGGAAAGCAGCAGACCGATATCAGATCTGCCATTCGTGCTGTTGGTGATAATGGGGCTACAGGACCGATCACAATCAATCTTGTTACGCCTACCGGCCGGAATTTGGCAACGTGGATCATGGGGGAACTCAGGGATTATTCAAGGTCTTACGGCGTATCTCCCATCTGATTTTGCATTCTATTGGAGGTAATACAGGCAAACCGCACCGGGGAAAGCCCGGAGACACAGCGCAAGGCAGCAGGGTTGCCCACCCGTAACCCTTGCAAAGTCCAGGCATAAAGCAGCTTGCCTGGCCGCCCGTCGAAGAACTGGCGGGCGAAAGGGGGGGGTATAACGTCCCGTTGCCCCCGTGGTGAGTGCCATGTGTTCTATCTATACGCATAGAGAAAGGAGCTACCCAAGCGGGCGGCTCCTTTCTCATATAATGGTTTTGTGAGCACGTTACTGCAGCAGAACATCACAGCGCCATTCGGATGCAGTTTCAGCTCATTGTAATGGGTCGGTGATTCGCCGAATCCTTACCGCTTGCTGCTGGATCGATGCAGCTTCCCGATCCTCTCCAGGAAGGTGGGCTATGGTCACTTTCAAAATCTCACCTTCTCTGCAATTTCCCGCAAAATAGGCAGCGCAGTCTCGTCATCCAGTTCGGCGTATGGTGCCGTCTCTTTATACGTAAGCTTGTCCCGCAGTTGCTCCACATCTCGCGCAAGTTGTGCCCGCCGTGCGCACTCGTAGTAGCTATCGCAGCCAGGAGCCCTGTTTTCTCCGGTAGTCAGGTCGTATTCCAGCTCTGCCGCCCAAAGGGTGACGTTAATGGAGTGCAGAATGTCCGCCATGCGTTCAGCGTCTTCCTTGCTGATTGCTTTTTGCTCGGCATACTCGAAGTGATCGCTCAAAACATCCATGAGCATCCGCCGCGCCCTCATAATATCTGCGAATATGCCGTCAACAGCTTGAGCAATGATCATCCGCTCAGCGGAGGTGGTCCTCTCGATATACATATAATATCCTCCTTTTCTTTTTGGGGCTGGGCGGCGTCTGGAATGTATTGAGCGCTCAAGGGGCTTTTCACCAGTATGTCTGCCG
>JAEDGL010000003.1 GCA_016297535.1 Clostridia bacterium | reverse complement strand
CAGAACCAGTTTGCCCGCGGCGAAACCGTGGGCGGCGTGACCGCGGCCAGCGCCATCAGCGCCCTGCAGGAGGCGGGCGGCAAGATTACCCGGCTGCGCACGCAGGGGCTCAACCAGGGCTTCCGCGAGCTGGTTACGCAGGTCATGTGGCTCATCAGCCAGTTCTACGACCGGCGCAGGGTTTTCTTTATCACCGGGCGGCAGGGGGAGAAGCGCCGCGAGATCAACGCAAGCCCCGAGAGGCTGTTTGGAAAGGATTCTTCCGCGGGCTTCTTCCCCGCGCCGCCCTATACCGTGCAGGTGCAGGTGCAGCGGCGCAATCCCCTCAGGCAGCAGGCGCAGAACGAGCTGGTTTTGCAGGCCTATGAAATGAGCGCGCAGGCCGGGCAGTATTTCCCGCTGAGCACGCTGTTTGAGCTTTTGCAGGTGGAGGGCAAGGAGCGCATTCTGCCTGTGCTGCGTCAAAACGAAAGCCTGCCCGCCGAAAACGCCGAACTCAGGGAAATGTGCCGCGAGGCGGATGGCATGATGAATCGACAGCGGCACAACGTTCAACAGCAGCAGGCGCTGGTGGAGCAGCTGCTGGCCGAGCGAACCGAGCTGGAGGAAACCATCCTGCTGATGCAAAAGAAGCTGGACGAACAAAACATGATCAATGAAGCGGAAAAGCAGAGCGTAACGCCTGCCTGATCCGCTTTTTTGATACCGGCCCTGCCGGAAACACCCACACAACGTCATGGCCATGACAAGAAAAGGAGGAACCCCCTATGGAAACCAACACCCTGACCATGGAAGAAATGCTTCAGCCCGAGGCGCAGAGCCATCAGCCCGCGCAGACCGAAACGCCCGTTTTGCCAAATGAGCAGAACCTGGAGCTGAAGCTGCGCGCGCAGGAGCTCATCACTCAGGCACGCACCATCCAGGCCGTTGCCAACACGGATGTGATGGCGCTGTACAACACCGATCCCGAGGTTCGCGCGCGCATTCTTCAGGGCGAATGGGATTTCATCGACGTATGGAATACCCTCAGGCCCGCCCAGACCCCGCCCGTGCCCGTGCGCACTGCCAACGGCGGCGCAGGCGCCATGAACATCAACGCCATGAACGAGCAGCAGTTTGATAAGCTCAACGAAATGCTCAAGCGCGGCGCAAAGGTGGACATGAGCTGCTAAGCGGCGTTTTCTGATACCAAACCAATAAAAAGGAGGACACACAATGGCTCTTTTTGACAACCTGAACAAAACCACCTCCGGCGGCGTGGCGCCGGGCGTGGTGGATTACTACGAGCGCACGCTGGTGGAAAATGCCCGTCCCGAAATGGTGCATGGCCGCGACGCCCAGAAGCGCACCCTGCCGGAGCACAACGGCAAGCATGTGCAGTTCCGCCGGATGATTCCCTACGAGGCCTGCACCGAGCCTCTCAGGGAGGGCGTAACCCCCGCCGGGCAGGAGATTCAGCAGACCGCCTTTACCGCCATGGTCAAGCCCTACGGCCGCCATGTGGAGCTGACGGACGAGCTCAACTTTTACCAGCTGGATAACATGCACCAGGAGGTGGCCAAGCTGCTTTCCGACCAGGCGGCGCTCTCTTTGGATACCATCTGCCGCGATGCGCTGTGCGCCGGCATGAACGTGCAGTATGCCAACCGCAAAACCGCCCGTTCCGCCATTACCGCCGCGGACAAGCTGACCCCGGCGGAAATCAAGCAGGCCGTGCGCACCCTGCGCCGCAACAACTGCCAGCCCTTTGAGGATGGCTTTTATCATGCCATCGTCCATCCCGACGCCATCTATGACCTGACGGCCGATGAGCAGTGGATTGACGTGGCCAAGTATCAGGACAAGGAAAAGATCGAGCGCTACGAGCTGGGCTGCATGTACAAGGTCAAGTTCTTTGAAAGCACCAACGCCAAGGTGTTCAAAAGCGAGCCCTACCTGTTTGGCACCACCGCCAAGCTCACCATCGCCTCCTGCGACGAGGCGAGCCGCGCCGTAACCGTGTCCGAGGCTCTCACCACCGACGACGCGCGCGAGCTGTCCGGCAAGCTGGTGCAGGTGGGCACCCATCCCATGTGCGTGGATCGCGTGGATGCCGCCGGCAAAAAGATCACCTTCCGCTGGATGCCCGAGGGCGGCGTAAGCGGCACCATCACCCCCACCGGCGGCGGCGCGGACGGCGCGCCCGTGTACGGCACCGTCATCTATGGCCAGAACGCCTATGGCGATATCGAGCTGGGTATGGGCGGCGAAAACGTGAAAATCATCATCAACCCGCCCGGATCCTCCGGCGCGGCCGACCCGCTGGAGCAGCGCGGCACCATTGCCTGGAAGGTGAAGGGCTTTACCTGCGTCATTTTGCAGGATGCCTTCATCGTGCGCGTGGAGCACGGCGCAACCGCTTAACCAACCCGCGCGCTCCGGCTGCACCGATGCGGCCGGAGCGCGCTTTGTACGGATGGCAGGGAACCCCCTTCCCCTGCCGCAGAAAGGAGTAGATACAATGTCTGGCAAGAAAACCGGGTTGATCGTGGAGCCCACCGTTCGCATTTTTCTGCCTCTGCTGGAGGAAACCGGCACCGAGGTCAGCGTGGATCAGACCGAGAACGTGATCATCAACGGCACCGTTACCCAGATCCGCCGCGGCGAATATGTGGATGTGAAGGTGCCGGTGTTTATGCAGCTCAAGCAGCGCTATCCCAATCTGTAAGGAGGGATCGGGATGGATCTTTCGGCACTCCGGCAGCAGGTTCTGTTTCAAACCGGCGGCGACGCCGAGGATGTGCAGGACTATCTGCCCCATCTGACGCAATACCTCAACGAGGGCTATGACCGGCTGCTGATGGCCGCCTGTGGGCGGCATGTGGGCGAAGGGGCGGAGGAGGATCCGCCCCTTTCGCACGACCGCAGCACGCCCAATCTGCCCGCCTGGACGCACCGCGCCATTGCCGACTGGGCCACCTGGCTCATCTGCCGAAACGGCAACGCCCAGCGCCAGAGCCGGGGCTACGCCTTCCGCAGGGCGTTTGAGGAGGTGGAAAGCCGGCTTCGCAGCGCGCGCAGCGGGCGGTTCATCACCCATATCCCCAACTGAACCATGAAAGGAGAGAAGGCCCGATGGCCTATGTAACGCGAAACGCCGCAGGCGCCACGGTGCGCATTCCCGAATGCAGGGGGCTTTTCCAGTACGGCGACGGCATGGACAGGGATCCGCGCTATGCCGCCGACTGTGAAAACGCCTGCACAGCACAGGGCGTGCTCAGGCCCGTGGCGGCCTGCAGGCTGCTTGCGCCCCGGACGCCCGCGCCCATTCAGACGCTGGCACGGCTGTACCGCCGCTGGTATGCGCCGGATGGTCAGCACGAGGTGCTGGTGGCCGCTGCGGGCGGCCAGCTGTACTGGATGCTGCCCGGCGACGGGCACTGGAAAAGGCTGGACATGCCCTACGGGTGGGATCAGACGCGCTATCTCAGCGATGTGTGGAGCTGGGCGGCTTATGAAATCAACGTGGAAAACCGCGACGCGCCCGTGGATGTGCTGCTGATGAGCAACGCGCAGGACGGCATGATCTGCATCCGGGGCGATACGATGGCCGTCAGCGCCATTGCAACCCCCAAAAAGTTTGGCGTGATCGCCCGGTATGCCGAGCGCATCTGGGGCGGCGGCATCCCGGACGATCCGGATATGCTGGTGTATTCCGCGCCGTATGATCCCTACGACTGGTCTGCCAACGAGGAAATCCCCGAGGATGGCGCGGGCGATGTGCTGCAGCCCTCCTGGGACGGCGACAGCTTTACCGCGCTCACGCCGTTTGGCAGCCAGCTGATCGCCATGAAAAAAACAAGGGTCTGGCGGGTGCTCGGCACCGATCCGGGCACCTATGTATTCAAGGAGCAGTACGGCGGCGGCACGGCCTGCGCCCAGACGGTAGCGGTGGATACCAGCCGCATTCTGATGCTTGGACGCGAGGGCGTGCTTTGCTACGACGGGGAGAGCGTCGTCCCCTTTCAGCCGGAATGTGCCCGGAGGGTGTTTGACCGCATCAACCCCGACGCCCTGCACGAGGCCGCCGCCTGCCTGTGGAAGGGCACGTACTACTGTGCCCTCGCCCTGGACGGCAGCCCCACCAACAACGCCGTGCTCATGTTCAATACCCGCGAAAACACCTGGCTGGTGCGTACCGATACGGCGGTGGAAAGCTTTCTGCCCACGGAGGACGCGCTTTACTTTACCAGCGCCCAAACGCCTGGGCGCATCTGGCTGTGGCAGGAGGATTGCATGACGGGCGGGCAGGCGCAGCCCATGCGCTGGCAAAGCGGCTGGTACAGCCTGGAGGCGCCCCAGCTGATCAAGCGCGATTTCCGCGTGTACCTCTGCGTGGATTGCCCCCGCGAGGCTTCCATTCGCCTGACCCTTGAAACCGAAAGCCGCGCCAAAAGCAAGACGGTTTCCTTCCGGCCCGGCGCGCGCCAGCGCTGCGTTCCCTTTGCGCTGCGCGGCAGGCGCTTCCGCCTTACGCTGGAAAGCGCGGGCGAAACGCCCTGGCAGCTGCTGGGCGGATTGCAGATTGACATGGATACGGAGGAGGATGCCTGATGAACAGTCCCAAACGCCGCCACGCCTCCATCTGCCAGTACGAGCCCCTGATGACGCCGGAAAAGTGGTCGGGGGATGAAAAACGCTTTGCCCTGCGCCTGACGCAGCTGATGGACGAGCTGTTTGAAAAGCAATCGGCTCTGCAAAGGCGGATCGCGGCGCTGGAAGCCAAAAAGGAGTGAGACAATGGTTGAGATCAACGGATACGATATTCAGTTAACGCGCGGCGACAGCCTGTTTTTGCGCATCGATCTGTCCGGGCGCGACCTGCCCGAGGGCACGGACGCGGTATTCACCGTCAAGCGCAGCGTGCGCAGCGACGAGGTGCTGCTGCGAAAGCGCTTTGATGCCTCGGACGAGGTGGTGGGCATCAGGCTCACCAGCCGCGAAACCCGGCTGGATCCCGGCGTATATGTGTGGGATGTCCGGCTGCAGATTCCGCAGGAGGACGGAACCATGGAGGTGTACACGCCCATGGAGTACGCTGCCTTTGTGGTGCTGGAAAGCGTGGGCGAGCCCGTGGAGGACGGCGATACGGAGGTAACCGTGGATGTGCAGCTGGCCATCCGTCAGGCGCTGGATGCCGCTGCCCGGGCTGAAACCGCCGCCCGGAGCGCAGATGCCGCCGCGCTGGCCGCGAAGCCCTACACGGTACCCTCCTATTGGGAGTATGCGGTCAAAGCCGCCGTCAGCGCCGTACGCCAAGCGCAGGATGAATGCGGCGCGCAGGGCGTGTGCTTTGCGCTTTGCTCGGATCTGCACGTGGGCGAGGAGGACAATGCCTTTGTCCGCAACCTGGGCGCGATTGCCGCCGCGGTGATGGATCAGACGGATGTGCCGCTGATGATCAACTGCGGCGATCTGATGACCAACGACAGCCTGGCCATGGCCGAATGGCTCAAGCCCTGCTACGACCGCGCCTGGCAGTACCTGCGGCCCGTAAAGGAAAGGCTTTTGCTTTTGCAGGGCAATCACGACGGCGCCTGGGGCGTTTACTCGGCCGGCAACATGGGCAACGCCTACAAAAGAAACCTTTCGCCCGATCAGCTGTGGCAGTACCTGTTCCGTCCGCAGAACGGACACTTTGCGCGCGTGTTCGGCCCGGCGGGCACGTACTTCTATGTGGATGACACCCCGCAGAAGACGCGCTTCATCTGCCTTAATTCCCACGATGGCCAGTGGAGCCAGAACGAGGACGGAACCGCCGTATGGAACACCATGAGCGGCGGCTACACCCAGCAGCAGCTGGATTGGCTGATTGATGCGCTCCATGTGGAGGCGGACTGGTGCATCATCCTGGCCAGCCATGTGCCGCCCACTGCCAGACTGCCCATCGATTACAGCCGGATCCGCTGCACCGATCTGGTGCGCGGCGTGGTATCGGCCTACGCCCGGCGCGGCGCCTATGAGGGCAGCTACACGCACGATGCCTCCGCAGGGGAGGACACCTGGGCGGACGCCTCCGTCTCGGTGGATTTTTCCGCCGCCGGGGGCGAAATCGCGGGCTGGTTTTGCGGCCATGCGCACCGGGACGAAATCATCCTGGGAGATCTGCCCTTTCCCATCGTCACGGTAACCTGCGCGGGCAATCTGAGCTACGATGAAACCCAGCCCCTGCGCATGCCGGGCACCTCCGGCGAAACGGCGGTGGATTTTGTAACCGTCAACAGAAAAAACCGCACCCTGATCATCACCCGCCTGGGCGCGGGGGAAAGCCGCCAGTGCTCCTACGCGCCGCTCAATCTGGAAAAGCCCAATCAGCTGCCCATGGCCACCGATGATGACGGATCCATCCTCAACGGCACCGGCTGGCTGGACGGCTACCGCATCAGCGCCTCCTCCGGCAGCGTAAGCGCCAACGCCGCGACCGATCTGACCGGCTACATTCCCGTAAGCGTGGGCGATACGGTCACGTTTACCAATATGCTCATGCCGGAAAAAACGGCCAATGTGGGCGTGCACTTCTACTCGGCGCGCGATGTGTCGTCCAAGCTGCTCAGCGTTGCCGGCTGGGATGGCACCAGCGGCTTCCCCGGCACTACCTGGACGTATACGGCGGATGAGGAAGGCAACGTGCTCAGCTTTGTGGTGCCCAACTGGGAGCAGCTTGAGAACGTGGCCTTCATGCGCGTGGTAGCCAGAGAAATCACCGGGGATTCGGTGATTACCGTGGAGGCGTAAATGATTACAGCCAAAGCGCTTCTGGAGCAGGTGCTGGCCATCGAAGCCGGGCGCCCCGTCTACCGCACCGGAGGAACGGGCGAAAACGGCGTGTGCGATTGCATCGGCGCGGTGATGGGCGGGATGTACCGGCTTGGCCATGCGCCCTATCCTCTGCATTCCAGCAACTATTTTGCCCGGTATCAAACCCGGAAGCTGCGCCGCCTCCAGGACGCGGCGCAGCTGATGCCCGGGGAGGTGGTGTACAAGGCCCGGGAAGATTCCTCCGGCCTGAACGCCCGCTACCTCCCCGGTGGCACGCACGATACCGGCGACACCCGGGATTACTACCATGCGGGTATGGTGGCCAGCGTTTGCCCGCTGGTGATTGTGCATTGCACCTCCTCCGGCGGGATCAACGGCTTTGCCAGAGACAGCCGCCTGGGCGAGTGGCGCTGGGCGGGCAGGGTCAGGGACGTTTTTTATGAAGAGGAGGCAACCATGAACGGGCAGGCCATTGTTACCGTATCCAGCGGCGCAACCGCCAATCTGCGGCTGCGCCCGTCCGAGCACAGCCGCCGTCTGGCCCGGGTGCCCGCGGGCACGCAGGTAACGGTTGAGCAGGTTGCGGACGGCTGGGCGGCGATCGTCACCCCGCAGGGCCGGCAGGGCTACATGATGACACAGTTTTTGAAACCGCAATCAGACGAAACGCTTGAAACGCGCCTTTGTGCCTTGGAGCAGCGCGTTTCAAAGCTGGAAAGGGGAGAGTAAACCATGGCTAACAGCGTACGGATGGATATGCAGCTGAACTCCTGGCGAGGCTACAGCGCCTATGAGCTGGCCGTTCAAAACGGCTTTCCCGGCACGGTGGAGGAGTGGCTGGAAAGCCTGAAGGGCATGGACGGCCAAACCACCAGCGTAAACGGCGTGGCCCAGCAAAACGGCAACGTGGCGATTACGGGCGCGGATATTCCCATAAGCGCGTCGGACAAGCGCACGCTCAGCGATCTGGCCGCGCTGGTGGATCAGCTGACGGGGGCCATCACCATTTCGGATGAATACTTGGATCTGGGCGGACGGTATCTGGAAAACGCCCGTTTCCGCTAAGGAGGCAACAGCATGGCGCAGGTTGTGGATTGCTATTCCGCCACCGCCGGTGGCAGCTCCACCATGTACTACTACACCCACGCGGATAACACCAGCGCCGCCACGCGCATCTATACGGGCGAGCCCATCTATCTCAGGGCCGACTACGCCGAAATCATGACCAACGGCATGTACCGCATGAAGGATCCCGAAGGGTGGATTTTCTGGTACCATGTGCAGGATATCAAGCCCGTATACCGCACCGTAACCGATGCCTGCACCCCGCCCACCGCGCTGTCGCTGGATACGCAGGCCAGGGTCATGACCATTACCGGCGGCGGGGGAGGCGACCTGAACACCTGGACGGGCTTTGGCGTCAGCTTTCGCAGCCGCGCCATCAGCAGCTCCACCTGGGGCAGCTGGAGCGCGGATACGGTGGTGACCACCCGCAGCGTCTCCGTCAGCGCGGACAGCGGCATGGTGCGCCAATACCGCGTGCGCACGCTTGGTTCCGCAGGCAGCAGCTATTACAGCGCCTACACCGTGTGCGAAACGCTGCTTAACGGCAACACCGCCGCGGGCACGCCGGCGATCCTTCTGCCGCTTTCCGGCATGGATACCTGTGCCGGATACGCGGCCTTCAAAATCGACTGTCCGCCCGAGCCGGACGGAGACGCCATGACTTTGCAGCGCAGCCTGGACGGCGGCGCCTGGACGGAGGTTTGCAGCCTGACGGGCAGCGGCGGCGTTGCTTACGATGTGCTCAGCGTGCCGGTTGGCACGCATACCGTAAGCTATCGCCTGATGGACAGCAACAGCGAAACCGGCGGCGTGGACAGCATTTCCTTCACCCGCAGCGCGTTTTCGTGGAAGCGCGCAATCGAAACGGGCGGCATTATCGCAAACGCACAGATCAGCTTTGTGGCCGATATTGGCGAAATGCTTGATTTTGTCAACAGGCTGCGCGCCTTTTACGGCCTGGGCGAGATCCGGCTGCCCGGCACTCCGGGATATCTGGCGGATTGGCACAGGCAGCTTACAGCCATGCAAAACGCGGTGGATGACTGCCGCAGGACTACGGGCCGCGCCGCTTACGGCTTTGAGGCGCCTACCGGCTGGCCCAAGGCCACGCGGATCAACCAGCTGCGAACCTCCCTTGAAAATACCTGAGAAAGGAGAACAATCATGGAAAAAATGTGGGAAAAAGCCGTGCGCGCTCTGGCCGCGTGCGGCGGTGCCATCGCGGGCCTGCTGGGCGGCTGGGATCCGCTTTTGCGCGTGCTGGTTACGCTGATGGCCGTGGATTACGCCACCGGCCTGCTGGTGGCCATAATGGGCAAAAGCGCCAAGACGGAGTACGGCGGGCTGAGCAGCAAGGTAGGCGCAGCGGGGCTTGCGCGCAAGGGACTGATGCTGATGGTGGTGCTGGTAGCCGCCCTGATGGACAGCGTGATGGGCACCGGCGGCGCTATGTGCCGCGATGCGGCCTGCTGGTTTTACATTGCCAACGAGGGCATATCCATTCTGGAAAACGTAGGTCTGGCCGGAGCGCCCTATCCGGAACGGCTCAGGCGCATGCTTGGGCAAAAGCGGGAGGAAGGAGAGATGAACCATGGCAGCGACGCTTGAAAGCCTCATCGCCCAGCTGCAGGGCACCCAGGCCTATCAGCCTCTTTCGGAGGAGGAAATCCGCCGTCAGGCATCGCAGCGGTATCAGAGCGTGTATGACCAGAAACGGCTGGATGCGCGTCAGGCCTACGAATCGGGCGACGCAGCGCTGGCGCGGGAGCTGTCCGGGCTTCAGAAAAGCTACGACGCGCAGCGCGCGGCCTCGGCTGCAGGCACCCGAAACGCCTATTCCCAGGCCGATCGCCACGCTCTCTCTCGCGGCATGCAGCGCTCCAGCTTTAACGAATCCACACTCGCCGGCATCCAGCTTGCGGGTGATGCCGCCCTGCGCGGCATCGATCAGGCACAGTCGGATCAGGAGGCCGAAATCGGGCAGAAGCGCACACTGCTAAGCAACCAGCTTTCGCAGACGCTTGGCCAGCTGAACGCCGGGCAGCAGGCGGACGAGCTTGCCTACGCGGATCAGCTGTCCCAACGCGAGTACGACCGCCGTGTCAACAGCCAGAACACAGCCAACCAGCTTGCCATGAAGCTCTACGAATACCAGCACCAGCTGGAACAGGAATCCGCCGAGCAGGCGCGCTGGCAGGCGGAGTTTAACGCCAAATACGGCACGGGCGAAGCCGGTTCCTCCGGCGGAGGCGGCAAAACGCAAAAGCCCTTCTCCTTTGCGGATTTCGTCAAAAAGGCCGTTGCAACTGTTAAAGGGGCTGCATACACGGCGGGCAACAAAAGGAAATGATCCTGCGGCCCGTGCGTTTTCGCACGGGCCTTTTTTGCGACATTTTTTGCACCTTGGTTCGACACTTCTGATCCGCTCCGCGTTCTATACTCAATCCATCAGCACGGAGGAGGCGGTCGACTTGATCCATGCGGAGAGCTATTGGCTGTGGAATGCGGCGATGTGCGCCTGCGCGCTGCCCCTGGGCGGAAAAATGGCCGGCCTGTCCGCACCGGGAGCAGGCAGGCTTGTCTGCGCAGCCGGGCTGGACGGCATGCTTGCCGTGCTTGCTGGACGGTTTTCTGCTCTGTCGCCGCTTGCGCTGCTGGGGCTGCCGGGCGCGGTTGCGCTGTGCTTTCGGTCCAACGGCTGGCAGGCTTGCGTACGCTGCACGCTGACCACCTTTCTGGCAAGCCTGCTCAGCGGCGGAGCGATGAGCGCCTGCCTGAGCGCAGGGCTGACGCCGTTTGCCTCGGGCCTGCTGGCCATTGGCATGAGCCTGACCGCTTATCTGATGATGCGACTGATTCCCAATGTGCTGATGAATGTGCGTCAGGTGGAGCTGCGCGTGGAGGAACGGGCCGTCCTTCTTCCCGCCATGCTGGACAGCGGCAACCTTCTGCGGGATCCCATCACGGGCAGGCCGGTGCTGGTGATTCCCGCCCGGGCGGCGCGCGCGCTGTTCCCGGATCTGGGGGATCCCTCCCGCCTTGCCGAGCTGCCGCTTGACTTTCGGCTGCTCAATGTAAAAACGGCGGCGGGCTCCTCGCTGCTGCCCATGTTCCGGCCGGACGAGTGCAAAATCTACCTCAACGGCAGCGCCTGCAGGGCCGACCTGCTGGTGGCCGTTGCCGGACGCGAATACGGCGGCGTGCAGGCGCTGGTGCCCATGTCCGCGCTGCCCACGGACGCGTTTCCCACATAAGGAAGGAGGATTGTCATGAATCAATCGCCTGAAAAAATTCATCTGGCCTTTCAGCGGCTGCTGATGCGCCTGTTCCCGCAGGAGCTGTTCTACATCGGCGGGCCGGATCCGCTGCCGCCTCCGCTTTCGCCCCAGGAGGAGCGCGAACTGGCGCTGAAGCTGCGCGACAACGACGAGGCCGCGCGCAAAAAGCTGATTGAGCACAACCTGCGCCTGGTGGTGTTTATCGCCAGACGGTTTGAAAATACCGGCGTACCGCTGGAGGATCTCATCTCCATTGGCACCATCGGGCTGATCAAGGCCGTAAGCACCTTCGACGCGGAAAAAAAGATCAAAATGGCCACCTATGCCAGCCGCTGCATCGAAAATGAAATTCTGATGTTTCTGCGCAAAACCAGCAAGCTCAAGCTGGAGGTAAGCCTGGACGAGCCGCTGAAAACCGATTGGGACGGCAACGAGCTGCTGCTGAGCGACGTGCTCGGTACCCGGCCGGATACGGTGAGCTTTGAGCTGGATCAGGAGATTGAGCGCGAAATCCTTCGCGATGCGCTGGAGCATCTGACCGCGCGGGAAAGGCAGATCATCGTGCTGCGCTTTGGCCTGGGCGGGCAGCAGGAGCGCACCCAGAAGGAGGTGGCCGATCTGCTGGGCATTTCGCAAAGCTATATTTCCCGGCTGGAAAAGCGGATTCTGTTGCGCCTGCAGACGGAGCTGAAGCGAATCGGTTAGCTGATCCTGGAAAAGATTGTGCTGATACGAGCTTTTTCGACCAGAGTGTGGTATACTGTCCCCATCATTACTGAAAAGGGGAGCGCATTATGTCCAAACGCATCGTTCTCACCGGCGGCGGCACGGCGGGCCATGTTACGCCGCATCTGAGCCTGATCCCCCGCCTGCGCGAGATGGGCTACGAGATTCACTATATCGGCACCGAAAACGGCATCGAGCATCAGATGATCGCCCGGTTCCCGGATATCACCTATCATGCCGTTAAAAGCGGCAAGCTGCGCCGCTATTTCAGCCTGCAAAACTTTATTGATCCGTTCAAGGTGATCTGGGGCGCTTTGCAAAGCGTGGCCGCCATTGCCAAAATCAAGCCGGATGTGTGCTTTTCCAAGGGCGGCTTTGTCAGCGTGCCCGTGGTGGTGGGCGCGTGGTTGTGCCGCGTACCCACCATCTGCCATGAGAGCGATCTGACCCCCGGGCTTGCCAACCGCATCTGCACCCGCTTTGCCCAAAAGGTTTGCACCACCTTTGCCGAGTGCGCGAAGGCCATTGGCCCCAAGGGTGTGCATACGGGCACGCCCCTGCGCCCGGAGCTGTTTCAGGGCAGCCGCGCGGCGGGGCTTGCGCTGGCGGGCTTTGATGGCAGCAAACCCGTGCTTCTCGTGACGGGCGGAAGCCTTGGCGCGCAGAGCGTGAACAAATGCCTGCGCGAGGCATTGCCCGGACTGTTGCCCCATATGGATGTGCTGCATCTGTGCGGCAAGGGCAATCTGGACGAAAGCCTTTCCGGCACCAAAGGCTACTGCCAGAAGGAATTTCTGAGCGATGAAATGCCCGATGCGCTGGCCGTGGCGGATGTTGTGCTCAGCCGCGCAGGCAGCAATACGCTCAGCGAGCTGCTGGCGCTGCAAAAGCCCATGCTGCTGGTGCCCTATCCGCTGGGCGCCAGCCGCGGCGACCAGATTGAAAACGCCAAAAGCTATGCCGCACAGGGCCTGGCCCGGGTGCTGATGCAGGAGGACATGACCGCGCAAACCCTGACGGAGGCCCTGCTCAGGCTGCTTCGTGAAAAGGATACAATGCTCCGCGCGCTGGCGGATTACCCGGTAAAGGACGGTACCGACGCGGTGCTCCGGCTGATTGAAGAGGCAAGCCGCTGAACTTTCTTCGCCTGATCCGTTTCCAAAGGAGGATGTTTCATGATGCGCCTGCTTTCGCTGCTGCTGACGCTGCTTTTGGTCCTTGTCCCCGCCGCGCGGGCGGAAACCATGGTTTTTTCCGATATGGAGATTCCCGCAGGCCGCATGGAGGTGGAGGCCGAACGGGATGCCACCGGCATGACCCTGCGCCTGACCATGACCCCCACCGGCGGGACCGGCGACAGCGTTGTGGGCTGGAACGTATATGGCGGCGGCGCGCTGCAGGCCGCACTGAGCCCGGACGCCTCGTTCCGGAGCTTTACAGGGCGCGTGAGCGGCTTTGACGCCAACGGCACGCTGATGCTGGTGCCCGTGTATGCCAAAGCGGGGGAGAGGGCGGATCAGACGCAGTTGATCTGCGTTTCCAGGGAGGATGACGGACTGGAGGCCAATTATGGCCGTACGGCGCAGGTGCTGTGCGAAAGTCTGTCCCTGCGGCTGTCGCCCGGCTTTGGCGCGAAGGTGGTTGCGTCCCTGGGCTGGAATACCACGCTGCTGCCCGAGGGCGAGGCGGTGGATGGATGGCAGCTGGTAACGGCTGTGGCGCAGGATGGCTCCCTGGGTGCCACGGGCTATGTGCGCAGCGAATATCTCCTTTACGACTGCCGCTGGTACACGGCCGTTTCCGCCACGCCGGTATACGCCTATCCCTCGCCGGATGCGCCGCGGGTGGCCCTGCTGGACAAAAACAGCGCCTACCCGATCATTGCGGAGTACAACGGCTACCTCGTGATCAGCCTGCGCGGGGCAAGCGGATTCGTGCTGCCCTGAGTGGGCGCAGCGCCTCTTTGACATATTTTATCAATAACCTGAGCGGCAGATGGAATCAAAACCGTCTGCCGCTTTTTGAATGCATGTTTCTCTCAGAAGTGGTCAATCTATCCGTGATGAACCCATCTTCATCTGAGGGAGGCGCTTATGAAAAAAATTCTTGCCGTATTGAGCACGCTGGTGCTGGCGTTGGGCATTGTGAACATTCTGGCCGCAAGGCAGGCTTCGCCGGAGGGGGCGAGCGCCGCGCAAAATCCATCCGCGGGCAGCGTGTACTACCTTAATTTCAAGCCGGAGCAGGCAACGCAATGGCAGGAGGTGGCGGACCAGTACACGCGGCTGACGGGCGTATCCGTCACGGTGGTCACGGCCGCCTCCGGCACCTACGAGGACGCGCTTCGCTCCGAAATGGCCAAAAACGATCCGCCGACGCTGTTTCAGGTAAACGGGCCCGTGGGGCTCAGGGCGTGGCGCGACTGGTGCCTGGACCTGCGCGATACAAAGCTGTTTCAAAGCCTGCAAAACAGGGACTTTGCCCTTACGGACGGTGAGGCGGTGCTGGCGGTGGCCTATGCCATTGAAAGCTACGGGCTGATCTATAACCGTACGCTGCTCAACCGCTATTGCGCCCTGGACGGCGCGGTCATCGCGGATGCGTCCGAAATCAACAGCTTTGAAACGCTCCGGGCCGTGGCGGAGGATATCCAGAGCCGCAGGCAGGAGCTGGGCGTGCTGGGTGCGTTTACGTCCGCCGGCATGGACGCCAGCTCCGACTGGCGCTTCAAGACGCATCTGGTCAACCTGCCCCTGTATTACGAATACCGCGACGGTGGCCTGACATCCGCCGATGAAATCCGTGGCGAATACCTGCCGCAGCTCAGGCAGATCTGGGATCTGTACATTCACAACGCCACCTGTCCGCCCGCGATGATCGGCGCCAAAACCGGCGAGGACGCAGCCAGCGAGTTTGCGCTGGGCGAGGCGGTGTTTTACCAGAACGGCACCTGGGCGTATCAGGACATCGTTGCCGAGGGGCTGAAGGATGAGGAGCTGGGCATGCTGCCCATCTACATCGGTGTGCCGGGCGAGGAAAAGCAGGGGCTTTGCACCGGCAGCGAAAACTACTGGTGCATCAACCGCCTGGCCGACCCGGCGGATATCGAAGCCACCAAAGCCTTTGTGGACTGGCTGGCCGCCACGCCGGATGGCCAGCGCGCGCTGACCGATCAGCTGGGGCTGAGCACGCCGTTTGTATCCGCCATGCCGCAAAACGCCCTGCAGGCCGCCGCGCAGGAGGATCTGCAAAGCGGCCGTACGCCGGTTGCGTGGGTGTTTCCCACCATTCCCTCCGAGCGGTGGAAAACCGCCGTGGGCGCGGCCATGCTGGAGTATGCGCAGGGCGGCGTGGGCTGGAACGCGGTGGAGGAGGCCTTTGTCGAGGGCTGGGCTTTGGAAAGCAACGCCGCCAAGTGAATGGAGCAGCTGAATGGAACGTAGTTTGAAACGCTGGTGGCCGCTGTTTGTGCTGCCCACGGCGCTTGCCTTTCTGGTGGGCTTTCTCATCCCGTTCGGGATGGGGCTGTACCTGTCCTTTTGCGATTTTACCACCCTGTCCGACGCAGTGTATGTGAGCGTGGCCAACTACATCAAAGCCTTTTCGGATGCATCGGGCGAGTTTGTCCATGCGCTGTGGTACACGGCGCTGTTTGCGGTGGTTTCCACCGCCATCATCAATGTGCTGGCGCTGGGCGTGGCGCTGCTGCTGACGCGCGGCTTTCCGGGCACCAATGCGTTTCGCACGGTGTTCTTTTTGCCCAATCTGATCGGCGGCATTGTGCTGGGCTGGCTGTGGCAGGTGCTGCTCAACGGCGTGCTGGCGCGCTGGAACGCAACCCTCGTAACCAGCGAGTGGTACGGCTTCTGGGGGCTGCTGCTGGTAGTTTGCTGGCAGCAGCTTGGGTATATGATGATCATTTACATCTCCGGCCTTACCACCATCCCGGAGGAGGTGATGGAGGCCGCCGCCATCGACGGCGCAAGCGCCCGGCAAGCCTTCTGGCATGTCCGGCTGCCCATGCTGATGCCCTCGGTTACCATTTGCACCTTCCTTACGCTTACCAACGGCTTCAAGCTTTTTGACCAGAACCTGGCGCTGACCAACGGCATGCCGGGCAACCGATCGCAGCTGCTTGCACTCAACATTTACACCACCTTTTACGGCCGCACCGGCTGGGCGGGCGCTGGGCAGGCCAAGGCGGTGGTGTTTTGCCTGATTGTGGTTTCCATCGCTTTGCTGCAGCTGCGATTAACCCGTTCACAGGAGGCGAGCGGATGAAAAAAGGCTTTTCCTGGCTTACGGCGCTGTTTACCGCCGTTTCGGCCGTTTATTTGTATCCGCTGGCGCTGGTGGCCGTCAACAGCTTTAAAAAGAAGGCCTATATCAGCCGCCAGCCCTTTTCCCTGCCCAATGCCCAAACCTTTGCCGGATTTGCCAATTATCAGAAGGGCGTGGAGCTGACACATTTTCTCTCCGCCGTGCTGACCAGCCTGCTGATTACCGTTTGCTCCGTGGCGCTGATTCTTTTGTGCACCTCTATGTGCGCGTGGTTCATCAGCCGGGTGCGCTCGCGCATGATGCACGGGCTGTACCTGCTGTTTCTGTTTTCCATGGTGGTTCCGTTTCAGATGGTCATGTTTACGCTGTCCAGGCTGGCAAATCTGCTGGGGCTGAATACGCCGCTGGGCATTGTGATCATCTACCTGGGCTTTGGGGCGGGGCTTTCGGTGTTTCTGTTTACGGGCTTTGTCAACGCCTGCCCCGCGGCGGTGGAGGAAAGCGCCCTCATTGACGGCTGCAACCCGCTGAGGCTGTTTTTTGCCATTGTTCTGCCCATTCTGCGCCCGACGGCGGTATCGGTGGGCATTCTGCAAACCATGTGGATCTGGAACGATTACCTGTTGCCCTATCTGGTGCTGGATCTCAAGCGCTTCCGCACCATTCCCATCGCGGTGCAGTATCTGCGCGGCGGCTATGGCAGCGTGGACATGGGCGCGATGATGGCCATGCTGGTGCTGGCGATCATCCCGATTGTTGTTTTTTACCTGCTGTGTCAGAAATACATCGTCTCCGGCGTGATGGCGGGCGCCATCAAGGGGTAGACAGCGCCCCGGCGCCGGGACTATAATGGCGGTATTCTTTTTTTCGAGGTGAAGCCGCCGTGGTTGTCGATTTTCACACCCACACCTTTCCCGCGCGCATTGCGCAGCCGGCCATGCACAGGCTGCAGTCCGTCAGCCACATTGCGGCCTATTCGGATGGTACGGACGAAGGACTGCTTACCGCCATGACCCGTGCCGGGGTGGACCGGTCCGTGGTGCTGCCCGTGGCCACCAATCCGCAGAAGGTATCCTCCATGAACGATGCCATCCTTGCCCTGCCGCGGGACGAACGGCTCATCCGCTTTGGGGCAATCCATCCCGGCATGCCCGACTGGCGCGGCGAGCTCAGGCGCCTTGCACAGGAGGGCGTCAGGGGCGTCAAGCTGCATCCCGTGTATCAGGAGGTGGATATCGATGACCCGCGCACCCTGCGCGTGCTCGACTGCGCAGGCGAGCTGGGGCTGACGGTGGTCATGCACGCGGGCGATGATATTGGTTTTCCGGACGCGGTGCGCTGCACGCCCCGCATGACGCAGCGCGCGCTGCGTCAGGTAGGGCCGGTGACGCTGGTGATGGCGCACATGGGCGGCTGGCGCCACTGGGACGAGGTGGCCGCCCTGGCGGAGCATGCCAACGCCTATCTGGACACGGCGTTTTCGCTGGGGTCGTTTACGCCCCTGGCGGAAGGCGACTATGCGCCCGGGGAAACCCGTCTGCTTTCGGCGGAGGCGTTCTGCCGGCTGGTTCGCACCTTTGGGGCGCAGCGGGTGCTCTTTGCCACGGACAGCCCCTGGGCGGATCAGGCCCAGGCCCTGCGCCAGTTTGAGCAACTGCCTCTTTTCCGGGAGGAAAAACAGCAGATCCTGTACCAAAATGCCCTTCGGCTGCTGAAAAATGTATAACAAAGGGGATGGCCCGGCAAAAAAAGCCGGGTCATCCCCTCGGACTGTCGATTAATCCTACAGGCGGGGTGTTTTCGGCAAAGCCTGAAACATTTCCGCCATTCGTTACACTACGCGGAAAAACTCCACTTCCTCGCCGTCGGGCCCCGCCACAAAGGCCACGTTGAGGGTAAGCTTTTTGGGGGTGGATTCCAGCGGCGCAAACTTGGGCGCGATCAGCGGCGCAAAGCCCGCCTCCAGCGCAATGCGGTAGGCCTGGTCCACATCCTCCACGGCCAGGGCAAAATGGTTCCACTTGCCCTTCACGCTGTATTCGTCGGATCCGTTAGCAAACAGCTCGATGTGCCCGCCATCGCCGATATCCAGCATTACGATCAGCTTTTCGCCCTCGCCCCAGCGCACTTCCTCTTTCATGCCCAGCGCCTGGTACATGGTCAGGCTTTTTTCAATGTTTGCGCAGCGCAGCGCGATGTGGTGAAAGCCCATTCCCCGGATGATTTCGTTTGCCATCAAAAACACTCCTTTAGATTGCTTTTGTTTTGCGGTTATTATACAGCGCACGCGCCCAGGCGTCAATCGTGCGCCGTAAGGCTGGCGGGCAGGCGCAGATCCTCGTGGAGGACCTTTGCCCAGTCAAACAGGCGGATCAGCTCCTCCAGCGTTGCGGGGCGCTCCTCCGGCAGCAAACCGGCGCTGAAGGCCAGCCTGCCCAGCAGCTCCTGCGGCGTAAAGCGCCTGGACAGCGCGGTAAGATCCAGATCGCGGTCGCGCTTGGCCAGCCTGCGGCCGTTGGCATCCATCAGAAGCGGAATATGAACATATTGCGGCACGGGATAGCCCAGCTCGCGCAGCAGATAGATCTGCCGCGGCGTGGCGGAAAGGATATCGCGGCCGCGCACCACCTCGCTGACGCCGCTAAGCGCATCATCCACCACCACGGCCAGCTGATAGCCGAACAGCCCGTCCGAACGGCGGAGGATGAAATCCCCGCAGTCCGTGGCCAGGTTTTCGGCCTGCTCGCCGTACAGCCCGTCCCGGAAGGAGACAACCTCGTCCGGCACGCGCAGGCGCATGGCGGGGCGGCGCGTCTGCGCAAGGCGTTCGGCCTCCCGGGGCGAAAGATGGGCGCAGGTGCGCTGATACACCACCTGCGTATCGCCCAAATTGGGTGCGGCGCTGGCCATGAGCTGGGCGCGGGTGCAAAAGCAGGGGTAGATCAGCCCCTTCTTTTGCAGTGCGTCCAGATGGCGCTGGTAGATCGCCGACCGCTCACTCTGAAACAGCGGCGGCTCATCCCAGCGAAACCCGAACCACGACAGATCCTCGAGAACCTGCAGGCCGGCCTTTCGCGGGCAACGCGGCACATCCAGATCCTCGATGCGCAGCAAAAAGCGCCCACCCCGGCTGCGCACCGACAGATACGCCAGCAGGCAGCACAGCAGGTTGCCCAGATGCAGCCGTCCGCTGGGCGTGGGCGCAAAGCGGCCGGTAACGGGTTGCCTGATTGTCTGGCAGTACGGTTCCATAGAGTGCTCCTTCACGTTTTTAAACTTGAAGGATATTTTATCATGCGCGCTTTTCCGAATCAAGACGCAGAGGGGAGAAAAGAACCTGCGGCAATATGAAAAAGCCCTGAAACGGTTATGCTTCAAGGCTTTCACTGGTACGCCCGGTGCGATTCGAACGCATGACCTTCAGAGTCGGAGTTGCTTATCTGATGCCTGTAGCTAGCACATATAGTAGGAGGAAGATCATTTTTCCTCCGCAACTTGCCTTTGGTAGACGGTACATGTTTCTCCGGTTATCTTATTTGTTCTATCGATTCTTAGAACAGTGTATTGCGGGCATTTCTGCGTATAATCCGTCTGCTTTTGATTTACAAACAAGCTTACCGGTATACCTTCAGCAGTAAAGAAAATAACATCGTCCCAACTGAATAAAAAATCTGCTTTTATCTGCGAGTAAGGACATTCATGTGTTCTATATCGAAAAACAAAGCGGTTGGACTCAAGACATTCTTTCAAATCAATTAGACTTTGTACCCGATCCCAATGTTTAAAACCGCTGGTCTTCAGCATTTCAAAAGACACTTCTCTATTAAGTATGCAACGAAGCGCTGTTTTTTGACCTTTTAGCTTTGCAATACGGCTATATTGAAATCCTACAAGATGATGATACGCATCCTGCGGAAAGGATATTGACACTTCTATCGTTTGTCCTTTGCGCCCGCCAACGATCTTATACTCATAATCCATCAGCGTTTGATATGCTATGGCGCTTTGCAAGAGTATATCACACATACAAACACCTTCTGTATAATGAGAAAGGCGCGGATTACCGCGCCCCCTGCACATTTTCTTTCAGCCTTTGGCCTATTCAAGTTGTGGTTGATGTGCAACCCCCGGAGAGCTCTACGAAGTACCGCGACTTGAAACGGGACTCGCTTCCCAGCTCAGAGTGACCACATGTGTCACCCGGTAGCTATATTATAACGATATCAGGATCCTTATTCAAGAGAATTTATGTGAATTTTTGCCCCTTAAGTAACATTTTTTGCACTTTTTAAGCACTTTTCATTATGTTTGAAGCTTAATCAAACGGAATATGTTTACTTAAGAACACAGAATAGTACCAAAGTGTTATCTTGAAGTGCTTCAGAAATCATGCTATACTGATTTAGGGATAATATATTATCTTTTTAGCTAATAATATTATTTGAATAGCTCATATTTGATCCGTAGGAGGAAAACATGGCTTTCGTTTGGGAAACCCCGGAAGAAATCAATCAAAAGCTCGCTCAACGGCTCAAGCAGCTCCGCAAGCGTCGCGGAATTTCTCAGCTCCAGCTGAGCGAAAAAAGCAACGTCAGCTATGGCAGCATCAAGCGTTTTGAAACCACCGGCCAGATCTCGCTGATTTCGCTGACCAAGCTCTGCGTTGCACTGGAATGCGCAGATGAAATCCGGCAGCTATTCACCAATGTGGAATACGCCAGCATTGAGGAGGTCATCCGTGAAAGAACGTAAGATCGAGGTTTTCCTCGGTGAGCGCGTTGTGGGCACTCTTGCAGAAACGGCTGATCGTCGTGTGGCGTTTGCCTATTCGGACGAATGGCTGGACAGCGGTTTTGCTGTCAGCCCGTTTTCACTGCCGGTGGAACAGAAGGTGTTTGTCCCCTCAAGTCAAAATTTTCAGGGCTTATGAGGCGTATTTGCCAACAGCCTGCCGGATGCCTGGGGACGGCTGCTGGTAGATCGTATGCTGAAGGAACGCGGGATTTCTCCTGCGGATGTGACGCAGCTGGAACGACTGGCGATTGTTGGTGAATCCGGCATGGGTGCACTGACCTATCGCCCTGCGTGGGATGTGCATCAGAATGCCGCTCTCACTGATCTGGATGAATTGTCCGCCAAGTGCCATGCGATTCTCAACCATGAGGATGTTGATGATCTGGACGCGATGTTCCAGATGGGCGGCAGCAGCGGCGGTGCAAGGCCAAAATTGATGACGGATGAATGGATCATCAAATTCCCGGCCTCTGGCGATATGAAGGATAACGGCCTGATGGAAAAAGAATATATGGATTGCGCTGCGGAGTGCGGAATTATTGTACCTGAAACGAAACTGATGCCTTCCCAGAAATGCAGCGGTTATTTTGCCGTGCGCAGGTTTGATCGCGAGAGGAAGAACGGGACAATGGTTCGCAAGCATATGCTGACGGCTGCTGCTATTCTCGAGATTGACTGGCGCACAGCGGCACTTGATTACCACACGCTGATGAAACTAACAAACATTCTGTCTCGCAGCAATATGGATGATCTTCTGCAAATGTACCGGCGCATGTGTTTCAATGTGTTTGCGCACAACCGTGATGATCACGCCAAGAATTTCAGCTGGATTTATAATGAGAAAAATGATTGTTGGCATCCTTCGCCCGCTTATGACCTGACGTGGAGTTCGACCTATTTCGGGGAACATACCACTACTGTGGATGGGAATGGCCGGGATCCTGGGATGAAGGAGTTGCTGGCGGTTGGGAAGGCGGCGGGGATTGGTACAAAAGTATGTCGGAAGATAGCTGAAGAACTGCAAGAGTACACACATAGTATACAACTAAAATTTACTGGACTGCGTTCCTAGTACAAACGAGATCTCCTCTTGGTGTGAGGGAAGATCTCTTTTCGTTTTGATTTCTTTATATGTTAGCAAACCGATCTTTGTTTGTTCTTAACCAAACCATCGCTTCATATTTTGATCTCTTTATGTTTTCGATATGCTCATTGCTCCGAAGCACAGAAAAGTATGATATAATACTATTAAATTATTCCAATGTGTTGCTCGGCTGCTGAATAATCAGTATATACGTTTTCTTAACCAGAGGATATATAGAATTCGGATTGGAGGTTTCATGATGGATTTTCAGCTTTCAGGAACTGTTTTGGTAAAACACATAGGAACTGACGTAGATGTAATCATCCCGGACGGTATTACCAAAATTCAAGGAGGTGCCTTTACTCTCTGGAACCTGCGGACTGTATCAATCCCAGATGGTGTTGAATTGGAAAAAAACGCATTTCGCGGATGCATAAATCTGGAAAAAATCATTTTCCGGGGTGAAAATATCCAAATAACCCCAAGCTCGTTTGAGATTTGCCTGCATATTTCGCAGATTGTAGCGCCGGAATCACTCATACCAAAGCTCAACAATTGTTTTTCTAAATGCGTTTCTTTTTTCACGCCAGACGGTCGCGCGGTGGATCTGCGAAATGAATTCGTCATCCGTAATGGAGCTTTGTGGAGCTGTTCTCGTGTCGCAGAATCCTGCTCTGTTCCTGACAGTGTGAAAAGCATTCTACATGCTGCTTTCAATTCTGCCGCTGTTCTTAAGGAACTATGGATTCCAGATAGTGTTGAAGACATTGGATGTGCAGCTATATTAAACTGTCCCGAGTTGGAGAGCATTTCACTTCCGGCAACGGCAAAACTGTCTATAGGGGCAATTGAGGATTGTCCAAAGCTTAAAACACTCATCTTTCGCGGCAATGAACCAGCACTCGATACTTATCCCACTCGCAATTGTAGAGCTCTTAACCGTGTTGTTGCCTCAGAACAGGTGATGACAAAAATTCATGAGTACTTACCGGCGAAAGTAAAGTATTTTACCGTGGACGGGAAACAACTGCTTACTCCCGCCCAACAGGAAGCAGAGAATAGAAAAAACACATTAAAGAAATCCTCAATCGGCGCGGCAAAAAAATCTTCAACGGATATTACCCTTCTGAAGGGTATTGACAAAAATGCATCTGTGGTTGTTCTGCCAAACGGTATAAACGTAATTCCGGCAGATGCTTTCAAAGATTGCGTTAACCTGAAGAAAATTGTCATTTCAAAGGATGTTACCTCCATTGAAGCACGGGCATTCTCAGGTTGCCTGGCCCTGGAACAGTTGGTATTTATGGGAACGGTTACTTCTGTCGCTCCTTCGGCCTTCCAAAAATGCAAAGCGATCCAAAAAATCGTTGCGGATACAAGCACAACCAAATTAATCAAGAATGCGATTACCAGTTCTTCTGTTGTTTTTCTTTCGATACCCAAAGCAAAAACTGCTTTTGAGAAACGGATATTTCCAGAAATTGAGGAAAAAGTTCCCCTGTATGATCTTGTCCTGTGGGCCGGGGAAACAAAATCTAAAATTGTATATGCAGACGATGGAAAACCGGCCTCTGAGCTTCTGTTAACCTATGTTCGCTATGCTTATGCTAATCAGGTTCGAGAGCTTCCCGATTGCAACAAAAGCAATTACAACATTTTGACTGTCGAACTGCAAAAATCAGAGTTGGCCGATCAAATAGCTGATGTACTGGATCGCAAAGCGCTGATGGAAGCACTTGAAAAGTTCATGCCTGCATGCTGCTTTGAATATCGAAATGATTCCTGGAAATTCAAGAAGGAAAAGAAAGGTGTCTTTGCGGGAGAGCCACTAGTTGCGCTTTTGAAGAAAGCAAGGAATATGGCCAGCGGGGCTACCGTTTCAACCACCTACGAGAGCTGTATAATTGAAAATTCCCCTGCAGACGTTATTCCATATATCAGATATGCTTCTGTCGCAGAACTTGAGTCCATCCTGCAATCTTTTGCACTATGGGGTGATAGTTCGCTCTTCGCGGCCAAAGGTGCATCGCGTGCTGAACAAATGGAATTGTCAGCCGTAGCCAAGGGAGGCAGACAAAGCGTTGCATTGGTTCGCTCCGCTATGCCATTGAATGATGACTGCCATCATTTTGCGGAGTATTGATTAATACGCATGGAGCTGCACCACAACGGGTTAATCTGGAAGCTCTACATTTGGCTAAGGACAACCAAAGCGCAACAGAGCTTAAAAACCCGTTTGAGTCGATTGGTAAAAAACTATTATTCATTAAAAAGCTGCGTCTGTCCAAACCGGTCAGGTGCAACTTTTGTTAAGGCGTTTTTTATTCTAAGCCCTCATTCCCCATACATATTCCTCAGCAACCCACCTGCCTCAATAATCTTATCCTCCCTGCCATGCGCATACCGGTTCATCGTCGTACTGATATCCGCATGCCCGGCAATGGTCTGCAGCGTTTTGATATCCACATGCGCTGCGGCCATCGTGATATACGTATGTCTGAGCACATGCGCCGTTGCGCCGTGCATGTTGATCGTTCGACAGATGCGTTCCCAGCCGCGCTTGTATGTCATTTCTGTAATCGGGAATTCACCGTTTCCCAGCACATATGTACCACTCGGTTTGCACTGCAGCAGAATCCTTTCCATCTGCGGCTCAAGCGGTATCATCCGCACACCTGCGGAGCTTTTTGTCGGGCCGATATATCCGCGATTGCCCACATGCCGCACGCTGCGCTGAATATGGATCACTTTACGTTCGTAATCGATGTCGCTCCATTGCAATCCCAATGCCTCACCACGCCGTATGCCGGTGAAAATCAGAATAGCAACCAGCACTCTATCCTTTAATTCAAGCCTGTCCAGATGGTTGATGATATCCTGAGCATTCTCCAGCGAGAGCGCCTCGCGCGTTACCTTCTTCCTGCTCATTGTCAGGCGCTTGCTGCGGGTGGGATCCGTCGTACACAGTCCATCCTCAATGGCTGATTCGAAGATACCATGCAGAACAATACCCATGCATCGCACGGATGAATGGGCCATATCGGAATGTTGATTGTAAAAGCTCTGAATATCCATGGTTGTTATCTCCTCCAAACGCATTTCACCGAAAAACGGAACCAGATGCTTGCGGATGATCAGCCGGTAGTTCATGGCTGTACCGGGTCGCAGCTTGGGGACCTTGAACTTTTCAAACCAGTCCCAGGCATAGTTGGCGAACACATGGCGATCGGTACCGGTTGTTCTGACCGGAAGATAGGCTGGCGTCTTGGGCGGCGCAGGCGCAGCCGGAGCAGCGGACACCTTGGGCATTTGCCCTGCAAGCAGAAGCGCCATGCTTTTCTGAAATGCCTCTGCCTGCTGGCGGAGGCTTGCTGCGGACGAGATACTGGCAGCAGCTGTCTTCTTTTTCCTTGACACCGAGTGCTGCGGCTGGGTATTCAGGATATCAGCCCACATATCCTGATCATTCAGTATATTCATAGATGATTTGTCCACGTGGTTTCACCTCCCTGGCAGCGCGTGTAAGCCTGTATTTTTCAGCCGCCCGTTCAGCCGATGCCTGCGAGCAGTAGCTGCTGTTTCCTTGCAGGTGCCGCAGCAGAATGGAGCGGCTCTCTTTGAATGCTGGTCCGTTCATTCCCAGAGCTACCAGCAACCCGCGCATGCTGAAACGTTCATTGGTTATTTCTCGCTGCCTTGCCATCACCCGTTTGCATTCACGGCAATACCGTACGATCAGTACGGCCAGCTGTCCAAAAGCCTTCAGTGTTGCCATATCCGAAGCCTGCGGAAAGCCGGTGATCCGAACACGCTCCGCTGAGAACTCCACTCCGATGATCCCCGCTCCGTATACCGCATCATGTGCGCAAAGCGTCTGCAGAAATGTTTCGGCAGAGTCCTCCGCCGATTGCTGGGCAAGCAGCTTGATCAGCGTTTTCTGCACCTGAAAGCAGCTGCCCGTGGCGTGATTGATGCTCTGAAATTGCCTTGACCATATCCTTTCGGTTATCAGGGTGAGTGCTCAGAATCATGGTAGGATCCTCCTTTTCCTTGGGGTAGGGTATTGATCACTCTGAAACCCATATAAGTCAAGATAAATTTTTGCCTTTGGTTTATCATAAAATTTATTACCCAGTTGTAACCAATAATACAATCAACTTCATATTTTTCTCCCATATTCATTGAGTATACCTATCCTGCACCAAAAAATCTTCCGAGCTTTTCGGAAGATTTTTTGGTTTAAGTTTTTCTAAGAAACAACTTGGCTGAAGAATGGTTGAATATTTTGTTAAGCAAAACCGATTCTTCTGGTTGCTGCCGAAGATTTGCTGATATCCAGTTGTTCGTCTTTCAAGTAATCCTCTACATCTTCCAAAGTAATCAAGGAATCATCCGTTTCATCTTCTGTTCGAAGATTTTGATTCATAATTACTTGATCGAGAACATTCCTGACTGTTCTGGCGTTAGCGAAATTGGGCTGGTTACGGTAATACTCCATAACATCAAGGAATCTGCTCAACGCATTCTCAGAAATGGTGTATCGCTTCTTTTTCAGGAAGCTCTGAGCAATCATCCCCAATTCGTCTCGTGTATAGTCAGGAAATTCGAGTGTGAATTGGATACGAGATTCCATGCCTGGATTGGAACTGAGCATTTCCTTCATTTCATTTTTGTAGCCAGCAAGGATGACACAGAACTGCCCTCTTCGGTCTTCCATTTCTTTGAGGAGCACCGCGATAGCATCTTCTCCGTAACCCGTGTTACCACCAGTATGAGAGGCGGTGTTTGTCAACGCATATGCCTCATCAATAAACAATACGCCGCCCATAGACTCGTTGATTTTTTGCTGTGTCTTAGAGGCAGTTTCGCCCACAAATTTCCCGAGCAATCCGTGAGCATCGGTTTCGATAAGTTTTGCCTCATCCAGTACAGCTGCATTATAAAGAATACGGGATAGAATCCTCGCTACTTCTGTCTTGCCTGTTCCTGGATTTCCATAGAAGCACATGTGCAAATTGAAGTCTTCCTGTCCTTGATTTCGCTTTGCATACGCCTTGATTTTTTTTACCATACGTTTGACAGTATCAAGACCAACAAGCTGATCAAGTTCTTCTTCACCGCTTAATATATTTTTGACTGACTGGCTGGATGCAATAGGCAGATTGAGCTTAGCCTCTGCGATATACTTATTAACGTCAACAATTTCCAACTGGTTATCAGTCGTTCCCATGCACCGTAAGTTTTGGCACATTATTACCTGATCAAGTATGTTGCGAATTTCTCTGGCATTGGCAAAGTTAGGATCCTTCCGTTTCACATCTGTTATATCAAGAATCCTGTCCAGGGCAGCTTCAGCGATCAGATAATTGCGTTTGCTCAGCATCAGCAGCGTGATTTCACGCAGCTCGTCATGAGAATAATTAGGGAAATCAAGGGTGAATTGAATCCTTGATCTGAACCCAGGATTGATCGACATCATTTTTTGCATTTCATTACGGTAACCGGCAAGGATCACACAAAACTTGCCTCGTTGATCTTCCATAGCCTTAACGAGAGTATCGAGTGCTTCTTTTCCATAATCTGTAATGCCGACTTCGTCTGAATTGTTACCTAATGCATAGGCTTCATCAATGAACAAGACGCCACCCATGGCTTTTTTGATTACCTGGCTCGTTTTTTCGGCTGTCGCTCCGAAATATTGGCTTACCAAGCCGCTACGATCCACCTCGACAAATTTGTTTGTTGGAAGAATTTTATTCTCATATAAAATATTAGCAACCAAACGTGCGACCTCTGTTTTGCCACTGCCAGGATTGCCAAGGAAGCACATATGGAGGTTTAGTTTATTGCTATCCTTGTTCATCAAAGCGTACGCTTTAACTTTTTTGATGCTTTCTTTAACCTCCGAAAGGCCAATTAACTCATGAAGCTTTTTTTCACTTTCGCCTACTTTGAGCATTTTCTTCTTACGAATGCCCATAAATCCGAAAGTATCGAGTTCAATCATTTGATCATAAAGCTTGAAGAGCTGTTCCTCTGTTTTTCCTGCAAGAAACTCTACAGCATCAATCGACTTATCAATATCTGCATAACGCCGATTGATCCTTTTGAGTATCTCTGCTTTCACTTCATCATCAAAAACGATTGTTCCATCGTCAAAGGTGAAGCAGTATGTTTTGGCAAGAACCGGGAAAGACATAACCGCTTCTATGCCTATCCAAAGAACGGAAAGCATCTCAGAGAGCTCTTCATACCCATCTGATAGAAGATCTACTGTGTATCGTGTGGATAATACTTTTTCGATTTGCTTTTTTATTCGTGTAAACTCAGTAATATAGTTCGAATTCTTTGTTGTTTGAAATGTACTATCTGGCTGATACCTATATGCTGTCCCGTAAATATTGTTTTGCTTAATAAACCTCAAAATTTTACGTGAGAGTTGAAGTGTGGCATCAAGAAGATCTTCTGCAATAGGAAATAGACATCCATCAGGTTGTTCGCTATACTTTAGCGAAAGAATGGGAAGTTCAAGTTTGTCCGGCACAAGTTCTATAGAAAGGACGGCGGATACTTTGGTTAGGACGAGATCCAATGCTTCGATAGAACTTTTGATCTCTTCTAGATTTACCTTGTACTCTTGACAATAGGTTTTCTGCAAATGCTTACGGATTTGATGAATAGACTCATCCAGTCGCTCGCAGAACACTTCTGTCTTCGCTGAAGAATAAACATAGCGCTGAATCGTTTGGAAATCAGGAAAACGTTCATCATCGTCTTCTTTGAGAATAACGTCATCGTTTTCTGTTTCAGCTGCATTTGCATCCTTGGTATTTTCTTCTCGATAGAATTCGAGCGCATCATCTTCTATCTCCGCAACTCGCAAGCTACCTATAAAGTTTTTGATTTCCTGTTTGAGAATAACCATTTTATCATAAGGTGTCTCAAACATCCTGTAGCCGCAAACTGGGCAACTGCATATTTTTTTGCTTTCTCTCACTTCCCCGCAGCTGATACACTTATATTCAGACATCTATGTCAACTCCCAAAGCTTTCTTAACAGCCTCCAGCGGCGTAGCGTAGAAGATTGCTTCGATTTCTTCCTTAAGATCCTTTTTCAATTTTGAATAGTTCAATCGGCTATCCGCAGGAAGCAGAATTTTCTTTGCTCCCGCATTGGATGCAGCGACAAAAATTTCTTCCAATTCTGTTGTAATAGGCATCATGCTTCCTGACATTACCACCCTGCCGCAAACAACCAGAGCAGGCAAAACAGGCCTGTTAGCAAGACCAGAAAACAAGCCAACTACTTCAGCAACTGAGATCTCATCGCTAACACCGCGATTCTGAAGATCGTTGAAATATAAGCTATAGTCAAAGTCTTCATAAGATCCAGAAATCAGTCGTCTTGCATTTTCACCAAAGTAATTAAATGCTGCTGTAAGGCTGTCCTTAACGCTCTTTGGTGCCCTGGCCAAGCCTTCAACATTCTTAAAACTAAAAGAGCCAGTACCGTTCACAAGCTTGTTTTCAAGCCTGTAAATACCAAGCAGATCAGAAACAGATCGGCCAATACCATAAACATAACCGGCTTTTTCGAAGCCTTGGTAAATCAGCGTGCTCGTAGAAATCTCAGGCAATCCAACAATTCGTTCTTCATTCGTATCGTTATCGATATAACCAAGCTCAACATCGCTAAATTCACCAGGAGTCATTTTACGAAGCTGTTCCTTTACACGTCTCCTGCATTCGATGGCGTACTCCAGTAGCTCTCTGGTTTCTTCCTTTGTCATTCGTTCATCCGGATAAATGAGCTTTGCCATACCTGAGAAAGTTCGACCCACAGCGATCGTATCTCTGGTGTTGAAATTTCTGTTCAGAGAGAAATATTCACTGAAGCTGTTCGTGAAGTCATACTTGCGCATTGCATGGCAGAACTCGGCAAAACAGTCTGAAATCAAACCATAACCCTTGGTAAAGAGCGCAGAACGAAGCTTGGGCGTCTCCCAGCCAGGCAGATATGCATGAATTCTGTCAAAGAATGCAGAGTCATTATTGAAAGCATCAGGGAAGGGCTCAAAAAGGTTTGTTGTGCGCATCATATCAGCAACACTTCTAAAAGTGTTACCTTCAAAAGCAATAGAAGCATCCGAACTGATAGAGTCTGCTCCCCTGGCAAAACTGCCATTTGCCATATAGTTTTTCATGATCTGCACCATATCCCCAGATGCCTGCGTAATGCCCGCAACTTCATCAAACGCGATGCAATCCCAGTTGCCCACAAGGCCAACGCGACGAGAAGACATGTTGTAGAACATATTTGATACCGTAGTTGTTCCGCTGCTCATCAGGATGGAATAGGGAGATAGTTCACTGTACACATGGGATTTACCGGTACCTCTGGGGCCAAGCTCAACAAGGTTATAATTTTTCTGAATGAACGGAACGAAACGCAGCAGATAGTGAAGCTTCTCTTTCTGGCTCAATTCATCAGGTTCGTAACCAGCGGAACGCAGCAAGAGATCCATCCATTCGGCGCTGGAGAAGTTGTGACGCGCGTCTTTGATCTCATCAAGATCAAGATTTGGCATCTGAATGGGTTTGAGGGAAGCGATTTCAAAAGGAGAATCATACTTGGATTTCTTCTTCTTGATTTTTTTCTTTCGCTTTTGAGTGCCAAAAATATCCTCGTCGAAGTCCACGGCATCTTCATCATCCTGCTTGTCCAGACCGACGTAATTGATTTTCATAATGCACCAAATACCGCCGATCAGCAGTTTTTCATTGTGGATAACAAGGTCGGACGAAACCTCAAAGGGGTCCATCCTTAAGTTTGTAAAACGGGCAACATATTTATCTTCGCGTTCATCAAAAACAACGGTAATCTTGTCAATAATCGTATACTGACCATTTTCCTTGATCTTCGACTTGACATATTCACTCTGATCAGGACGTACATAGTTTTCACTCAGTATTCGCCTGATCTTGTTCATTCCAACTTCAATGGCCTCTTCATCATCGGTTGCACAATACATGCCCAACAAGTATTCCAACACATAGGTAGGAACGTTAGCACCCTTTTTCATGAGAGCCGTCAGATCTTTTCGGACAACTTTCCCTGGGAAGTTATCAATAATCTTCATTTCGAATTCGGTCATGATGCATAAACCTCCATGCTACAGTTAGAATTAGAAATCAAAATCATTTGTAAAAGCAATATTGAGCTTATATTCCACTTTTCCGACAAGCTGCCCATCTTCCATACCCCGAATCAGCAAATATAGTTTTGATGGATTGGATGTGCTTTGTGTTTTAATCTCAAATGGAATTACGCTCTTTGTGCCAATCGAATTACTTGTCAGGCTCCGAATATCACTATACGCCTTACCATTTTGATCGGCAAAAAAGACCAAGTATTGGGAAACAGCGGTGCTGTCTTCCTGCTGGACAAACTCGACTTTGATTATACCATTAGTAATCACTCTGCGTCTATCTGTTACCGAAACAGGTTGATTCTGCTGATCATCCCAACCAGCTATTTGAGCAGCAGTAATGGGAGGTAGCAAATCCAGATGCTGACTAATAAGCTGTTCATCTTTCGTCTTGTTTCGCTCCGCAGCGTCAGCCCAAAGCTCCAAGCTCTTCTGATGCTGCTCCTTTTGCTTTTTTTCCTCCTCACGCTGTTTTTTCAACAGGAGTTCATTCTGCTTTGCGCGCCGCTCTTGCTCTTTGCGCTCGCGTTCTTCCATTTGCCGAACTGTGGAAATCTCGGAGACAATCTCAGCTACATCGGGAACAAATTCTGCTGCAAAAACCCGATTCATAACGTCCACATTTTCTTCATACAGAAAGCTTCTGAGGGCATTGAGGGCTTCTATTGCTTTTTCGGCTTCTTCCACAGACATTAAATAGCTATCCTTTGATTTGTTCGCATACCGAAGCTTCAACGCACTAACAGCAACGATATAGTATGTGGGATTATTGGTATACCTACGATTGGGAGCACCGCTGACCGTCTCATACTTCCAGTGTTCGGCAATGACAGCTGCTCCTGCCGGACAAGGCACACCAAAACCCAACGATACCTGTTGTGCGTCAATTTCCAATGATATATCAAGGTATTGCAACAACTTAATCTGCGCAGCCTTATTTTTTCTTACCTCTATCGCAAAGACATAGAAGGGAGTAAAACACAAATAGCAGTTAGCTGATACCTGCACGCACTTTGCTCCATCCAACACAATGCGTAACTCTTCAGGAATCGAAATCCCATCTGATACGTGACTCCAAAACACATCGAACAGTTTTTGAGCCTTTTTTACGATATCAGCTTTTTTATTTGTGATGCTATCATCATTTGCAGCAGAATGAAGGGTTTTATTACATGCAACCGTTTCATCTTTCAGAGTCTGAAGCGTATCAACAACCGCATTCATTTCTTCTGAAACGGATGAAAAATATTCCGTAGAGCTGATCAGGTCTTCGTTTTGAAGCTGTTCAATGGCACGAAGCAGGGCATCCAAATGCAAATGCTTTCTTTCCAGCATCAATATTTGAGCGTGATTTTTTGAACGCTCATTGAGCAGAGAGGAAATGTGTTTTGAAAAAGCATATTCTGCTCCTTCAGTTGCAGTGTAATCAACGGTTTGGTTGAAATTTTGCGGATAAATGAGAATTTTCTTTGTAATGGACTTATCAAAAGAAGCCGTTTCTTGCTTATTTCGTTTTAGGCTTTTAGCAACCCGCTCCCATTCAGTCTCTAACGTTTCAAGAGACTTATTCTTTTCCTGCAGCTCCTTATTGCTGTTTTTTAAAGCATCAGCTGCAACATCAGAAGCGTTTTCCAGCTTGGCTAGAGCCTCTTTTGCTACAACAAGCTGATGTAAAAGATCAGTTTTTTGGTTTTGCAGTTGGCTAAGCTTTTCTCTTTTTGAACTAATAACAGAAGTCGTTTGTACAATCCAGTTATCAAGAGCATTGCAGGTACTGCATAGGTCGGCCATATCTTTGGCAAAGAGTTTTTTTCTTTGATTCTCCTTTTCTTGTAGAGAATTAAACGCTGCTTTCAGTTCTTCTACACGTTGAATCTTTGATTTTTTAAATAACAAAGTTTTTTGCACAATAGCTTCTGCTTCTGATATCTGCTCCTGCATTGCAAGAGTTTTTTGTTCATGTTCTTTAACAAAAGCAGCATTTTCAGACTGAAGCTTTTGCTGTTTCGCAAGTAGTTCTTTTTTCTCTTTTCTTACAGAGGCAAGGTCCGTTTCCTTGGACGGAATCGATTCTTCTGTTTCGAAAATGTTTGCAGCAACCGTTTCCAATTCAGCTGCAAGATTCGATATATTGGCTTTGAGCGAGGACTTTTGCGAGGTATACGCGGTCTGCGCAGCTTCATTATGCCGCTCATTCTCTTCAACCGCCAACTTAGCTTGCGCAATGGCTGATTGGGCTTCTTTTATTTTGTGCGTAAGCGTATCAAGTTCTTGAACAAGCCCTTCATTTTTTTGAATAAGCTGTTCGTTCTTTTTGAGTTCTTTCCTTATTTTTTCATTCAAAAGATTGGAATAATAATCAGAACAAAGCAGCTTGATTTTCTCTATTTCCGGATTTGAATCATATTTATATCCGAAGTGACTTTCCATGAATTTCTTTCTATTTTCAAACAGATCAATTGCATGAGAAAGATAGCACAGCATGTCGAATGCGGCATCTATATCTTCGATCCTTTTGTATGATTCGCAGAATTCCATCAATAGAGATTCATAGTTTTTGAGGTGAGCGGAAAACGCTTTTAGATTCTTTTTTGCAGTGGTTTTTCTGTTCCGCGAATTGCATTGAATAGGATATACTGTTCCCTCTTGGTCAGCAATGCTTGCAGCAAAATAAACTTCGGGTAACTTTTCACCGAATGCGTGCCATTCTTTTTCGATAGAACGCTGAATCGTCTGTATTGCTCTGACTTTTAGCTTTTTAACAAAAGCAGTATACGCAGTCGTACCCATTTTCTTACTCCGTTTCTTCTGTTGATCGTTAGAAGTCAAACTCCAGTCCAAAAACGATATTGATTCTGAACGGGATCTTTTGCATTACAGCCTTTTCTTCAGCATCAATCAGAATGAGATAATAGTCCGTATACTTATCGTACCCATTTCCCAGCAAGCGGAAAGAAACACGTTTCACGCGCTCGTTCTTTTCCTGAGCAATGCTATTGGCAGTCCAGCGATGCTCGTCGCTGATCACACGGCCCTGAGCGTCTTCAAAGCGTGCGATTACAATACGAGGCTGCACCTTTCCTCCGCAGGCTTCCGTCTGATGGAAGGAAAGCGAGAACAGATTGTTGCTAATCATACGATTCTCGCCAAGCAGGAGGATATCCGTCTTGGTAATTGCCTGATATCCCTTCTGGCCAGCCTTTTTCCCCTGATACTGGATCAGGGGCGTCATCAGTTCCTGCAGTGCCACGCCGCCGTGCATGTAGGGATTAGAGGAACCCTGTATTCTGAAACGCATGCATCCACGGGGGAACATTGCAGTCAGGTCAGGACGGTGCAAATTGTTCAGTGAAATAGCCAGCACACCATCACCAGGTTCGCCGTTCTGAGCAATCGCATAGCGGCGCTTGTACGCAACGACATCCCTGGCGAGCTGTTCCTTACCAGCCTTATCACATTCATCCAAAGGCAAGCGAGTGTACAGGAAGCCGTGATCTGCCGTAATCAGCACGCGGGAAGCATCGCGTTCTGTGGTGAGGATATGCATCAGCTGCAGGAGCTCGGCGACGGCTGTGTCGCATGCAGACATAACCGTCATGCCATTTTCGCCAGCCTGATCAATTGCATAGTGATAGATATAAACGACTTTTTTTCCCTTCACAAACTCCGCGCGCTGCGCCTTGGTCATCTGACGGAAGGCAGTATATGTGATCACAGCGCTATCGGGCTGTTTAGCAGAGAGAATCTTATGGCGTTCAGCGGCAGTAGTGTTCATGCCGTCGCAAAGAATCTGCCAGTCATCACCCATAGAAAGAACATTGTGAGGAAGCAGCGCCGCCATTCCTACCGAAGTTACGGTAGGATAGGTTGCCATCATAGGCATGCATTCTGCATTGCCGGTCATTTTGCCGTTGATTTTTTCCGTCAGCGCCTTGCCCACTTCATAGCGCAGACCGTCGGAAATAACCACAAAGGTGCGCACATCTTCAACGGCAACATACTTTTCATAGAACATCGCCTGCTGCATATGCTTTGGCACTGCATCTTCCAGCGTTTCATGATCCAGCAGGTTTGACCACAATTCATTCACGCCGCAAAGGAACCAGTTCTTATACAGACGATCCGCTGCGCCTGCTGCATTATTGAGCGCATCTTCCAGCGCCATGATTCCCGCATTCAGCGCCTTTTCATAGGCACTGCAAAAGCTGCGGTAATACTGATCCATGGTGTACCAATCATCTGAATACTGCTTCCATGCCTGTACAAGCGTTCCCGCATGGAAACCGCTGTGGTGGGCCTGTTCAAACAGTCGCATCAGAATCAGCGTCTGAAGCACCTGATGGTAGGCTTCATAGCGTTCCTGCCACAGGTGATCCTCGCGCTCCTTCAGCATCAGAGCAGCTTCATCAGTATTGAAATTCTGCCCTGCAAACGCATCCAACTGGCGCTTGATCATCACACGATCCACGGCGGGATAAACGCCCATTTTCAGCAGTTTTTCCGTGTTGATCTTTTCAAGACGGCGTTCCATGCCCGTCGTTTCTTCTGTCCGGAAACACGCATTCAGGAATTCTTCCTGATTCTTCTGATACCACGCGGCAACCAGCGCATACGCCCTGCTAGCATACGCGGCATTGATTTCCATGCCAGGAATCTCCACCTGCTCCGCATGCAGCAGCGCAGCCGATGTCAGCAGATAGCTTTGCAGCAGAGAAATCGACTGCTCGCCTGCATAGCCATACTCTTTTTTCATCGTCTGCCAGAAGGCTTCTTCGCCGGTGTACTTGATTGCCTCGCTATACAGCTTGCCCTCATCATCTGCGGAAAGCAGTGCGATAAGCGCCGCATCCATGCTGCATTGCTTCACGCAGCACTGCACGCAGAAAACGCCCGTCTGCAATTCCTGCACACAGGTATAGCTCTCCCGCAGCGCACGCAGTCTGGCCTTACGCTCTTTGCTTTCAAAAAACTTGCCGAGCGATTTGGCATATTCCCGCATATCGTGATTCATGGTGATATGCAGCTCCTCAAACAGCTGCGACCAGTAATCCGCCTGGAACACCTCGCTATAGAAGAACACATCCAGCAGCCAGTTATCCTCGGGCTTTTCAAACTTCAGCGGGCAATAGAGCAGAATATTCTCTTCTGCATGGTCTACCTCAATCTGCCTGCGCAGCTCAAACATTCTGTTCTCCTCCATGGTGAGGATCACAGCATTCTCCAGCTGCATTTCGGCGATGGTATCGCGGTAGCCGCCCTCTTCGTCCAGCCAGACCAGAATGCGGCGCTTGTAGAAATCCTTCAGCGGGGCGCGGAAACGGGCATTGAGCAATTCCTGCATGGTCAGTGCTCCTTTTGTGGTTACTTGATCTTGGTCAAAAGCTCGCCAAGCTTGGCATAGTTCACCTTTACGCCGTCATCCAAATCCAGCGCAATGCGCATATCGGCGTAATGGTGCACCATTTCTTCGTACTTGCCCATCTCGATCAGCTGCTTTTCCAGCTTTTGGGCGCGCTTGGAGGTAGCGGTGCGCATGCGGCCCTCGCCGGATTCCGCCGTATGCTGTGCATCTTCCAGCTGTACGCGCAGACGATCCTGCAATTCGTGCACATAGTCCGTGCGGATGCGGGCGATGGTGTCCTGATCGTAGCGGTGGAGGTACGCCAGGCACTTCAGGCTGTCCTGCTTGCCGGCATCAAACTGCCAGTAGATGGGGCGCTTCTGATAGGTGCGCAGGTGATCGGTATAGAAATCCTTCAGATAATAATTGCGCAGCACCTCACGGGGCGAATCGCCCTTGTTGCCCAGCGCATCGGCGATGAACTTGAGGTTCTTGTCCAGCGTATCCGCGCCGTAGACCTTGCGGATGAAATCCACCGTGCGGCTGACGATATCATCGGCAAAGTACTCGTCATCGGTGATGGGCACGATGCCGTCCTTGTCGGGGAGGAACAGGCCCAGAGCATCATCGTAGAAATCGCATTCCTTGGCCCCTTCGGCGATGCGCTGGCATACGGCGGCGTAATCCCACACGCCGCCGGCGTAGAGCAAACCGTCCACATAGGGGCTGTATCTGCCCAGCATGCAGCCCACGATGTAGCTGAGCAGGCTGACGATCTCATCGCGCATGGAGAGGACATAGGCCATCTTGCGCTCTTCTTCATTGGGGTTGTCGATGATACGGTAGACGGTGACGTCCTTGTCGGCGACGTCGGGGGTGAGCTCGTCCTGCAGGCCGTAGATGTCGATGAAGATGCGGTTGAGCTCTTCTTCGTTGGCCTTGAGCTGGGTGAAGCGGTCAAGGTACTGCTGTTGTACTTCGCGGTATTTATCGGAAATTAGGCGGGACATAGTATCCTCCTTAAGTAGCTTTAGGTAAAACATGTTCTCTGTCAACGATTGTAATCCATGTCAACAACGCTGCTTGTGGCATAAGTATGCGCGCTGAGACTTTGCCTGTTGAACCACTTTCCTTGTCCTCAAACAACATCATCCCGTTGGGCAACAAGTAGGTATTGCCGTGTGCAAAGGCATTTCTAATATGTCTAAACAAGCACCGAACACGCGATTCCTTTGAATCAACACGTACCGACTCATTTTCATCATGTTGGTATGTGAATTCTTGCATCAACACGCCGCGTGCATGGCAACTGCAGATAGTATCATTAGCAAGATCCATTGCAGAGAGCGTATCTTTGATCGTTCGTGCCCGAACAAAGCAAAGACTTATGTTATCAGCTGCTTCTATCAGTTTCTTTTCTAAAACTGGAAGGCCATTTTCGCGATTGTTGTTGTTTTCCCAACCATAATTTGTTAAGCTGATAGATTGACTGCTTTGTTCGGCAGGCGACCTACTTACATAAAACTCCCAAAGTTTTTTGATTTCTTCATCCGAAAAGGAACTGGCATTTAGCGTTGCTTTATATTTTGCAATATCAATTTTGGTGTCATTGCATATGTGTTCGTATCCATGCATTCCTGCCATAATGTCACCTCAAATCAACGGATGCTTTTTAAAATCCCAAGAGGTTTCGAAGGAATCCCAATCAGCCTTTGATGCATCTATGTTCTGTTGAGCGTAAGCAGTTATGTCTTGTTTTGTGCGAGTAGCAATGGCGATGGGCAATCGTGCGATGGTTCCAGGAGGAAAGTTGATTGTGGGATTTGTAAGATAGAGGATATCGCAAACAAGGTTAGTATTTAGCCACGCTAATATATATAGAATATCCTCGTTTGTGGGATATATCGCGAGTCCTGCCATGTTAGGAATAGAGCCCGCACCTGTATAACGGAAGCTTGTTTTTGCAGAGGTAATCCGCGAATAAGTAATATTTTCCTTAAAATAGTTAGACCAACCAGTGAGAGATGAACCCTTAAATGAACGCAATTCTCGTCCGTTATTGCTATAATTCAGTACGTCTTCTTGATTCCCATACCATTTCCTAAAGTTTCCGCCCTTGGTATGAAAAAACCATTTGGGAGACTCTGTGTTTTTTATGTTGCTTGTGTTGATATCGATCTCATACCATTTTCTGATGAAGCGTTCATTATCACCTGTTTTCAAGCCTTCTTGTACTTCTGCGTAATCCGAAACACTCTTGTGGCTGAAAATTTCAAGAAATTTTGTGCTTACCCAATACGCCACCGGCATGCCCGGAATCTTGGTGAAGTTTTCCTGCTGGGATGTATAGCGATATTTACAGGCAGGGTCACATTGTGCTTCCAGAACCTTCTCATCCTGCACAGCCATACCACCCTTAAAGTCGGACAGGCGCAGATAGTTTCCGGCATAATTCATCTTTGAATTGCGCAGCACGAATGTACAGATCGGAACAGTTGCTTCTTCGAAAGCGGAATATTCCATCTGAATCAATGTGGTAATGCTCTTTTGCTTAATGATATATTCGCGAAGCTTCTCATAGCTCTTGATAAACATCCATACAAAGGGAGTCATGAAGGCTGAATAGCCGTTTTCCTTGCAGAATTCGAAGTTGCGCGCTATGAAAACAGAGAAAAGATCGGATTTGCTATCAGGATAGTTGTCTTGCACGAAGTCCTTCAGAATAGCATTGAACTTGTTAAGATATGGCGGGTTGGTAACCACCACGTCATACTTGTTCACCAGAACGCGGGCTTGCTCCATCAGAGGCTGCATGGCCGCCAGGGCAGAGGCAACCAAGGCCTGGGTGGCCAGGTCGGCGTATTCCGCATGGCGGGCCATTTCCTCCATCTGGCTCTCCAGCAGCGTCAGGTCAACCAGCGTCACGTCCGGCGCAATCAGGCTGCCGAAATCCTTGGCATGCTCAAAAGCACGGTACAGCGCCTGTGCCGTGTTTTTCTGTGCGCCAAAGAGCGTCCATGCGTCCTCCGGCATGCCGGTGCTTTCCTGCATGGCGCACACATGGGGCTGAATCCCCCTGCGCAGGAAGCGGCGGTCGTACTCGCAAGCCTTCATCATCACCGCAAAGTAGGCCAGCTGTGCCGCGCGGTCGTCGATGTCCAGACCGTATAGGTTGTTTTCCACGATGCTTCGCACCGCATCACGGTCAGTATAGCCCATGGTGCGGTAGATCTCCATGAGCATGTCAAAGGCGTACACCAGAATGTGGCCGCTGCCCATGCAGGGATCCAGCAGCTTAATGTCCTCCAACTGCATGGCGGCATACCCCTGACGGATCTCCGCCAACTTGGCGGCGACCTCGGGCTCCTGCTGGGCTTCGTCCATGTAGTAGCGCCACTTCATGCGCAGGCTTTCTTCGGGATGGCCCTCCAGCCACAGGCGACCAAGGCTGTTCTGCACCATGTATTTGACGACCCAATCGGTCGTGTACAAGCATGTTGCAGCAGGGATATCTTCCTTCTTCACAGAGCTGCCATTGATGTTGACAACCTCATCGTGCTTTTCAGAAATGTAGTACTGATACAGCCAGCCAATGACCTGAATATCCTGAAAATCCTCCGCCGGGAGCTTGGACAGCGCCGCCAGCACGGAGTCGTCCTTCAGCAGGCCGTCCGGGAAGAGCAGCTCGGTGTAGTCGCTGATCTTCTCGAACATGCCGGGCAGCGGCTCATGCAGGGCGTTGCACAGGCTGATCAGCAGATAGCGGTACAGCGCGGTGGTTTCGTTGCGATCCAGCAGATCCAGTACCAGCGCACCGTCCACGCCGTCCAGCGACAGCTGATGCGCCTCACGGATGATCTCCGGCATCTGGCCGGGCATTTCCGGCAGCACACGCTGGCTGACGGGCAGCAGCTGATGCTCCTGCATATAGCGCAGGGCAATAAAACGGTTGAACCAGGTATAGGCCGCTTCCTCCATCGTCTGCCGATAGCCTTGCTGGTTCACCCGGCGGATGAGTGCGTCGCGCTGGTTTTCCTCCTCGCGGGTAAGCAGCTCCCCGCCCAGCTTCTGAAAGCCGGAAGACGGCGCGATGCTGCCCGCCTTGCAGGTTTCTTCATTCACACCATACAGATTGGCGCGGTTCATCACCCGCTGGAGAAGCTCCAGACGGGCGGCGATGGCAAAGTTTTTCAGAGCGGTCTTGTTCATGGTTCATTTTCCTTTTGCACTATATTTTCGGTTAAAGGATCCTGCCAACCAATTGCAGCTTGTTATCTTCCCAAACGAACGATGCGACAGCGAAATTATCATCATCGTAGAAGCAATGGTTCAAAGCAGGCATGGTGGAATCGGGCTTCTCCTGCGTACTCGACCACACAGAATAGTTCATGTAAATCGTACATTGCTCGGCAATAGGGGCAAGGATCTGATTGACTTTATCAGCAAACTGCTGAGACAGGGAAAGATCGGCATCCGGAATGCAGCTGCCCGAGAGCAAGTAGCCACAATCGTCGTATTCCTCGTTTTCTTCCCATAGTTCTTCTAGATACGGATGTTCATCTTCGCTTACATAGTTCAGAACAGCCTGACGCAATTGCTGCACGATCTCAGGATGAGACTTGAAATCAAACGCTGCATACATGGTGATCATGTCGCCATAGAATTTGCATTTACTGGCTTGCTGTACAATATCCGCAGAACAAATATCCTCTACATCATAGCTCTTGCCGTTGCGAATATATGCGAATTCGGTATGACTATCATCGTCCGGGTAACGGAACGATGCTTTATAAGTAAACTTTTCTTTCCGTTTCAGCGCTTCCAGCTGGTCTGCCATACCCCGGCCTTGCCACATATCTTCTTCGTCAATCGCATCAGTGGCTGCATTTGGATCAGGATTTTCATAGAAAGATCTCATATTGGCATACACGTAGCAGTCAATTTCGAAAGTCTTTGCATTGGGCAGCCGATCAAAAAGGACAGTTTGCAGGCTTGCTCCATTATCATCTGTATAAGCTACTTCTCCGTCGAGTATAATTGTAGTCTTGAAGAAACCAGGGGTACAGAGATCGTCATCGTCGCTGCGTTCAAAGGCCATGTTATCGAGGAAACATACGTACCGCTGCAGATATTCTAATGTAGACTGATAGTATGGCTGGTGATCAAACACGATGCGTTCATGCATTTCTACTCTGCCGTGAAGCGCATAAGCAAGATGTGCGGGATTGCGGAAATCGAAAGTCACCAAACGTCCATTCTGGTCCCGCTCGTGATGCTGCACATATTCAATGAACATCTGCATTGCCTTTTCGGCAATTTGGATATTCTCGTCAAACGTTGCGTCAGGATTGTCAGCTATGTTCTCATCGAAATCTGGATAGGAATGGATCAGATCCAAATCTTTCGCGGTTTCACCAGCAACGAAATGTAAGTTCTGAAGAACAGAAAGCGCAATATCTGCATTTGTATCCTGATCTCCATGGACAGCGGTATTTCCGTTTTTTCGAATGAAGTGGAAAGCGTCCATAACATTACGGTCGTTGATGAACCTCTTAACCTGGTAGTCTGCAAGAATATCAGCAAAGGTTAACCCGTCAAGCACAGAAGAGTGCGCTGCCATATACACAAACTTGGCTAAAAGTTCAGCGCTTTTTCTGGCAGCTATCAAGCTTAGATAGGGTTTCGACTTAACAAGCTCTTCCGCATCGGTACAGGGTTTATAAGCTGCATCAAGTCCATTAAGACCCTTCAAGAAATCGAAATTCATAGTAGCACCTCCTTGTTTGATGTGAAGGTATGCATGCTGAATGCATCAATTCAACTGAATGGCGTCATGTTCTTTCAGTGCAGCCATCAGTTTGTCCTTTAGTGCAGCGACATACTTGTCAATCTCAGCCTCGCTGGACAGCTTCTGCTGGGGCAGCACATCATAGCGGCGAAGGGTGTTGATACGCTGCTTGGGCTGATCCGGCGCTGCAGGCGCAACCGGTGTGAGCATTTGCTCCATGCGTTTGCACACGCCATCTTTGTAGGTGAGGATCTGGGTAATCGCTGCATCCAGCAGCGTGGGGCTCACGGCTTCCATGGCGGCCTGACGGCGGCGTTCTAGCTCATCATCAGCCTTGCGGACCATGTCCGTTAGCTCATGGTGACCGTATGCCAATGTGTGAATGTCTCCGCGCGCCTGCACCAGAATATCCTGCACACGTGTACGGCGTTCTTCATTGATGCGCTTGTAGGCAGCGTCAATCTTCTGCGTATGAGTGGGGATTTCCACAATGCGGCGATAGGGCTTTTCCATGCGGAGAATATCGCTGATGGCACGTGCAGCCGTCATCGCGTCCTGCTCTTCGGTAAAATAATGACGCTCCTGCTGCAGCTTTTCACAAAGCTTCCATGCATTGTCAAAGATGGTTTTCTGATTGGCAAAGAAGAACGATACTTCGCGGAAATCTTCTGACCAGTCCAGCAGATCATCCTTAGCCTCAGTAAAGGCGTTCAGGAAGGCGGTGTGATCGCTGACATAAATCAAAATGTGTTCTACGATACGCTTCCCATCATCTGCAACACGTTTGCCGGGATACTGCACAGAGCCATCATAGTATGCAAGGATTCCATCATTTTTCTTTTTCCAGTCGCTGAGCAGCGCAGCGATCTGGCCACAGAGATTTTCTTCGTCATTTTTGATGTCCATCGTGCTGAACAGCTCAATGGCGAGTTTGCGGGCCTTTTTCAGCAGTTCTTCAGAGACGGAAACCTTCTTGCGCACGATGGTCCGCTCGGCGTCTGTACGCTTACGCATGCAATCGACAATTTTTCGATCGTTCAAAAGCAGAGGAGCGCTGTTGTGAATCAACTGAACTTTCTGCGCTCTGAGCATCGCTGCTACAACAGCTGCTATATCAATCTCGCGCCAGCCGTACGGTGTTGCCTGATAGCGCTTTTGCAGATCAGACATGGTAACCTGCATGTTCTGACGGGCGCGGATAGAAAGATACTGGTCAATCTCTTCCATGGCACGGGCGTTGGGCGCTGCTATTCCCTGCATCAGTTCCTGCGTTTCATTGCTGATCAGAATACGCTGGATATCAGCATCGCTTTGTGCATAGGTATCCACATAATTTAGCTTTCCATATACACTCTCAACGAGACGGGTCAAAGCTTCATCTAGTGCTTCTTTTACATTGGAGGTGCGCATTGTGAGACGTTCGCCAGCAATATAGAAGACGCCTTTGATGATTGCTTCTTTCAAAAGCAGCATAGCCGTCTTTTCACGTTCCTTGGCCTCAGACTGCTTGCCCTGAATGATTTTCCGAATTGTTTCAGGCAATTGAGCTACGTTACGCTGTTTAATATACTTCTCGATCCGCTTGACTTCTTCCAGTTCATGGTAATAATCGCTGCGTGTCGAAAGATAAACGATTGCTTCATTGCCTGCGCGGGACTGAAGAATAAAATGAGCATCAGCATCGTTTTCAGAAATGTCTGAGGCTAGCGTAATCAGGCGCAGGCGAATATCGCTGCTGGGCTGTCCCACAACTGCATGATCAACCATACGGTCATAAGGGAAATCATAACGATTGTGGTACCGGAATTTTCCGCCCGGATATACATCTTGATAGATCATCTGTCCAATCGTGTGGATAACTTCATTATCATCCACCATGGTCTGACGAATTTCGCGATTGATATCCTGCTCTTCGTCTGTCAGGAACAGATAGGTTTCGCCGTTTCGGGAGACATAATTCTCATATACCAGCCGATCCAAAGAATCCTGCAATTGCTGACGCATGGCAATCTTATCAGCACGCAAGCTGGTAATCATCAGTGTGGAGAGGTTCTCAATGTTAGATGGAACGCCTTCTACATAGCGGATAAGGAACAGCAGTTTCAGCACATCTACATCCTGCGGTTGGAGGCCATCTCCGGCTTGGGCTGCACGATCAGCACGATCAATCACTCGGCGAATTGCACCGTCCAAAAAGGTATGCACCGTATCATAGAAAGCATAGAAAGGAACAAAATGTGTCTCGTCTTTTTCTTTGAATTTTTGTGCGGCTTCTTGGAAGGCGGACAGCATGCTGCGTTCGCCACCAGAAAGATGCTTGCCAGAAGAGCCATGCTTGCGCACCTGCACCAATACATCCTGCAGAAGCTTGAACTGATATGGTACAAAAGGATAAGCCTCAATGAACTCTTCTTCGCTGGAATATCCCTTCAAGTCGGATACCGTTCCCTGCGCAAAAGTAAAAAGATTACGCATGGCTGCTTGATGCTGCTGATACATCAGTTGCAGCAGATCTTCTGCAATATCTGTTTTTGCAAGAATTCGACGTTTAATTACCTCGTCCACCGAGGCGGAGGACAAGCTAAGACGAGTATTGAAGCGTCCTTGAATCTTCGAAAAGTCATTACCTTTTACATGAGTAACCGAGTCTATGTCTTCCTGGCTGGTAACGATGACCCACACCTTACCATGACATTTCGATCCAAGTTCCTCTACCACCGTCTGCAAATTCAGCATTAAGCCAGAGTTATCGCCAATGTACTGACCAATTTCGTCGACCAGGAAAACCAGATGGAAGTCATCGCCCTTACTCTGAACATACTCCAGCACTTCACGGGCAAAACGGTCAATACTGAGATGTGAGGTTTCCTTACCATTAAACCAATTACGAGCCGCTTGCTCAGAAATATCCGTTACCTGTGTTAACGCCTCGACGATATCATCTTCCCAGAAGGCAAAGGCCTCACGTGCGGTACACCATTCTTCTGTGTTAATTGCTAAGAAGGCATTTTTAAAGTCGTCCAGTTTTCCTTGTCGATCCAGAAAACGTTCGAAAGAAGCCACCTTCATGTCATCACCGTAATATCCACAGTGTTCATAGAACACCTTGGTAAACACGCGAAGAATGGCTGTCTCATCTTTACCCATGGGAGATTTTGCATCAATGTTAAAGAGAATAACTTCCGTTGGCGTTTTGCTGATACGCCGAATCATTTCATAGTGATAGGCATCGTAATCGAGCTTTTCTTCAAAATAGTCAATAGCCTTTTTTTCACCTACCACTTCATTAGCAAGCAGATAGGACAAAATCTTCAGAAAGTGAGATTTACCACTACCGAAAAAGCCGGAAATCCATACTCCCATTTTGTCAGTAGAGCCGTCAATACCTTGTTCATAGTGATCATAAAACGAGCTGAAATGCTTACGCAACTCGCGAGTTATCACATATTCTTCCAGTTCTTGCTGACGATTCTCGTCATCTGTCTGCATAACCTTGATGACACCGTTGATCGGGCGATCGATGGATTTCAAAAACATATCTGAAAGTTTCATATTCAAGCATCCTTTCACAGCAGGTTAAAGGCGCGGTAGTAGTTATCATCAGCAAATTCATTGAAGAGAGTCAGACTTTGACCGGTGTATTCTCCGGGATAAAACAGCACTACAGGAATATCATCAAATACATGCTGTAGATTATTCAGAATATTATGACTGCGCATATACGGATAAACTCGCCCGATGCCCGTAAGAATGACCACATCACCATGCTGGTGTGGTTGATATTTCATTCGCTCGATATACGCTTCCGGCGTTGCTACTCGCTGAATCTGCCCCATCATAAAAGCTGATCCGCGCTGTGATTCCATCGTTGGAATTCGCTCGAGAATACGACGGGCGCTGCAGATATCCAACAACAATTCATAGAGGTCATACACGATAATTCTGGGATACTGTTGGTTGGATTTTAGTTCTTCCAGAAAGCGGCGAACAGGCATTTCATCTTCAGGTTGATATGCAAAGATATACATTCCAACCTCGTTGCTGAGGCCTTTATTTCCTAGGAAATTCGGATCCTGTATTTTAGCCCGAAAGGCATCCAGTCTGTTTAATATCATACTCATAATGAACCTCAGTCGAATACGTTAAAAGCGGGCAGAAAGCTTCTATATCCTGCATTTTTTAGCGCGGTAATAAATTCATAGCTGATCAATACAGGATACAATGTTTCTTCAGTACCGTGAATATATTCCGTTTCCCGTAGGCAGGCTCGAATAACAACCTTCAGTTTCTTGATTGTTTGATCACTCCATGATGCAACTTCTTCATCCAGCTCAGAAAGTCGCTCAAAGAACACGTTCATATCACGCCGGGTGAGCGTCATATCCATGCGACGATATTTTTCTCCGATAACGTTAATCATAAAATCCTGTATCAGCAGGTGATAACACATAAGCGCTACCAGCGCGGCTTGTTTCGCCTCATTGATCGTCCCATACGCCAGCGTTTCCATGAAAAATGGGATATTTGAAATACATTTTATGCGTTTCAAACAGGCACGGCATTTGCTTCTGATTTCCCGCTCGGTAGGGTATTGAAATAGATTTTCCTCATATACTCTTTCAAGTATCATCTGATCGGTTAACCCATCCATCTTTAACCGGGCAGCAATACGCATTTCTTGGAACATAAACTGTTCACGTGTGAGAGAACCACAATATCGCATGCTGTTGCTCCTCATTGACAATTTTCACTCGTTTCATCATGAATGACTTCCATGATATCGCCAATGTCGCATCGAAGGACACCACAAATTCGCTTGAGCACATCGAGAGATACATCCTCGTTTTTCCCAAGCTTAGCAAGTGTATTGGGACTCATTTGAGCAGCAATCCTAAGATCTACTCGGCTCATATTGTGATCGATCAATAATTTCCACAGTTTATTATATTTCACACTCATAGAGATTCCTCCAAAAGTGAATTTTGCTCATTTTATTCATTATATCATGGATCCATACTTGCTACAATACTTGAGATATAGAATCTTATACTTTTAGTATTCAAAGAAATTGGAAAGATAGCAACAGAAAACTGTTGATCTTCCTGTGAATCCCACAGCTTTTTCTCCAACCCCCACCATAGCAAAAACCCCGAAACCTTTACGGCTTCGAGGGTTTTTGCTGGTACGCCCGGTGCGATTCGAACGCATGACCTTCAGAGTCGGAGTCTGACACTCTATCCAGCTGAGCTACGGGCGCGTACAGGAAATATTGTAGCGGGGTTTGCCTTGTTTGTCAAGCGTTTGGCGCTCAGTGCAACGGCTGCTTTGCAAGTTTTTTTGTTTGCAGGATGGTCTGGCTGTGTTTTGGCGCCTCTTTCTGTTGTAAAAAGCGCAGCCGGAGTGGCCATGGCCTTCTATTTTTTTCTCTCATTCTGGATGGATTGCGTTCCAACAAAAAATGGTGAAAAACAGCGGCAAACCCCTTGCATGCGGGGCATCACCGTGGTATACTAATTACCGATTACGCACCTTTGTCGATCGCGTGTTTGTGCTGCGCATGCGCGCAGTGGCCGCGCGGGACGACACAAAGGGTGGAAAAAACAAGGAGGAAACCCCAATGGCAGTTATCTCTATGAAGCAGCTCCTGGAAGCGGGCGTGCACTTCGGTCACCAGACCCGCCGCTGGAACCCCAAGATGGCTCAGTACATCTTCACCGAGCGCAACGGCATCTACATCATCGACCTGCAGAAGACCGTCCGCAAGGCTGATGAAGCTTACAACTTCGTGCGTGACCTGGCCATGGAAGGCAAGTCCATCCTGTTCGTGGGCACCAAGAAGCAGGCTCAGGAATCCATCGCCTCCGAGGCGCAGCGCTGCAACATGTACTATGTCAACAACCGCTGGCTGGGCGGCATGCTGACCAACTTCCGCACCATCCGCACCCGCGTGGAGCG
>JAEDGL010000220.1 GCA_016297535.1 Clostridia bacterium | reverse complement strand
AGGCAAATGGTGCATTCCCGTCGGAAAAGATCGCCTCAGGCGAGCTTTTTCGACGATCTGGAGCAGGGCGGGGCTGGCCCCGTCCTGCCAAAAAGGGATCTGGATCGTTTACTTGGTTACGTCGATGCCGCCGGCATACGCCTCGGGAATGTCCAGCCCCAGCGCCGCGGCCACCTCGGGATTGTAGCTCATGTCGCCGCCCTCGGAGGCAAAGAAGGGGATGTCTCCGGCCTTCTCGCCGCCCAGCACCTGTGCGGCCATCAGGCCGGTCTGGCGGCCCAGCGCCACGTATTCAACGCCCTCGGCGGCCAGGCAGCCGTTCTTCACCTGCTCGATCTCGGAGCCGAAGACGGGCTTTTTGGCGGCGTTGGCCTTGTCCACCATCACGGCCATGTAGCTGACCACGGTGTTGTCGGTAAGGTTGGTGATGCAGTCTACCTTGGGCAACAGGTTGTCGGTGGCCAGGGGCACATCCGCGCCGGTGGCAATGCCGCTGGCGATGATTTCAAAGCCGTAGGCGGGGGCCAGATCCTGATACAGCTTGAGCTGGCTTTCGGAGTTGGTCTCGCTGGTGGTGTAGAGGATGCCGATGTTCCTGGCCTCGGGCAGGAAGGCGCGGATCATTTTCAGCTGCGCCTCCACGGGCAGCAGGTCGGAGGTGCCGGTGGTGTTGAGGCTGCTTGTGCCGTCGGCATTGGCAAGCATGGCGGCCACGGGGTCGCTGATGGCGGTGTAGATCACGGGCTTGCCGTTATCCATGCAGGCGTTCACGGCAGCCTGGGCCATGGGGGTGGCGATGGCGCAGATCAGGTCGCATTCCTGCGCCATCTGCTGGGCAATCTGCTGGGCCAGGCCCATATCGGCCTGCGCGTTTGCTTCAATGAAACGGACGTTCTGGTCTTTGATATAGCCCGCTTCGGCCAGCCCCTCGATAAAGCCGATGCGGCAGTTGTCAAGGCTGGGGTGTTCGGCGAACTGGGCAATTCCGATGGTCAGCATTTCAGCGTTGGCGCCAAAGCACAGGGAGAGAGCCAGAACCAGTACCAGGATCAGAGCGGTGATTTTCTTCATGATGTTTTCCTACCTTTCTTTTTTGGCCTGAGGTCTGTTGGTAGGGAAGCCCTGACTATGATCAACGGGTGTTTGCCCATGAAAAAACGCCCCAGGCAGATGAAACTCATCTGCTTGAGGCGGATATTCCGCGGTGCCACTCAATTTCCCCACAGAGGCGGGCTTTCTTTCGCGTACCAACATACGCGCCGCCTGGATAACGGGTGCGGGATCCCGTTCATGGCTACTTGCCTACGTTTCGCCATGACCCTCGGAAGTCCATTCGCCGTCCGGATCTGTGCCGCGGTCCCACTGTTCGCGGCTCCCTTTGCCATCTCCCCCTGACGGGTACTCCTCTTCCTCAACGGTTTGAGTGATTGGCTGTATGATACCCTCTCCCCGGCGGAATGTCAATAGATTTTACAATGTTTTTCTCATGTTTTTTCTGGACGGGTTTTGACCTGTATGGAAACAAAAGGGGCGAAACAGGCAGGCCCTGCGGCGTTTTTGCACAAAATCCCCGTCTATTCCGGCCAAACAGGCAGTTGACTTGCCGCGTTGTGTCCCCTATGATGGAAAGGAAAAACAGAGGTTGAAAGGGGGATGCGGGAATGGGGCGCCGCAACAGCGATATTTTTGCTCCGCAGCGCGAGCGCAGGGGCCTGGTGTGGACGGTGATCGCGCTGATGCTGCTGGCCGCGATGATCGCGGTGGGGCTTTTTTTGAATCAGGCTTCCAACCAGCGGGTTGCGCTGAGCACGGAAAAGGTGGCCGTGATGGGGCTGGACAAGGCCTATGAGGGGTTTTCCATTTTGCACCTGAGCGATTTGCACGCCAGCACCGTGGGCAGCGATCCGGCCCTGTGGCGCGAGCTGCTGTATGGCAAATCCTATCATGCCATTGTGCTCTCGGGCGATATGGTGGGGGCCACCGGCAACGACGAGCCGCTGCTTTCGCTGGTTCATGCGCTTGGGCAGGTCAAGCCGGATGTGCCCATCTATTTCATTGCGGGCGACGAGGATCCCACGCCGGTCATTTCCACGCCGCAGGGCTCGGCGGAGGTGCTGGCGCCCTGGGTGCGCGCCCTGCAAAAAAAGGGCGCGATCTATCTGGACGCGCCCGTTGCCCAGCAGGTGGGCAAAAAAACGGTGTGGTTTGTGCCGCAGTATTTGTATGATATGAATCCCGAAAGCATGGTGGAAAGCCTGACCACGCAGATTGCCGAAATGGAGGCCCTCGGGCGGCAGTACGAGGCGGAGGGCGGCGCGGTTTACCGCGCGCTGAAATACCGCCTGGACGCCATGCAGCGCACGCAGGAGGCCATCCGGCAGATGACCGACGCCGATTTACAGATTGCCGTCAACCATTCGCCGCTGGAGCCGTCCTACATCCGCACCAGTCTGGAATGGGCGGATCAGACGCAGGTTTTCAACTTTCGTCAGATTGATCTGCTGCTGTGCGGCGATCTGTGCGGGGGCCAGTGGCGGCTGCCCGGCGTGGGGCCGGTCTACCTGCCCGAGCGCGGGTTTTTCCCCGGCGACAGCAATGTGGTGGGCATGCAGCGCATCAACAGCATCAACCAGTACATTTCGCCCGGCCTGGGCGCCTGCAGGGCAAATCCGCTGCCCGGCAGGCTGATGAATCCGCCCGGGGCCACGCTGCTGCGCTTTACGGGAAAAATTGAGTAGGCGGCAGGCTTAGAGCCTCTTAGAGCCTCAGAGCGTCGAAAAAGCTCGCCAGAGGCGATCTTTTCCGACGGGGATGCACC
>JAEDGL010000050.1 GCA_016297535.1 Clostridia bacterium | reverse complement strand
TTTTTTCTACTCACCAGCTCTGCTGGTGGTTTTGTTGTGCTAAAGCAAACAACAAGAGTCGGAGGGCTGCGGCCCTCCGACACCTCCCAGAGGGTTTATCGACAGTCTGAGGCATCCGCATGATGATGCTGCGGGTGCCTGTTTCTTTTATGGCATGCCGGACCAAAGGCGGGGGTTACTCGCGGTAGTCCTTCCGAAGAAAGGGTTCTTCAATTTTTTGCTGCGTCAGCAGACCATACTTCTGCGGATGCCGATAGGCGTTTCCATGCACCTCTTGCTGACGGTAGCGGCGCAGCTGATCCAGATCAAGCTCGGCCAGATAAATGCCCTCCTGCCCGCCTGCCTGCAGAATGCACATATCCCGCGAGCCTTCCAGACCGGGCAGGTAAGCTACGCCATCAAAAACGCTGGAGCCGCCGTCGCAGTCCGTAACCGTCTCCGGGTAATTGCAGGTGGCGATGGCCGTCATGTTTTCGTAGGCTCTGCCGCGCAGCTGAGAAAGGCGGTTGATTTCCATCGGGCAGGCATTGGGAACAAGAATCAGCTCTGCGCCCTGGAGCATCAGTATTCTTGCGCTTTCGGGAAACTCCCGGTCATAGCAGATCATCGCCCCCACCTTTACCTCGCCAACCCGGGTATCAAGCGCCGCCACATGGAAGGCGTCGCCGGGGGTCAGGTGGCGCTCCACATCAAAATCACAGGTATGCACCTTGGCATAAACCAGCTTCCGCTGTCCGAAGCGGTCAAAAAGAACCAGAGAATTGCGGGGCGCTTTTTCATATTTTTCCAGCAGGGTAATCCCGATGGCCATCTGCAATTCTCCGGCAAGGCAACCAAATGCCCGGATAAAATCACCGTCAGCATCAATGGCCTCCGCTTTCCATTCTTCAACCGGACGATCCGAAAGGCGGTATCCGTTGCTCCACATTTCGGGAAACAGCGCGATATCTGCGCCTTGCTCCCTGGCCTTTTTGCAGGCTGCAATTCCCTTGTCAAGGTTTTCTTCCAGCGTTTCGCACGGTGCCATCTGCAAAAGGGCAATGCTAAGCCTGTGCTGTTTCAACATTTTCTTCTCCTTTGCATGTCTGGTCTGCCGGTTGTCCTGTATGGCGTTTCAACCAATCAGTATCTTAAGCCAAGCGGCGGACCGGCGCATATCCGCCATCATATCGGCCGAGCCGAAGTGCTCGATGAGCACGCCACCGTCAAAACCGCTCGCCAGCAGATCGCTTAAAATGGGCCGGATGGGCATTTCGCCGCTGCCTACGGCGCTGGGGTAAAGGCTGCTTCCGTCCAGCGCGATCAGCGGTTTTTCGCCCTCACGGCCGGCAGCCTTTCTGTCCTTGGCATGCACCATGCAGATATAGGGCTTGAGCTGCTCGTAGGCCTCCCGGGCATCCTGCCCAAAATAGGCAAAGTTGCCGGTATCAAAGCTGATTTTCAATTCAGGAATCTGCTCCACATACCATTTCAGCTCCTGCCAGGTGCCAAAAGGCGCTGTGCGATTGTCGTAATCCTCCAGCGAGCACTGTACATGCAGGCTTCGGGAAAGGTACATCAGCTCCTTCATGTGCCTGGCCGCCTCGTCCATGGCGGACGGACGGCTTTGCGCTTCGTGCACAAAGCCCGGAATCAGCAAAAGCTGCTTTACGCCCTTGCGGGACAAAAACCGTATCAGCTTTTCGGCCTTATCCAGATCGCGGCCCTGCGTGAACTGGAAAAGGTTATCCGCTGAGCCTACGTACAGACCGGCTCTGTCCAACAGGTCATCCACACGCGCTTCGTTCTCCATCCAGTATTCGCCGTTTACATGAACAAATTCGATGCCCATCTGTGCCGTCTCGATTGCAACCTTTTCCAGCGGCAGACCCGTCTGAGCGCCTGCTTCCCTCATATGCTCCAGAAATACGCCGATCTTCATCATCAGAAACGCCCCTTCCTATGCTGTCAGTATAGGAAAAGGGCGGCTGACTGTCAAGCGTTTTATTCCACGGTTACGCTCTTGGCCAGGTTGCGCGGCTGATCCACATCGCACCCGCGCGCTACGGCCATGCAGTAGGCAAACAGCTGCAGCGGAATGGCCGCCAGAAGCGGCGCAAGCCACTCATCCGTATCGGGAATCACGATCAGCTCGTCTGCCTGCGGGCGCACCTGCTGCGCCAGTGCGTCCGGGCACACTGCCAGCACCTCCGCCCCCCGCGCGCGCACTTCCTGCAGATTGGCCAGCATCTTTTCCAGCACGCGGGGCTGCGTTACGCAGGCCACCACCAGCCTTCCAGGCTTGAGCAGCGCGATGGGACCATGCTTCAGTTCGCCCGCCGCATAGGCCTCGCTGAAAAGATAGCTGACTTCCTTAAGCTTGAGCGCCGCCTCCATGGACAGCGCGTAATCGACGCTTCTGCCCACAAAAAACACATGCTTGCGGCTGCTCATTCGGCTGGCAATCTGCTGAAGCCGGCCTTCCAGCCCCAGCGTATCCGCTGCTTTGGAGGGAAGCTCGCGCAGGCTTTGATACAGGGCCTCCGCGCGCTCCATGGACAGCGTATTGCGCATTACGCCAAGCGCCACGGCAATCATGATCATCATCTCCGTCTGGGTGACGTATGCCTTGGTACTGGCTACGGCAATTTCGGGCCCTGCATAGGTATAGAGCGTGTTTTCCTCCCCCGCCTCGCGGGTGATGGTGGACCCCACAGCATTGCAGATGGCCAGCACGCTGGCGCCCCGCCTTTTGGCTTCGCGCAGCGCTGCCAGTGTGTCCGCCGTTTCTCCGCTTTGGGAAATGGCGATCAGCAGCTCGTTTTCCCCCACCGGCGGCTGGCGGTAACGGTATTCGCTGGCGATATCCACCTCTGTGGGAATACGGGCCAGCTGCTCCAGAGCGTATTTGCCCATCACCCCGGCGTGGTAGGCCGTGCCGCAGGCGACAATGGTGATCCTGCGAAGCCGGCAGGCCGTATCCTCCGAGAGCGGCAGCCATTGAAAATCTCCCAGCCTGCTTCTGGGCGCAAAGGTATTTTGCAAAGCGGTGGGCTGCTCGTGAATTTCCTTGAGCATGTAATGGGCAAAGCCGCCCTTTTCCGCGCTGGACTGATCCCACTCCACATGAAAAAAGGATGGCTCACAGGCCTGACCATATTCGTCAATCACCCGCAGGCCCTGGCGGCTGAGAACGCCGACCTGCCTGTCCTGCAAAAACACCACGTCGCGCGTATGGCTGAGCAGCGCCGGAACGTCCGAGGCCAGAAAGCCCTCTCCCTCCCGGCAGGCCGCCACAAGCGGGCTGTCGCAGCGCATGCAGAACAGCTGATCCGGCTCGCGGTCGCATAATACGCCAATAGCGTAGCTGCCCTGCAGCATTCCCTGCGCCCGAAGAAGCGTATGAAGCATATCGCCGTCATAAAGCTCGTTGAGCAAATGAGCGATAACCTCTGTATCCGTCTGGCTTGCAAAAACCGCTCCGCAGCCTTCCAGATGTTTGCGAAGCGCCTCGTGGTTTTCGATAATTCCATTGTGAACAACGGCAATGCCGCCCTTGACATCCGTATGCGGATGAGCGTTGAGATCGCTTGGCTCGCCGTGCGTTGCCCATCGGGTGTGGCCGATGCCCGTACAGCCGTCCACGGGGCTTTCCTCCAAAAGACGCTTGAGCTGCTCCAGCTTTCCCTTGGTTTTTCGCACGGCAAGACGGCCCTTCTCATCCATTACTGCAACGCCCGCACTGTCATATCCGCGGTAGGACAGCCTTTCCAGCCCGTTTACCAGCACGTCCGCCGCCTTTTTGGGTCCGATATAGCCTACAATGCCGCACATGGCCCCATCCTCCCTTTCCGCTACTGCGCTATGCCCAAAAACAGCTCCACCGGGTCCACCGGCGTTTCGTTGAGCCAGACCTCCAGATGCAGATGCGGCTGCGCATCCGTTTCGGCAAGCACACCGCTGCCCACGTGCCCGATGGTTTGTCCCTGCACAACGGGATCTCCCTGCTGAACATAGCTTGCGTCGCTCAGACCGGCATATACCGCCTCATATCCCTTTGCGTGGCGGATGCGAACGCACAGGCCCAGTTCGTTATCCTGCCATACGCGCAGCACCGTACCCGAAGCGCAGGCCTTGACCGGCGCGCCATACGCCGCCTGCAAATCGATTCCGGGGTGCAGGCGGTAGTAGTTCGGCACGGCAAAATACTGCGGCTCCTGCATGGAATAATCCCTGTCCAGAAAGCCCTCGACCGGCTGAACAAAGGAAAAGGGCGCCTCCGTCGGCACGGCGGTTGCAAGCGCGCTCCGGCTTTGAACCAGCTCCTGCGCCTCTTTAAGCGTTTGCGCATTCTGGTTGCCACCGGCTTCCACGCTCGGGGTCTGTTCGCCGTTCTCTCCGGCCCACGCCTGCCTGAAATGGAAGGTATACAGCGCGCTGGCTCCAATCGTCAGCACGCACACGGCCAGTACAATGCCAAAGCCCTGTTTTTCCATAAAGCGGTCGTACCGCGCATAAGCCCGCTTGAACGCGGCCAGAACACGGTTTGATTGCATACGCATCCCTCCGCAGGCAGTATGTCCTGCGGTGTGTGGTTTCATTCACGGACGGATGATCTCTACGCCCGTAAAGTAATGCTGAAGAATCTGCTCATAATTCGCGCCGGAGGCGGCCATGCTGTTGGCTCCGGCCTGGCTCATGCCCACGCCATGGCCATATCCCCGCTGGTAAAAAACAACGCCGTCATCATCCATGGTGATGGAAAAGCAGGTGCTTCGCAAGCCCAGCAGCCTGCGAAACTCGGTGGCTTCCATTGTTTTGCCGTCATACTGCACATGGCTGACCCGTCCGCTGTTCGTATATCCGCCGATGGAAAGCGTGCGCCGGACATCGGCAGCGGAGCAATGCAGCTTTTGTGCAAGCTCCTCAAAGGAAAACGCCGTTTCCGTCTGATAGCCCCGGACGGATTCATCCTCTCCGCTTTCCACGCTTACCAGGTACGGCACGCTTTGAGCAAAAACCGTTTGCGCATCCTCCGTTCGGCCTGCGCTGATGGCATGGTACAATACGGAGATGGGTTTGTCCTCATAGGCGATCCACTGTCCCGCCGTTTCCCTTTGCGCCTGCACAAGGCGGTCACGGTAGGCCTCGTAGCTGTCGCCCCAGCGGCTGCGGCACTCGCTTAGCGTTTCATACCCCTGGCAGTGCGCGCTGTCGGTGCAAATATCCGCGCCCGGATGCAGCTCGCAGCCGCCCTGCTCCTTTTGCCACATCGCCCGCGTGCGCGCCGCAACAGCCTGTGCCTTCAGGGCCTCCAGATGGTACTGGGCAGGCATTTCCGCCGCCACCACACCGCAAACATAGCCTTCCAGCGTCATCTGTGCAAGACGGTCCTCCTGCGTAAGATATACCAGCAGCATGGTCTGATCCGCAGCAGGCTCCTCCGTTCCCGTCTCCTGCGTCATGGTCTGAGCAGCTTCCGAGCTGGTTGCAGGCAGCCATAGCCGAAGCATTCGCGCCGCCCGCTGCGGCAGCAGAATGCGCGCCTGCCACAGCGGCGTTTGCAGATCCCGAAAATCCTGCGCGGTAAGCGGCGCGCCCAGCATACGCCAGAGCAGCGCGCATGCAAGAATCAGCACGCACAGCTTTACCGAAGCGCCCATGCGTTTCATATGCATCCCTCCCCCGAAAGGTATGCGTTTGCGTCCGCAAACAGAACGGCATGAAAACCCGGCTCTCAAACGTTTGATTGGTGCACAGCTGCATGAAAGGAGCTGAAACCAAAGATGAAACGAGCACTTTGTCTGCTGCTTATTTTGCTGTTTCTGCCCGCCGCAGCGCTTGGCGGAGCGCTTTCGCAGGGAAGCAGCGGGGAAGAGGTGGTCCGGCTGCAGAGCCGGCTGATGGAGCTGGGGCTGCTTGGCGGCAAGGCGGATGGCCTTTACGGCAGGCAGACGGCCTCCGCCGTGGAGGAGGCGCAGCGGCTTTTGCAGGCTGCGGGATACGCCGTCCAGCCCGACGGTGTTGCGGACAGCGCTACCATCGATTTGCTTTTTGAGCCTGCTGCACAGGACGCGCTACTCACCCTGCGCCCCGGATGCAAGGGCGAGCGGGTCAAGGCGCTGCAAAACCGGCTGATTGATCTTGGCCTGCTTCAGGGCACGGCGGATGGCGCTTACGGCGCCCGCACTGCCGAAGCCGTTTCCGCCTTTCAGCAGCGCATGCTTCTGGAGCAGAACGGCGTGGTTTCACCCGATACGCTGGATCAGATCATGAGCGATGTAAGCGCTTTCTTTGCGGATGCCCCCGTTTATTTTGACGAAAGCAATCCGCTGTCGTTTACCTGGAAAAGCCTGTACGCGCCCTCGTGCATTCTGATCGACGCGCCCAGCGGGCAGGTGCTTTGGGAGTATGAAGCGGACAGCCGCAGGTATCCCGCCAGCACCACCAAAATTATTACCCTGCTTTTGGCGCTGGAATATGGACGGTTGGAGGAAACTGTTACCATCCCCGAAAGTGCTGCGGATATACCTGCAGACAGTTCGCGGGTTCCGGTGTCTCCCGGAGAAAAAATGACCCTGCGCGATCTGCTCTACGGGCTGATGATCCGCTCCGGCAACGATGCAGCCAACGCAGTAGCCCAGCTGTACGCGGGCAGCGTGGAGCGCTTCGTCGAGCAGATGAACGAGCTGGCGGCCCGGCTTGGAATGACGGGATCGCACTTTGTCAATCCGCACGGCTACCACGACGCCGGGCACTATACCACCGCCCGCGACCTGGCCATCGCCGCCCGCAAAGGGATGACAGACCCGGTTTTCTGCGAAATTGTCACCTGCATGAGCTATACCCTGCCTTCCACCGAAAGCCGTGATGAGCTGGTTTTGCAAAACATCTGGGAGATTTTCAACCCGGATTCGGAGTATTTTATTCCCGGCGCAGCGGGCATCAAAAGCGGCTATACCTCCGCTGCAGGGTTTTGCTATGTGGGCGCGGCACAGCGGGACGGACGTACGCTGATTGCCGTTGTGCTGGGCGAATCCACCCGCAACCGCGCGTGGATCGACCTGCGGCGCCTGTTTGCATACGGCTTTGCGCTTAACTGAAAAATGTAATCTTTGTAACATCAACCATCAGACGGCCTTTTCCATCCTGTTTATAGAACGAACGGATGGGAGGCCGCCTGATGCTCAGAACCCTGCTGGTTGTATTGCTCCTGTTTGCCTGCTGCCCTTTTGCCGGTGCCGATGAGGTTGTCATCACTCTGGGAGGGGATTGCGTGCTCGGCACGCGCGAGGAATGGAAAAACGAAACGGATACCTTTGATACGCTGATTGCCCAAAAAGGGCCCGGCTGGTGCTTTGGCGCCATTGCCGAGCCGTTTCTGACGGACGATATCAGCCTGATCAATCTGGAAGGCGTGCTGCAAAGCCACAGCCAGGGACACGCAAAGGGCAAGCAGTACACCTTCCGGGGAGATCCGTCCTGTACGGAAATCCTGAAAGCCGCCGGAATCGAACAGGTGAATCTTGCCAACAACCACTACATCGATTTTGGGCGCCCGGGCCGCGAAAGCACGCGCGCGGCGCTTGCCGGGGCGGGCATCGGCTTCAGCGGCTATACCTACCGCTCCGTCGTAACGGTCAACGGACACCGCATCGGCTTTGCCGGTTGCCGGGAAACCGTGTTTCTCCAGCGTCCCGAAACGGTGTACAACGATCTGAAATACCTCAAAAAGCAGGGCTGCGACGCCATCATCTACTCCTGTCACTGGGGCAGCGAATACAGCCCCGGGCATAGCAAACGCCAGACCCGCATGGCTGACTACGCCCTCAAATACGGCGCGGATATGGTGGTTGGCACGCATCCGCACTGCGTGCAGGGCGTTGAGAGCCGGCGCGGCGGCGTGGTGCTCTACAGCCTGGGCAATCTGGTCTTCGGCGGTACGCATGAGCTGACCACCTTTGACGCGCTGGTTGCGCAGGCTACGCTTCGCTTTGAAGGCGGCCGTTATCAGGGCGTTACCCTGCGTCTGATGCCCGTGCTTACCTCCAGCGACCGTCCGCGCAACAATTTCCGGCCCCAATGGGCCGCGGGCGAGGATTACGATCGCATCATGCAGCAGATCCAGGCAGACAGCGAAATCAAAATCAGCGGGGAAATGTGGTTTCCCCACCAATGAAGGAGGATGACTTTTCCATGGGCAGCAGCACCGAGAACGTGGTACCCACCCCCACCTTGCTGCGCACCTTGAGCTGACCGCCGTGGGCCGATACGATGATTCTGGCAATGCTCAACCCCAGCCCGTGACCGCTGGTCTGGGATTTGCGCGCCTCGTCGCAGCGGTAGAAGCGGTCGAACACTTTGGGCAGCTCCTCGGCGGAAATGCCCGCGCCCGTATCCGTTACGCTCAGCACACAGTTGTTTTTTTCCTGCCTTACGCCAAGCGTGATGCTGCCGCCAGCAGGCGTGTACTTGATGGCATTGTCCAGAAGGATGCGCATGAGCTGCTTGATCATATCCTTGTCGCCGTTGATGCGCGAGTTCTGCGCGGGCGACAGCTCAAAACGGTGCTTGTCCGAAAGCATCTTTGCTTCGCGGTGGATTTCGCTCATCACCTCCAGCGGATCAAAGCTTTCCACTTCCAGCATGAGCGTCTTTTTATCATGGCGGGCCAGGAAGAGCAGGCGTTCCACCAGCTCCTTCATGCTGGCCGCCTCCTGCTCGATGGCGCTGATGCCCTCATCCAGCACGTCCTTGTCGGTTTTGCCCCAGCGCTGCAGCATGTTTACATAGCCCTGAATGACGGCGATGGGGGTACGCAGCTCGTGGGAGGCGTCGCTGACAAACTGCTTCTGGCTGTTGTAGCTTACCTCGATGCGGTCCAGCATGCCGTTGATGACCATGGCCAGATCCTTGAGCTCGTTTTTGGCGCCCTCTACGCTGATGCGGTCGCTCAGATTATTGGCGCTGAGGGTGGCTGCCTTTTCGGCCATATCGGTAATGGGCTTGACCACCACGCGGTTGAGGCGGTGCCGGCGGTTGATAAAAACCACCACGCGGTACAAATCCAGGCACAGCACTGCCCAGAAAACAATGCTCAGCGTGTAGCAAAGCCTGCCCACCCGGTACGCTGCTACCAGGCTGCCCGCCATGGTTTCGCGATAGAGCACCACGCAGGGCTCGTCGTAATCCTGCCAGCGGGAAAACAGCCTTCCCATTTTTTGCGCAAATCCGGGAAGACCCGGCTCAATGGGTTCTTCCAGCATCCAGGCCTGCGCAAACGGCTGTCCTGTCAGCTGGACGGCTGTATACTCCAGATTGTTTTCGGGAAAATCAGCCCCGAGATCATCCATGGCCTCCATGGCCATTTGAACTTCCGCTGCGCATAGAACCAGCAGCAGTGCAAGCAGGGTGGGAAGGGTGGTTTTCAAAAGCTGTCCCGCGTAATGAAGCGCAATTCTCAGCGTAAGCGACAGCCGAAGATTGCTCATACCCTTTACCAGCCAGCCATGCATCCACGCGGACAGGAGGTTGATCCAGGATTCTGCCCGCTTTCCTCCGTCCTGCGGAGGATTTTTCTGCTGCTTACTCATAACGGAACATATACCCCACTGCCCGGATGGTATGTATGGTTTTGATGCCAAACTTATCGTCAATCTTCTGCCGGAGGTAGCGGATGTACACATCCACAATGTTGGTGTCTCCCGTAAACTCGTAGCCCCAGACATTGTTGAGCAGTTCATCGCGGGTAACGGCCTTGCCCTCGTGCTGCCACAGGTAGTTGAGCAGATCAAACTCCTTTTTGGTCAGGGTAATGGGCGTATCCCCGTACCCGGCGCTGTAGCTGGCGGGATCGATATGCAGCTGGCCTACGCTGCGCGCCCCTTCCTCCTGCGCGCGGTCCAACCGGTGCTTTTTTAGGTTGACGCGGATGCGGGCCAGCAGCTCCTCGATGGCGAAGGGCTTGGTCATATAATCATCCGCGCCCATATCCAGCCCCATCACCTTGTCGCTTACATCGTCCTTGGCGGTAAGCATGATGATGGGCACATCGCTGGTCTGGCGGATGCGGCGGCATACCTCGATGCCGCTTAGCTGGGGCAGCATCAGATCCAGAATCATCAGATCCGGCTGCCAGCTTTCGCACAGCTGCAACCCGCTGCGGCCGTCGTGCGCCGATTGCACCTCGTAGCCCTCATGCTCCAGCTCCAGCGTTACAAAGCGCGCAATTTTCACTTCGTCTTCCACAATCAGGATTTTGCTCATGGGATGCTCCTTTCTCAGCGGATATCCGCCTCGTGATAACCGTCGCCGTCGTCGCGCACATCCACGCTTCCGCCATCGGGAAACTGCACGTTGACCGGCCGGGTGCCGCTTGCGGCGCTTTCGGTGCGGGGCTTGGAGGGTTCCGGCGAAGGCTCCGCCTGCGGCTGCTCGCCCGACAGCTGCTGGGCAAAGCTGCTAACGGTGTTTTGCACATTGGTTTTTGCATTTTTAACCATATCGTCAAAATGATCGTTGGCAAACTCGGCGCTGTCGCGATCAACGGAAATACGGTAACCAAGCACAAGCGAAACAATGAGGCCGATCACGCAGATATGCGGCGCGGTTCCCAGCACCAGCAGAATAAACAGGGAGCTGAGATTGACGATCGTCGTTTCGTTCTTTTTGACCGTCAGCCGAAGGCGGAAGAGAAAATCAAACAACCCCTTCCAGCCTGTTTTGCGGGGTGCTTTGCCGCCTTCGCTGCGCAGCCTTCCGTTTTTTTCCAGATCAACCAGTGCGCGGGCAAGGCTGCCGTTGTGATACTCCAGCAGGTTGACGGCCTCCTCGTAGGAAATGCCGCTCTTCTGCCGCAAAATTTCGATGTCCTCAATGGTATATTTGGCCATGGATTTCCCTCCATCAAACAATTTACGTACGCCGCTCTTCCTTTGCGGCAACTGTATCATAACACAGATTGCGCCCGCTTGCTTGAGGATTTTCCAAAAGCAATCTTAGAATTTGCTGAGTTTGCACGGTTCACTTGCCAATCCCGCGCGATTCTGCTATGCTTAGCACATACAAGGAGGCATAACCAATGATGCGTTTGCAGAAATATCTGGCAATCAGCGGCGTAGCGTCCCGCCGCAGCGCGGAAAAAATGATCGCCGGCGGCCGCGTAAGCGTCGATGGCCAGGTGATTACCGAAATGGGCGTGCAGGTGGAAATCGGGCAGGACATCCGCGTGGACGGCAGGCCCATCACCCCTGAGCCGGAAAAGAAATACATTATGTACCACAAACCCGCAGGCGAGGTGACCACCGCCAGCGATCCCGAGGGCCGCCCAACGGTGCTGGACCGTTTTCGCGATTATCCTTTCAGGCTGTACCCGGTCGGACGGCTGGATTACGACAGCGAGGGCCTTCTGCTGCTGACCAACGACGGCGACCTGACCGAGCGCATGCTGCATCCCTCCATGGAGGTGGAAAAAACCTACCTGGCGCGCGTATCCAACGAGCTTACCCCGCAGGAAGCCCGCCGTCTGGAAGCCGGGGTAATGGTGGACGGCCGCAAAACCGCCCGCGCAAAGGTCAAAATTCTTGCCGCCAAAGGGCTGTATACCGATGTGCTCATCACCATCCATGAGGGACGCAACCGTCAGGTGCGCAAAATGGTGGAGCAGGTGGGGCATCAGGTGGTGATGCTGCGCCGTATCCGTTTTGGCCCGCTCAAGCTGGGCGACCTGCCCCGCGGCATGTGGCGCGAGCTGACCCAGGAGGAACTGCGCGAGCTTTCGCGCCTTTGAGGAAGCAATATGAGTATCTTTCAGCACTGGCAGGAGCAGAGGGACAAGCTGCGCCCCTCCCTTGCCGAAACCATGAGCGCAGCAGAAATAACCGGGCAGGTGCGTCACGCGCTTTTGCAAACCGAGCACAACGCCCTTGCCGAGCTGGATGACGACCTGCTCCGGCAGCAGGCGGCGGTGCTGATGGGTTGCCTGAAAAGCGCCTTGGGCCTGCTGGAGGCGCATGGCACGGCGCAAATCTGGGTTGCGCAGAAAAGCGGGCTTTCCAAAGCCAAAAGCAAATCGCTCTGGTCTGTCGCGGGTGCGCTGCTGGCAGGCCTGGCCATGCTTTGTGCGCTGAAAAGACGTTGGATTTCCCTGGGGCTGTGCGTAGCCGCGCTTGCTGTGGGCCTGTGCGCACTGATCAGCGAGCGCAGGAGCGCCGCCTCCATCCTGCCGCAGGATGAGGTGCGAGCTACCGTCACGGTGGATATTGAGCGGCTGTTTGCGGTGCTTGACGCACAGCTGCGCGCAATGGACCGTTACCTCAGCGATTTTTCCTATTTGAATGATCAGGCGCGCGGGGGTGCGGAAAGCGCCGACGCCATCACCCTTTCCCGCGCGGCCGATTTGATGGAAGCCCTGTACGATTGTGACGAAGCCGGCCGCGCCCCCGCAGAGGAGGCCGCGCGCCGCCTGCTTGAACGGCTGGGGCTGCAGGCGCTGGATTACGACGAGGAAAGCAGCCGTCTGTTTAACGCCCTGCCCAGCAAAACGGTTACCCGCACGCTGAGCCCGGCCATCGTGTCCGTGCGGGACCAGCAGCTGCTCAGGCGCGGCACGGCCGCCGTGCGCATTGACGCAGCCTGACAAAAGGAGATACCATGCGATACATCGGGTTTGATATGGGCGACGGCGAAAGCGCCGTTGCCGCGTTTGAACAGGGCAGCCTGATCGAGCCGGTTGTGCTGCCCCTGTGCGGCGTTCGCAGCCTGCTCAGCGCCGTTGGCATGCGAAGCGGCGAAATCGTCATCGGCGAACGCGCCTATACGGATGCGCTGGCCGATCAGCTGAGTGTGCGCTTCAAAAGCCGCTTTACCACCGATCCCGCCAGCCACGAGGATGTGGTGCGCTTTGTACGGGGCGTTCTGCGCGATCTCATCAACAGCGGGGCCTTTTCGGGCGACGATCAGTTTATCGTCGGCTGTCCCGCCGGATGGGACGCCGCTGCGCGCGCCCGCTACCGCGAGCTGCTCCTGAAAGCCGGCGTTCGCCAGCCACAAGTGATTTCCGAATCCCGCGCGGCGTTTTTGTACGCCAAATATGCGCACACCGTGGCGCTGGACATGGATATTCTGAACGAGAGCGCGCTGGTGGCGGACATGGGCAGCTCCACGCTGGATTACGCCTACATTGTGGACGGTCGCGAAACCGGCATAGGCACCTTTGGCGAAACCGCGCTGGGCGGCGGTATTCTGGATGCGGCGCTTTTGCGAACCGCAGTGGAAGCCAGCCGCGAGCGCAGGCAGATTGAAGCCGTCTTTGAAGAATGCCGCAGCTGGTACAGCTACTGTGAAATCGAGGCACGCCGCGTAAAGGAGGAATACTTTACGCGCCTTGCTTGCGAAACCGCTCCCGTGGTTAAGAAAACCATCCGAATCTGCTACGACGGCGTGCAGAAGCTGATGCTGGAAATGAACAACGACCTGGCGCAGCGCCTGACCGCTTCCCCCCTGCCGGAGCTGAACGGCCAGTCCTTCACGCAGGCCGTCCGCCATTCCCTGCAAAATGCGGCGCGGCTGACAGCGCAGCGCTCGCCCAGGCTGCTGCTGCTGACCGGCGGAGCCTCCCGCATGCCCTTTTTTCGGGAGCTGTGCCAGGAAAGCTTTGAAAACGCGGTCATCATCAGCTGCCCGGAGCCGGAGTTTTCCATTGCCAAAGGGCTTGCCTACGCAGGCTGGGTGGATGATAACCTGCGCGCCTTCCGGGAGGCGATCCAGAAAGAGGTGACTCCGGAGCGGATCGCCGTGATTGCAAACCGGGCCATGCCTTCGCTTTTGCCCTCCGTTGCGGGCATTTTATCGGATTTGCTGATTGACGAGGCCGTACTGCCCCTGCTGGAGCAATGGAAGCGCGGCGGCATCCGCACGCTTGAGCAGCTTGAGGAGCAGCTGACCGCGCGCATGGAGCGCGTGCTGGCTTCCCCCATGGCGCAGGAGGCGCTGGCTCCCGCCGTGGAAACCTGGTTGGAAGGACTGACGGCAGAGCTGCAGGCCCTGATCGACCCCATCTGCGACCGCTACGAGGTGCCCCGCCGGCAGATGAAGCTGAACCTGACCGCCTCCGGCGCGGGGCATGTGGCCGTCAACGCCGCCGGCTGGGCGGGCCTGCCCGCCATGGGCACGCTGCTTGGCGCCGTGGTTAGCGTGATCACGGGTCTCCTTTGCGGCGGCAGCGGGATATCGCTGGTTGCCGCGGGGCCGCTGGGCTTTCTGGCAGGCGCGGTGATCGGCGCGGTGGCCTCGCTGCTTGGCTGGACGGCGCTTTCCGATCTGCTCAAAAAGGCCGATCTGCCGCTTTTGCTTCGCAGGCTTCCCGTGGAAAGCCGCCTTCGCAGCCAGCAAAACCGCCGTGACATGCAAAAAAAGCTTCTGGATGCCATCTCCCCCGAGGATTCCGATTTCCGCAGGCAGCTTTCGGACGGTTTTTCCAGAGCGTTCAGCGCCCATGTGTATGCCATTGCCCAGGCGGCGGAAATTCCCATCGAATAAGGCCGGAAAAAGGCGTAAAAAATGCCCGCAGTGCTTGACACAGCACACTTTTTATGGTATCGTTACCCGGTAAGCCGCTCAAGCGGGGTTTTCAAGTGCGCCCAAAACGCCACCCATTCGCTTGGCGAGTATCATTAGGAGGTGCTTTGCCATGTACGCCGTAATCATGACTGGTGGCAAGCAGTATCGTGTGTCCCAGGGGGACGTTATCTATGTGGAGAAACTCAACCAGGAAGTAGACAGCAAGGTCAGCTTCGATGTCCTCATGCTGGGCAGCGAGGAAGGCGTTGAGATCGGCACTCCCACCCTTGCCGGCGCAAAGGTGGAGGGCAAGGTTCTGGCTCAGGTAAAGGGCGAGAAGATCATCATCTTCAAGTACAAGAGCAAGAAGAACTACCATCGCAAGGCCGGTCACCGTCAGCAGTACACCAAGGTGGAGATCACCTCTATCGGCTGATGACAACCGTGCAAGTAAGGCGGGA
>JAEDGL010000049.1 GCA_016297535.1 Clostridia bacterium | reverse complement strand
TCTTATTATACCAGCTATTGGCGCTCGTGCATATCACGAATTAATCAGTGTTTCCTTAAGGAAAAAAGTTGGATTTTTGCAGAAAAAGTTCCCCAGATAACAAGAAAAAAGGCCGGACAGGGACAATCCCTATCCAGCCAAATGACGCCGTATATTCGATTTCTTGCACCATAGAGGGCGATTTTGTCGCTATATCCCTATATTCTAACGCTTTATCAGTCTATAAGTGCAAAAATAATCACCCATGCTTTGTATCAAAACATGAGTGATTAGGTGGCAGGGGCAGAAGGATTCGAACCCTCAACAAAGGTTTTGGAGACCCACGTGTTACCATTACACCATGCCCCTTGGCACAGTAATGGATTATACACGTTTCCTTATCAATTGTCAAGCCCTGGAGAAACAGTTTTTTACCGCTGGTTTTGGTAATTCCTCGCGGCGCCGGCAAAAGCGCAAAACAGCGCCATTGCTGTGGCATCGCGGTCAAAATAGCGTTCCGGATGCCACTGCACGCCAAGAAAAAAGGGAAGGTCGGGATGCTCGATGCCCTCGATTATCCCATCCGAGGCATGAGCCACCGCTTTAAGGCAGGGGGCTGTGTCGCGAACGGCCTGATGATGAAAGCTGTTAACGTTGATTTCGCGCTGGCCAATTACCCTGGCAAGCAAAGTCCCCTCCTCTATGGTAACACGATGACTTGTATAAAAATCCGCGCGGGTCTGGGCATGCGCTATTCCCTTTTGTCCATCAGCGGTTCGGTACTGGGTGGGGATATCCTGCCACAAAGTGCCGCCCATGGCCACGTTAATGCTCTGAATTCCCCGGCAGATGCCAAGAACGGGCATGCGCATTTGGGAAGCCGCTTGCACAAGACGGATTTCAAAATCATCACGCAGAGGGTTCACCTCACCCAGCTCGTTGATGGGATCATGGCCATATCTGTCCGGCGCAACGTCAACACCACCGGCCAGCAAAACGCCGTCCAGGCCGTTCAGGCAGTCGTGAAGCCTCTCATCATCCAAAGTGGGATACAGCAGCGCGGGAATCGCGCCTGCCCTTGCCAGCGCGTTGAGATAGCACATCTGTATGCTCAGTTCCTTCTCCGTCTTGTTGATGCTGCCGGAAACGCCGATCAGAGGATAGTGATTCATTGCATAAGCACCGCCTTTCGTTACTTCTGCTATTTTCGCGGTGCTTATGGTTTTTTCCTGCCTGTATGACAAAAGAGACGGCTGTTCGTACAGCCGTCTCGGATGCAGCTTCGTTTACTGCTGCTGGGCGCCGCCGGACATGGCGCGCTCGGCGTTTTCGATCAGACGCTTGACCATGTAGCCGCCGATGTAGCCGGCCTGACGGCTGGGCAGATCGCCGTTGTAGCCCTGCTTGAGGTTGATGCCAAGCTCGTTTGCGATCTCAAACTTCATATTGTTCAGGGCCTGCTTGGCTTCGGGCACCATGGTGCGGTTGCTGCTGGAGGAATTGCCGCTCTGCTGATTCTGGAACATAGGAACATCCACCTCTTCATCAAATTGGGGTTAACCGTTGCCCTGCTGGCCCGCCATCTGTTTTTCGGCCTGCTGGATCAGTCGCTTGACCATGTAGCCTCCTACATAGCCGTTTTCACGGGAGGTAAGATCGCCATTGTAGCCCTGTTTCAGGTTGATGCCAAGCTCACGGGCAATCTCATACTTCATGTTGTTAAGCGCTTCACGTGCCTGAGGATACTCCGGACGGCTGCTTTGACCGTTTGACTGCTGATTCATGCGTGGTTCACCTCCTCAAGTGGTTTCAACGCTATTGTAGCCGCAGCAGGATAAAATACGCTGTCAAATGTTTGTATGGAAAATTTGATTTTTTTGTCCAAATGGGTTGACAGAATCGGATTATCTGCTATAATACTATTCGATTCTTTGGAAACCTAATGCCGAAGACAGCGGGTTGGAAGCAGCCGCTTCCATAAAACCTTTCCCGCCGAGGTGTAAGGCGGGAGCTATCTCCCCTGCGACTTGTTCGCCCTTGCGCCTGCAAGGGTTTTCTTTTTGGAATCGCAGAATTTCAAGAAGGAGGTGCAACCCCCAATGAGCAAGAATCTCGAGCTGAAAAAGCAGGTCGTAAGCGACATCGTGAAAAAGTTTCAGGATGCGCAGAGCGTGATCATCGTCAATTACAACGGCCTGACTGTGGAACAGGTGACCGGCCTGCGCGCTCAGTTCCGTGCCAACGGCGTTGACTACTGCGTTCTGAAGAACACGCTGGTTCGCCGCGCGCTGCAGGAGCTGAACATCGAGGGCCTCGACGAGGTGCTGAACGGACCTTCCGCTTTTGCCTTTGGCATGAACGATCCCGTTAGCCCCGCCAAGATCATCAACGACTTCATCACCAAGAACAAGACCGAAGCGATCGCCATCAAGGCCGGTCTGCTGGGCTCCGACATCATGACCATGGATCAGATCAAGAACCTGGCCGAGATGCCCAGCCGCGAAGTCCTGCTGTCTCGCCTGGTTGGCAGCCTGCAGAGCAGCATCGCTGGTTTCGTGCGTGTTCTGGACGCTATTGCCAAGAAGGACGCCGAAGCTGCCCCCGAAGCCTGATTTGCGGCTTCACCTGTGATTTCCCAACCAAAGTGGCAAGTTGAAATTGAATTGAATGGAGGCTATTCACATGACTCATGAAGAAATCATCTCTATGATTGAGAAGATGACCGTTCTCGAGCTGAACGATCTGGTTAAGGCTCTGGAAGAGCACTTTGGCGTTTCCGCCGCTGCCGCTGTTGTTGCCGTGCCCGGTGCCGCCGCTGGCGCTGCCGCCGCTGAGGAAGAGAAGACCGAGTTCGACGCCATCCTGAAGGATGCCGGCTCCGAGAAGATCAAGGTTATCAAGGTCATCCGCGAGCTGACCGGCCTGGGCCTGAAGGAAGCCAAGGACTTTGTGGAATCCGCTCCCAAGACCATCAAGGAAGCCGCTTCCAAGGAAGAGTGCGAGAAGATCAAGGCCAAGCTGGCCGAAGTGGGCGCCACCGTCGAAATCAAGTAATTTCGATTGGAGCCGCAACGCTTCCAAAGCATTTGCTCCAAACGCCATGTTTTCGAAAGAAAGCATGGCGTTTTTTGTGTGAAAAAATACCGTTTGTCGACGCAAAGCATTGCAAAAAGACCGCTGGCAAAAGCCAACGGTCTCAAACTGTAAAGAGCCCGGGAAAGCGTCGGAGGGATGCCGCCCTCCGAACGCCATTCGGACGCCTTTACAGCACGGTTTTCTTTCGGGTTTCGCTTAGTTGTACCTGGGCAGCCATCCCTCGTGCGCTTCGATCAGATCATCGCACAGCGAAACGATATCATCAATGGAAAGCTCGCTCTGGCAGTGGGGATCCATCATGGCGGCCTGATAGATGTAATCCTTCTTCAGGGTCATGGCGGCCTCGATGGTCAGCAGCTGCACGTTGATATTGGTACGGTTCATCGCCGCGCACTGCTCGGGCAAATCGCCGATGTAGCAGGGCGTTACGCCGCTGGCATCCACCAGGCAGGGTACTTCCACACAGGCGTTGCGGGGCAGGTTGGTAATGAGGCCGTTGTTGATGACGTTGCCGCCGATTTTGTAGGGCTTGTTGGTTTCCATGGCTTCCATGATATAGCTGGCATATTCATGGGTGCGCTCATGGGTGAGATGGGGATCCTTGGTCAGCTCATCGCGCTGCTTTTCCCACCTGGCGATCTGGTTGACGCAGCGGCGGGGATATTCATCCAGCGGAATGTTGAAGCGATCAATCAGCTCCGGGTATTTGTCCTTGATGAAGTAGGGCATATACTCGGCATTGTGCTCGCTGGACTCGGTTACATAGTAGCCAAAGCGCTTCATGATTTCCATGCGCACCATGTCGTCATGCTTTTCCGTAATGCCTGCAGCGCGGCGCTTGATTTCGGGATACAGATCCACGCCGTTTTTGCTGATCTCCAGCAGCCACGCCTGATGGTTGATACCGGCGATTTTCCACTGAATCTGATCATCGTACTCCATGCCTACATTGCTCAGCAGCTTCTTGGCGCATACCTGCACGCTGTGGCACAGACCGACGGTCTTGATGCCGGTAAAGCGCTGCATGGCGCCGCTGAGCATGGCCATGGGATTGGTGTAGTTCAGGAACCACGCATCGGGGCAGACTTCTTCCATGTCATGGGCAAAATCCATCATTACGGGAATGGTGCGCAGAGCGCGGAAGATGCCGCCAATGCCCAGCGTATCCGCAATGGTCTGGCGCAGGCCGTACTTTTTGGGCACCTCGAAATCGGTAACGGTGCAGGGCTCATAGAGGCCCACCTGAATGGCGTTAACCACGTAATTAGCTCCGCGCAGAGCATCCTTGCGGTTTTCCACGCCGCAGTATTTTTCGATTTTGGCCTGATTGCCCAGGTTGTTGTTGATGGCGGAAAGCATCAGATAGCTTTCTTCCAGACGCTTGGGATCGATATCGTACAGGGCGATGGTGCTCTGTGCCAGAGAAGGGGTGAGCATGCTGTCTCCCAGCACGTTTTTGGCAAACACCGTTGAACCGGCACCCATAAAGGTAATCTTGGGCATATGTGACACTCCTTTTTTGATGGGATTTTGTTGTCTTTATTATAGCAGAGAAAACGCTTGAAAAAAGCGGGTGTTTGTTGCATAATATCGTCAGAATGTTGCATGAAAGGCTGTTTTGCGATGAGCGAGATGCAATGGCTCAACCATGGAATGGATGAACTCTATGTGTGTCAGTTTGGCGAAGAAGCCTGTCAACCGGGGCATTCCTACGGTCCTGCCCAGCGTGATCATGTGCTGATTCATTTTGTTGCATCCGGCAAAGGCACGCTGTACTGCCAGAATCAGTGCTTTCCCGTAAGCGCCGGACAGGGCTTTGTCATTTATCCCGGGGAAGAAAGCTTTTATCAGGCCGACGGACAGGAGCCCTGGCATTATGCCTGGGTAGGCTTTCGGGGAACCCAGGCGCTTTCGCTCATCAGCCAGGCGGGGCTGCGCCCGGAGCAGCGGGTGTATACCGCAACGGATGCACAGGCCGCCTGGCAAACCCTTGAACACCTGCGGCTGGATGCCCGAACCCTGCGTCTTAGCCGCCTGGCAGCGCTTGGCGGGCTGCTGCGTTTTCTGGCCCTGCTCGCCCCGGCCAACGATCCCAGCGCTCCCGTTTCATCCGCCAGACAGTACTGTGAGCGCGCCATCTGGTTTTTGCAGGGACGCTACGACCGCGACGTATCGATTGAAGAAACGGCGGAGTTTGCCGGGCTCAGCCGTTCGCATCTGTACCGGGTGATGATGGCCGAATGCGGTTTGTCCCCCAAGGAAATGCTGCTTCGCATTCGTATGCAGCATGCGGAAAAGCTGCTTACGGACACCTCGCTTACGCTGGACGAGATTGCCTCCCGCGTGGGCCTGCGCACCGGAGCACAGCTTGGGGTATGCTTTCGCAGCGTATACGGCACCAGCCCCGGCAGATACCGAAAGGCACGCGTGCTTTAGCGCAATCAATTCAAAAACGCCGGAGGGCCGCAGCCCCCGGCGTATGTTTAATTACCATTGTATCCCTGATGCGCACCAAAGATGAAAACCAGCTTCAGAAAAGGCTCGGGATATTTGGGCCTTTATTCCAGCGCGGCAAACAGCAGCAGCGCGAAGCACGGATAGCTTTCCTCTTTTGCATCGTCTTCCGCCGTGCCTGTGCTCAAAGACATTCCCTCACAGGTACCATACATCATGACGCGCTCCCCCACCTCAAACGTGGGTTCCTGGCTTGTGGTTGCAAGAAGAAGATTCTTGTATTGACCATCCTTGCGGTTGAGAGCCATACGAACGATGTATTCGTTACCGCTCGGGCTTATATCCAGAATATAGCACTTATACGCCATGATGCGGCCTTCGTACTTCTCCATGCTGCCAACAAGTTGTGCGTAGGTAGGGCTGATGGACTGTTTTTTCAGGTAGGCCATCATATCCTCATCCGTCCACTTGCGGGTAAAGCTGAAAGTAAAGCGGCGGTCGGCCAGACCCTTTTTGCTAAACACAAGTGCCACGTCGTAGGAGCCTTCCTCCTGGGCGTTAATGGTGAAGGAGAACTTGCCCTCGTTGGTTACCTTTTTGGTCATTACGGCTTCGTTGTTGACAAAAACCTGAATGGAAGCGCCGGGTTCGCCCTTGCCAGCAAACTTGACGCTGTCCGACGTGGACACATTTCCAGGCTCGGTGGTAAAGTTGACCGCCAGCAGCGTGCTCTGGTAGGTGACGGGATAAACCATCTCCAGCACCTCCTCGCCCTGATATTCCGCCGTAAGGGTAATCACATACACGCCGTCCTTGGGCAGGGTAACGGGCAATTCAAACTTTCCGTTTTTATTGGCAGTTGCTTCCAGAACCACCGGCTCCGGGTCGTTAATGCGCATGACAACAGCGGTAAACTTGACGCCGGTATCAGCGGTGCCCGCAATGGTAAATGACTTTTTGTTTGTCTCCGTGGGCGGCTCCTCCGTAATGGCAATCTTGGCAGCGGCCTTGGGCGGCATGGGTTTGATCTCGATAAAATCAAAGGTTTCCCAAATTTTGTTCAGCTTGGCGTTATCCTTGTCGGTAGCGCCACGGCCATACACCTGCATATCAAAATCAATCTGATACCCGTTGCGGATGGTACGGCGCATAAAGCCGCGATGCAGGATCTCGCTGCTGTCACGCCTTACATATTTCAAAATCAAAAAGCGGCCGTTTACACCGGTATTTTTCCACTCCGAGCTGGAAAAATCGTAGCCCTCATACTCGTTGTTGGGATAATGGCTGGTGCGGTAATCGCGGCGCACCGCCTCGCTTTGCTCGTTAACGTCAAAAATCAGCCCGGTTGTCTGGTTCTGTGTGGCGCGAAGCTCAAAGCACAGATCAAAGTTTTCCGACCATGCCTGCAACTGCACGCCGCGTTTGGCAAAATCCGCGCTGGTTTTCTCCATACTGCCGCCGCGCGCTTCCAGCCACTGGGCATAGTTACTCAGATTTTTTGGCGTCAGCACAACGTATTCTTCGGGGATTTCAATGCTGGCATAAAGATCGTCAATGATATAGATTTCCGCCATCGCAGGCGTGCAGACAAGCAGCGTTAGCAGCATGATCATCCACAGAACCACTTTGCGCATCGAGGGCACATCCTTCCTTGATTCCATGCAAAAAGATGGATCTTTTCTTCCCTTTATTGTATCACAAAGCCGCAAGGGTGGCAACCAAACCGCCGCATTTTCCATTCCAGGGCAGAAATACATGAGTTTTTCCGCATTGGCGCACAATACCCTTCGTATTGAAGGACGGAGGTTTGCATCATGCAATGGATTATTTTAGGCTGCGGTCTGCTGATGCTGTTTCTGCTTACACGCAAAAAACGCGTATTTCGTCCCCTGCCGCCCGTTGCTCCGGGGGATGGCAGCGCTTCGCGGCTTGCAGAAATCGCAAAGCAGCAGGGGGGATACGGCTATGCACGTGTGCCGATTCAAAAGGGACTGCTTTCGCGTCTGGAAGGCAACATCCGCTATCTCAACCGTTTTTCGGCAGACGATCTCCTGCCCGCCGCACGCAGGCTATGTGAAAACGGCCGTTTTTTGCAGCAGGAAGCTGCGGACGCCATTTTGGCGCACAAAGCGTTGCCGAAGCTTCCGCGTTCGCAGGATCACATTCCCCGTATCAGCCTGTTTGTCCGTGAGGTTGTTTTAAACAGCGGCGCCGCTCTTACCACCGAAACGCTTAGGAATGCGATAGCTGTGTGGCAGGAGCATCTGCCCATGACGGCGGAGGAGTTGGAAGCGCTGCCAACGCTTTTGCGCCTCACGCTGATGGAAGAAATTTGCAATCTCTCGCAGCAGTGCAGGCAGGATCAAACCGCACAGGCGGCCGCCAGCCAGGCGCATCTTTTGCACAAGCATGGCAAAATCCGTTCAGCGCAGAAGCTTGTGCACCAATACGCGCAGGAACCATCCTTTTGGGAAGAACTGCTGCGGATGGAGGAACCGGCGGACTGGATGGGCAACGAGTATCCCGACTGGCGGGATTCGCCCGAGAAAATGGCGTGCGAGGAGCATGACCGTCAGGCGGAAAACAGCCGCCGCATCGCAAATGCCATTTTGTCCGTGCGCGCCGTAGGACGCATGCCGTGGGAACGGCTTACAGAGGAAGCAAGCGTGATTCATCAAATCCTCAAGCAGGATCCCGTTTATCCTAAAATGGATGCGCAAAGCCGCAGGGAATACATTGGCCAGGCTGCGCGAATGGCCCGGCAATGCAGGCGGAGCGAGCGTGCCGTATGCGACGCCGCAATGGCGCTGTGCCGCAGCGCGGCGTCCAAATCCATCGCGTCGCATGTGGGGTATTATCTACTGGATGAGGGGCGTCCCCTGCTGCTTGCACAGCTGCATGCGTTAACGCCCGCCCGGCGTCTGGAAGGCTTTGTCCGCCGCCACGCATGTGTTTTGTTCCAGATTGGATCATGGACGGCCTTGATCGCATTGCTTGGCGTTGGATTTTTTAACGGCTATGCCATCGCCATGCTCATTCCGTTTGCGCTTGTTTTTCTCTGCACGGTGCAGCAGTGGACGCTTGGATGGATCCAGACCCGAACACAGGCACGCTTTATTCCGCGCATGGAGGTAGAACGGCTGTCCGCAGATCTGCAGGTACTGGTCGTATGCCCTGTAACGCTGACGGATGCGTCTAAGGCGCTTTCCATGGTCAAGCGTCTTTCGTTCATGCATGAGGCCAATCCCGACAGGCACCTTCACTTTATGCTGCTGGGAGATTTTCAGGACAGCCTGACCGCAACGCTTGGCACAGACGCGCAGATCATTGCCACAGCGTCCTCCGCCATCAGGGCGCTATGCGAGGATACCGGTCATTCTTTTTTCTATTTGCAGCGCGAACGCAGCTATGCGCCGGGCGAAAAAACCTATCGCGGACGGGAGCGAAGGCAGGGTGCGCTGGAAACGCTTCTTCGCCTGGTTCAAGGACGCAGCATACAGGACAGCTTTGCGTTTGCCAGCATCGATCCCGCAGCGCTTCAGGGCCGGTACCGCTATGTCATCACCCTTGACAATAACGTTCTTTTGCCGCCCGGAAGCGCGCTGCTGATGACGGGAGCGATCCTGCACCCGTTGCAAAAACGCAGAATGCATGACGGGCGTATGCGCGGGGTAAGCATCGTTCGGCCCCGTATGCAGACGGCGCCCCATCTGATGCAGACGCGCCTGTCCCAATGGCTTGGGTACGCTCCGCAAGCCCGGATCGATACGGATACCTACGAAGGCACGGGCATCATCGATCCGGCGGCTTTTCTGGACGCGGTACAGGGTGTTCTTCCCGAGGGGCGCCTTCTCAGCCCCGAGCTGCCGGAAGGCTCGCTGGCCGGCTGTGCCTGTGCAAAGGAGATTGTGCTCTTTGACGGCTGTCCGCAAACGCTCAGGGATGTTCTGTCCCGGCTGCACCGGCGCACAAGGGGCAATTGGCAGCTGATTCCCTGCCTGCTGCCCCTTGTCGGCTATCCCTGCCGGAAGGGCCTGGGACGCTGCGACCGTAACCAAATCCGGCGCAATCTGCTGCTTGGCTTGTGCCAGCCTCTTCAGCTGATGGTTATGCTTTACGCGACGTTTACCGGCCGGGAATGGCTGCTGATTGCCTCCATGCTGCTGCCGCAGCTGACCGTGCCGTTTTCTCCCTTCTCCGACAGCTGCAGGCGCTGGCTGGTCAAACTGGCCATGCTGCCCTGCGAAGCATTTATTCAGGCGGATGCAATTGGCCGCACGCTGTATCAGCTTGCCGTCAGCCGCCAGCATCTGCTGGATCTTCCGAATGTTTCACAGTTTCGAAGCCGGTACGATCAACCATCCATGCTCTTCTTTGGCATCAGCATGACGTTCGCCGGCCTGTTTGCCGCGCTGCCGCTTTTGCTTGGCGGTGCGTGGACGGGGTTGATTCCATCTCTTTTGTGGGCGGCCTTTCCTTTTCTGCTGCCCATGCTGGAGCAGAAGCAAACCGGGGCTGAGCAGCCCACCGGATACATGCGTGAAATGCTTTTGCGCCTTGCGCAGCACACGCTTACCTGTTTTGAAACCGCCATCGACAGGACAGATCACGGTCTGCCCCCGGAAAGTGTACAGATTGAGCCCAACAAGGGCATTTCACACCGCACCTCCCCCACCGGCATCGGTTTGTACCTGTGCGGGCTGATCGGCGCAAACAAAATGGGGCTCCTATCCACCGCAGAGATGGTAAGGCGCATGGAGGAAACGGTTTGCACGCTGGAGGCGCTCCCCAAATGGCATGGCCTGTTCTTCAACCGCTACGATACGCAAACGCTTGCGCCCATTGCGCCCGCGGTTCTTTTCTCGCAAGACTGCGGCACGCTGGCGGTCTGTCTGCTTACCTGCGCGCAGGGGGTGCGCACGCTGCTTCCCGAAATGGATTGCGAACACCATGATCTTGCTTCAAGGCTGGACCGTCTTTGCGATAGCATGGAGCTTGAGCGGCTGTACGACGCGGATGCGGATCTGTTCTGGACCGGGCTGGACGCAACAAAGGGCGCTGTGTCCTTTTCGCATCATGCCCTGCTGGCCAGCGAGAGCCGTCTGTTGAGCTATGTTTCTATTATGTTGCGCAGGGTACCCTTGCGTCACTGGAGCCGTCTGGGTCGGCCCTGTACTTCACAAACCATTCTGCTCAGCCAAAGCGGTGGAATGGCCGGATATCTGATGCCCGTGCTGTTTCAGCCGCTAATTTCCCGCACGCTGCTGGAACGTTCCTGCCGGCAGGTTTTGCGGTTGCAGCGCCGTCACCGGCTTGGCGGCGCATTTGGCATAAGCAAAAGCGGCTATCACGCCTTCGATCCGGGCCTGAACTATCTGTACGCAGATTTTGGGCTTGCGCAGCTGGCGCTGGAGGCAAATGTGCAAAACGACGTGCTTGCCCCCTATGCATCCATGCTGTGTCTTCCCATTCAGCTGAAAGCTGCTTTTCAAAACCTGCAGCGGCTTCAGCGCCTTGGGCTGGAGGGGCCGCTGGGGCTGTTTGAAGCCGCCGATTTTTCACCCGCGCGCACGGAGGGCAAAAGCATGGCGGTGGTTCGCGCCCATCTGGCGCCTCATCAGGGTATGATCCTGTGCGCCGTATGCAACGCCCTTTGCGAAAACTATATCGCCAATCTCTTTTCCTCTCTGCCCCGCGTGCAGGCCTACGGATTGCTGCTCAATGAGCTTCCCGGGCGCAGGCGCAGCCTGATCCGCCACCCTCTGCGGCGTATGGAGCAGGAATCTGCCACCCCGGCCGCGCTTTTGAAGCGTGAAGCGGTTTCACTTTGCTTTCCGATGGATGTGCATCTGCTGTGCGGCGCAGAGACAAGCCTGCTCATCGACGCACAGGGCGGAGGGTATCTCAAACGCGGCGAAACGATGATCACCCGCTTTCACCAAAGCTGCAGCGTGCCCAGCGGCATACGTCTGTACCTGCGCGATTCCCAAACCGGCGCCTACTGGCTGGCAACCGATCCCTACCTTACGCGGCGGGTATCCTTTGAGGCGGCGCAGGCGGTTTTTCAGGCGGAGCGCTTCGGTATTTCCAGCGAGCTGCGAATCTGGATTGATCCGCTGGACGGCTCCTGCATTCATTGCCTCACGCTGCAAAACACCCAGGATACGGAGCGGGTGATGGAGGTATGCAGCTATCTGGAACCGGCTTTGTGCGGCCCGGACGAGGCTGAAGCCCGGCCCGAGTGTGAACTTCTGCCGTTTTGGAGCGAGCGGCTGAGCCCCCGCGGCGCTGCGGTCACCCGTCGCACCGGGGAAAACGGCGCGCCCGTTCACAGGCTGTGGCATGTGCTTTGCACACGCACGGCGCTTGACATGTTCCGCATGCAAACGGACCGCGTCTCCTTTCTGGGAAGAGGACGCAGCATTCTTTCTCCACGCGCCATGGATTTTCCCATCAGTGCGGTGGCGGATTCGCTTGGCGACGTTCTCGATCCCTGCCTTAGTCTGCGGGGACAGTTTACACTTGCGCCAAAGGGGACGGCAGTCTTCTGCTTTGTAACGCACATGCCCGGAGAGCAGGAACCCCCCTCCGCCTTCTGCGACCGGCACGCCCAGCCGGATGAAATGCTGCGCACCTTCGAATCCGCTCAAACGCGCAGCGCGGTAACCGTCCGCTATCTCAGGCTTACGCAGGGCATGCAGGAATCCATCTCGCGCATGCTTGGCAGACTGGCCTATCAGGGGCAGCCCATAACGCACAGACCAAATGAAAATCCTCTCCCCATGCGCAATCTGCAGCGCTTTGGCTTAAGACCTCAGGTGCCCCTGCTGCTTTACACCTGCTGCGGCAGCATCAACGAACCCATGCTGAAGCTGCTGCTGAGTGCGCACGCCTTCTACCGCGTTAATGGTTTTGCGGTTGATCTGGTTCTTTTGGTGCAGGACTGCTCCCGCCGTGCGCAGGTTATTGCGGACGCGCAGGCAGCCATTGAGGCAAGCCACAGCCGCGAGGTTTTGAATCAGCGCGGCGGAATCCATCTGCTCAGCCAGCTGTCCCCCCAGGAGGAGCTTTTGCTTCACAGCGCGGCAAGGCTCACGCTTTCCTCCGGCGGCGGCACGCTGGAGCAACAGCTGACGGAGGAAAGCGTGAGCGTGCGTGCACGCCCGCTGTACCTGTACCGCTCCGCCGCGCAATGGAAGCAGCAGCCAGCCGCGGAAAGTGATGCACTGTTTCACAACGGCTACGGCGGTTTTGTGACTGAAACAGGCCATTACCAGATCACCCTCCCACCCGGACGGATGACGCCGGCTCCGTGGTGCAATCCGCTGCGCAGTCCGCGCTTTTGCACATTCGCATCCGAAAGCGGTCTGCTCTCCTCCTTCCTGCCCGGCAATCCAGACATCTGCCTTGTGCGCTGCGGCGGTGACGGCGTAACGCCCCGCAGCGAGGAAAACTTTTTTGTACGCGATGAGCAAAACGCCCTCATCTGGTCGCTCACGCGCCTGCCGCTTGGGCACAATGCCAGCGTTCGCGTTACGCATGCGCCCGGCGAAACCACCTACGAAAGCAACGGCTACGGAATCACCGCGCAGCTGACCTGCTTTACCGATGCGCAGGAAACCGCCGGGCTGCGCATGCTCCATATTCAAAATGACAGCCAGACGGAGCGAACGCTCACTCTTTTTCACACATGCCGTCTTGCAGCCGAGGGCGGGCAACAGCTATCCATGCAGTGCACGGATGGCCGCGCATGGTGCTTTGTTCCGCACGCAAACGGCTGGGCCGGGCTTTGCGCCATCGATCCCGAAGATGCGCGGGCCTGCGCAATGCCCATCGGATGGTTTCAGGGCTTATGGAGCATTGTACCCTTTGCGCTTTCCTGCCTGGAGCAATTGCCTCAGGCAGGCGGCGATACGGCAATCCTGCGCTGGAAGCTCCATCTGCATCCGGGCGAAAGCCGTACTTTGACCACCGCGCTGGTTTATGGAGCCACACAGGAGGATTTTGAAACGGCCATTGCCTCTGTTCGCAGCAGCGGCGCAACCAATCGGCTGCATGAGGTGCGCAGCATGTGGGAGGCGCGGCTGAACGTTTTGCAGTTTGATCTGCCCGACCGGGCGCTGGGTCTTTTGCTGAGCCGCTGGCTGCCCTGCCAGGCGCAGGCGGGCCTTGACCGGGGCGCAGGCTCCGGCGCTGTCTGGGAGCTGCTGGCGCTTATGACAACGCACCCGCAGGAGGCATACACACGCATTCTGCAGGATGAACAGATCGTGCGCGGCGCACAGGGACTGTTTCTTCCCTATGCCGTTGCGGCCTATATCGAAGTCACGGCGGACGAAAGTATTCTAAGCCAAAGGCGATCCCAATCGCAGAAGGAAACTGACGAAACGCTGCTTTCGCGCTGTTTGCGCATTCTGGAAAGCCAGACCTTCGGCGCACACGATCTGCCCGTGACGGACGAAGGCACGGAAACCGTCTGGCTGGGCATGCTGCTGTGCGAGGTCCTACGCCGGTTGGCTCCCTATTGCGACAGCGGCTCGCAAGCATGGATGAACGCCCGAAGAGAAGCCCTGTTAACGGCGCTTGATCGATCCGCGTGGGATGGCGGATGGTATCTGCGCGGCTGGAGCAGCGAAGGCCGCAGGCTTGGAGCGGCGAAAAACGGAGAGCGCGGAATCGACCTGCTTACGCAATGCTGGGCCGTGATGTGCGGCGCAAACCGCCAGCGGAGCACGCTGGCCATGGAAAGCGTATGGCGCTTGCTTTATGAGAAGGATGCGGGCTTGCTGAGGGCGGCATCCGGCTGTGTGCCCGGCGAAACAGAGGCTCAGGTTACCCAAACCGCCTGTCTGGCCATGGGCGCTTATCATCAGCTTGGCCAGGACGAACGGGCGTGGGAGCTGTTGGGCGCGCTGATACCCATTCACCATGCCTCCACCCGCCAGCTGGCGGCCCGGTACCGTGCGGAGCCCTATGTAATGGCGGCCTGTGTCTATTCCGCCCCGCATTTGCGCGGCCGCGGCGGGTTAACCTGGGATAGGGGCAGCGCGGCCTGCTTTTGGCACATCGCGGTTGAGCAGCTGCTGGGGCTTTGCATTCGCGGCGGGGAGCTGCGCTTTCGTCCTGTTGTGCCTCAAAGCTGGGATGATATACGTCTGACCCTCCGGCAGGGCGGAGCGACCTACCACCTGCGCGCACGGAGGGACTGTACCCTGCCCACAGCGGATGGACAGCCTCTGCCGGACGGCGTATTACCCCTGACAGATGACGGAAAGATCCACGAGGCTGTGTTTCCGCTACGCTCAGGGAACGAATAAAAAACAGGCATCCGCATGATGATGCTGCGGATGCCTCAGATCGTCGAAAAAGCTCGCCTGCGGCGATCTTTTCCGCCGGGAATGCACCATTTGCCTACTCGCCTGCGGCTCGCCGGGCGGCAAATGGTGTAAGGAAAGCCTTGCTGCGCAAGGCTCCCGAGCCCACCGCACAGGTCGCTGGGCTCGGAATCAAAACCACCGGCAAAGCCGGTGGTATGCACCGTGCCTTCAAGGCATATTAC
>JAEDGL010000048.1 GCA_016297535.1 Clostridia bacterium | reverse complement strand
TACCGCGAGCTGCGCGAGCTGAGCTACATGGGCGCAAGCGTGCTGCATGAGGACAGCGTGTTCCCCGTGCACCGCGCGGGCATCCCCACCAACATCCGCAACACCAACAAGCCGGAGGATCCGGGCACTTTGATCTCCCATACCCTGCCGGAGGAAGACAACCCGGACGTGATTACCGGCGTGGCAGGCAAGCTGGGCTTCAGCGTGATCTCCGTGGAAAAGGCCATGATGAATGCGGAGCACGGCTTTGGCCGCCGCGTGCTACAGGCGGTGGAGGAAAACGGCCTCTCCTTTGAGCATATGCCCACCGGCATCGATACCATGTGCGTGGTGGTTGTCACGGCGGATCTGGAGCCGGTGCGCGAAGCCGTGATCAAGCGCATTGTGGAGCTGACCGAGCCGGATACCATTACCATTTATGATGATATGGGCATCATCGCCACGGTCGGCCGCGGCATGGTGCACAACCCCGGCACGGCCGCACGGCTGTTTTCCGCCCTGAGCAGGGCGCACGTCAACGTACGCATGATCGATCAGGGCTCCAGCGAACTGAGCATTCTGGTAGGCGTGGACAGCGGGGATTTCCAAAACGCGATCCGCGCGATCTACTTTGAGTTTGTAAAGGCCTCAGAAACGTCCGGGAAAGAGGAGAAACCTTGAAACACAACAGCCAATGGATGCAGACCCCCTTTCGGAGCCGCGCGCATGCCGCGTGGTTCCGTCTGTGCGCGGTCTGCCTTTCCATGTATATCGGTTATGCCGTCTATCTGGGCCGCAGCCGCCTGTTTGACGGCGGCATGGCCAACGTTCTTTCGCTTTTGTGCTATGCGGCCGCCTGCACAGGCGTCTATGGCCTGCTGCATATCGTCTGCCGCAAACTGCCCGCGCCCGTCCCCGGCAGCGTACACGTTCAAACGGACTGGCGCGTGTTTGCGCTGGGATTTGTGCTTGCGCTTGGTATTTTTGGCTGCACGTTTGCGGCATGCTATCCGGGCGGCGTAAACTATGACGTGTCCAATCAATGGCGACAGGCGCATTCCGGCGAGTACAACAACTGGCATCCGCTGTTCCACACGCTGATCATGCGTCTGCTGACCTACGTGGTGGACAGCTATCCTTTTCTGCTGCTGGTGCAGATGACGGTGTTTGCCGCTTTGATGGCCTATCTTACGGCCACGCTGCACCGCGTGGGCGTGCCCGCATGGCTGGCCCTTGCGGTGCATACGGTGGTTGCCGCATCGCTTCCGGTGCGCAATACACTGATGTATTTTGGCAAGGATAGCGCCATGACGCTGGGCGTTCTGGCGCTTACCATCCAGGCCGTGCAAATTCTTCATACCCGCGGCGAGTGGCTGAAAAAACCGCTTCATGCCGTGCTCATGGGCCTTGCGCTTGCCTACACAACTTTGCTTCGCGTAAACGCGCTGTTTTTTACCGTACCTTACGCGTTGTGCGTTTTGCTTGCATACCGTGCCTGCTGGAAAAAAACGGCCGTTTCCATTGGTACAATGGCGTTGGTCATTGCGCTGGTGCAGGGGCCGGTCTTTGGCGCGCTTGATGTGGTGTACCCCCGCAACACCCTGGAGGAAAGCATCGGCCTGCCCATGACCATCCTGTGCGATGTGCGCAAGGCGGAGCCGCACAAGCTGGATATGGAGACCCGTTTGTTCCTGAATGAGCTGGCTTCCAGCAAAACGTGGCAGGAAACCTATGTGATGCACAATTACAACAGCATCAAATTTACCTTTCCGCGCGAACTGATCGCGCAGCGCAGCGCAGGCGATCTGCTGGGGATGGCTGCGCGCGCCGCGCAGAACGCCCCTCGAACCGCCTTTGAGGCGTTCAATGGCCTTACGGATCTTGTGTGGGATGTAACCGGCAAGGGAGAGGGCTATCTGACCGTAGGCAACTCCGGCGAAATCGAGAGCGCGCGTTATCCAAACGCCACGCTGAACGCGCTGGGAAACCGCATCTGCCGCCTTTGGGAGGTGCCCATGGCATGGGGCGTGCTCAAATGGTTGACGGAAAACATCGGCGTGCAGCTGGCGCTTCTGCTGGTGGTTACGCTCTGGGCGCTGTACCGTCATGGGGCGCAGGTGCTGCTCATGGCGCTGCCAACGCTTTTCTACGATCTGGGCACCATGCTTTTGCTGGCCGGCAACGACGCGCGGTTTTTCCAATTCAGCATGACCATCGCGCTTCCGTGCATTCTGGCGCTGCTTTTTCTGCCCCGTACCAAGGAGGAAGAACCATGGAACTGACGCTTCAAATGTTCCTTACCGTTTGTCCGCTGGTGGCGCTGGCAGGGTTTGTGGATTCCATCGCGGGCGGCGGCGGATTGATCTCGCTGCCGGCCTACTATCTGGCAGGCCTTCCAGCCGCCACGGCGGCGGGTACCAACAAGCTTTCTGCCTGCATGGGCACGGCGCTGGCAACGTACAACTACGCCACCAGCGGCAAGATCGAAAGGCGCATCGGCCTGTGCGCGGGTTTTTCGGCACTGGCTGCCAGCGTGCTGGGCGTGGTGGTCATGAAATCGCTGTCGGATCAGGCCATCCGCGTTCTGGTCATGTGCTGCCTGCCGGTAGCCGCCATCTTTACGCTGCGCGGCCATGGACAGGCCGTTCAGCGCAGGGCGTTTTCGGATCTGCAGACCGTGCTGATCGCGCTGCTCATTGGCTGCGCCATCGGCTTTTATGACGGGCTGGTCGGCCCCGGCACGGGCACGTTTTTGATTTTGCTGTTTGTGCACATCTTCGGGCTGGATGATGTTACCGCCAGCGGCACGGCCAAGGTGCCTAATCTGATGAGCAATATCGCCGCGCTCATTAGTCTGTTTGCCACGGGTGATGTGCTGTGGCTGCTGGGGCTTCCTGCGGGGCTGTGCTCCATGGCGGGCGCGGCGCTGGGAAGCCGCCTGACCATCCGCAAGGGCAGCAAGCTGATTCGTACCATGATGCTGTGCGTTTTGATATTACTTCTTGTCAAAATGATTACGGATGTGTTACAATAAAATGGCTATTAACTGCGCCGCGGTCTTTTGACTCCTGCAATGCGAGGTGTTCCCGAATGAATGAGCTGTCCCGTGAAGTACGTTTGACCATTCCGGCCAGTATGGATTATGCGCCTGTGGCTACGCTGGCGCTGAGCGGCCTTGGCATGATTGCCGGGCTGGAGGTGGATGTGCTGGGCGATCTTCGTACCGTAGCGGCCGAGGCATTGGATTGCCTGCTTCATCAGGCGGGACGTCCGCAGTGCGTGGAGATCTGTGCGAGTGTGGAAAACGGCATGCTGCGCGTGCAATTCTGTGCACGGCAGCGCACGCGCGTGCAGGAGACGGATGAGCTGGATCTTGATATTACCCGAGGCGTGCTGGAAACTCTGATGCCGCAGGTAGCGCTGGAGGCGGACGAGGACGGCGTGCACGGCATTCGGTGCGCCATGCCCGTATAAGCGGAGGAAGCCATGAACGACGAACGACTGCTTCCCCTGCTGGAGCAATATGCCGCCACACGCGATTCGGCGCTGCGCGACCGGCTGGTGGAGGGCTATCTGCCCCTGGCGCATACCGTAGCGCGCAAGTTTGCCGGGCGGGGCGTAGAGGTGGAGGATCTGGAGCAGGTGGCCGCCATTGCGCTTCTCAAGGCAATCGAGCGCTTTGAGCCGGACCGGGGATTCCGCTTTGTCACCTATGCGGTGCCCACCATTACCGGCGAGGTGCGCAATCATCTGCGGGATCGCGGCGGTATGCTTCGCCTGCCGCGCGACCTTCGCCAGCGGCTGTATCAGTTAACCCAGGCCCAGGAGGCCTTTGAACGCGAGCATCTGCGCGCGCCCACGGCCGCGGAACTCGCGCAGCGCATGGGCATTGCGCCCGAGGAGGTGCTCACCCTTCTCAGCCTGCGCACGCGGAATGACTATGTATCGCTGGATATGCCCGTGGGCGAGGATGGAGAAACCCGTCTGGAAGAGCTGCTGGGCGGCGGCGACGCGGGCTATGAAAAGCTGGAACGCCGCGAATGGATGGAATGGATTTTATCCAAAGTAAATGAAACGGAGAAAAAAATGCTCCTTCTGCGCTATCGCGACGGCCTTGGCCAGCGCGAAACCGCCAAACGCCTGGGGGTATCCCAGATGCAGGTGTCACGCCTGGAACGCCGCGTTCTCAGCCGCCTGCGTGCCATCGAGCAGGCGTAGGGCGGCACAGTGTTTTTTGATGTGAGGTGAATGCGCGTGCAGCCAGATCCCAATCAGCCACAGGGAGGCTTTGATCCCTTTTTTTCGCAGCAGCCCAACATGCCAAACGGCCAGTGGGCGCCTCAGGGCCAGCCGGGTATGCAAACCCCGTGGCCCCAGCAGCCGGTCATGCCGGGCCAGCCTCCGCAGGGGCAGTGGCCGCAGCAGCCTCCGCTTACGCCGGAGGTACTGCAGCAGATGCAGTACCAGGCATACATGCAGCAAATGCCCCAGATGCCCACCATGCAGCAGCCCGTTCAGCCGCCTGCGCAAGGCAAAAAGAAGCGTGCGCGCAAAAACGGCAAGGGTGGCGGCGGACGCTGGGTTATGCTGGTTGCGCTTGTGCTGATAGCCGGGGCGGCATGGTTCTTTTTGAAGGATCAAATTGGCCAGCCGCAGCTGAACACCGCCGTTGTGGAGGATGGCACCCTGGGCCAAACCCACAGGGGCGACGCGCTGATTGTGCGCAACGAGACCGCCTACGACGACGAAGGCGTTCAGAACATTGAATATGTGGCACAGGAGGGCACGCAGGTATATCGCGGCGATGTCATCTGCTATGTGTATTCCACGGGCTACAGCTCCAAGGAAATGACCACCTTGCAGGACTACCGCGACCAGATCAAGGATTATCAGCAAACGCTGCTCAAATCCGAAACAGCCTATGACCAGAAGATGACCCGCCTGGAAAGCGAGGTATTGCAGCGGGGGCTGGAGGTGCGCAGCCTGGTGCAGGGTGCGCGCGGCAACCTGCTCAATCAGGAAAGCATTCTGGAATCCGCCATCACCCAGCGCCAGAGCTATTTCCGCAGCAAATATTCCAGCGATATGCGCCTTAACCGTCTCTACGATGACGAAACCACCCAGCAGCAGCGCATCGACAGCTGGATTAAGCAAAAGGTTGCCACACAGGAAAGCATCGTCAGCTTTTATACCGACGGCTTCGAGTATGCGCTTACCCCCTCCGAGTTTGAAAAATACACCCCGTCCGAAGTTCGTTCCATGATCAACGGCAACCGTCCCGCCACCTCCGCCGCCCAGCGCGGGCGCACCAATCTGTACCGTCTGGTCAAGCAGAACAACTACGCGGTGCTCATGCTTGTGGAGGATAGCGTGTGGAACCCCGTGGAGGGCATGACGCTCAAGCTGGTGCTGGAGCAGTTTACCGATACGGTGGTGGATGCGCAGGTGCTCAGCTTTACCCGCTCCGGCGGCGAGCTGCTGCTGCGGCTGGCGGTAATCGGCGATGTATCGGATGTGCTGTATATGCGCACCTGTACGGCGCAGCTGGGCGAATATGTGGATTGCCTGAAGGTGCCGCAAAAGGCGATGTATGAAAAAAACGGCCAGCCCGGCGTGGTGCTGGTAACCAGCGAAAATCAGGTGTTTGTGCCGGTAAAGCTGCTGCGCCAGCAGGGCGGATACGCCTATATCAGCCCCGTGCAAACCGGCACCCTCACACGCGGCCAGTCGGTTCGACTGTTCTGAGGAGGCATGGGAGTATGGAAGAAAACAAGTCTGTTCAGCCGCTGCTTCCGGAGATTGACCAACGGCTGCTTCAGAGCAATGTGCAGCGCGTGCTGCAGGGCCTTGAGGAAAACCGCTATTCCAATCAGCCGCCTGCCAGGCTGATTGCCGTAACCAAAACCGTTGCGCCCAGGGTGATCAATCTGCTCAAGCCGCTGGGCATTCTGGATATCGGCGAAAACCGTGCGCAGGTTGCGCTGCCCAAATTACCGGAAATTGCACCGGAATTTCGTTTGCACTGGATTGGAAGGTTGCAAACCAACAAAGTTAAAGATATAATAGATACGGTATGCATGCTGCATTCGCTGGACCGTTTGGAGCTGGCGCGCGAGGTGGACCGCCGCGCGGCTCAGCACGGGAGGGTGCTTCCCGCGCTGGTGCAGGTGAACATCGCCGGCGAGGCGCAAAAGGGCGGCATGCCCGCATGCGAAGTGGAAGGCTTTCTTCGCCAAATGCGCCATTACCCCAACCTTCATGTGGAGGGGCTGATGGCGATCATGCCGCTGGCCGCCCCGGAAACGGAGCTGGACAGGCTGTTTGGGGAAATGCGAAGGCTGTTTGAGCAAATGCGTGATTTGAACATTGAAGGCGTGGAAATGCGCGAGCTTTCCATGGGAATGTCAAACGATTACAGGATTGCCGCGCGCAATGGCGCAACGATGGTGCGCGTGGGTACGGCGCTGTACCGCCGTGACTGACCGGCAGTAGGGGGTTAACCAAATTGGGTATGTTTCAGAAAATCGGGAACTGGCTCACGGAGAAGAGCGACCGCTTTATTCGCGGCAATGTGCAAAACGAGTTTGAACCGGAGCAGCTTGCACCAGAGGAGGAAGGCGAAGCCCCTGTGCATGAGCCGCTGGATCCCTTTGGACGGGGCGAGGGCGAATACGGCGGCCGCGTGCCCTACCGCAGCAAGGCGGATCTGGAGCGCGAGGCCCAGGCCAGGCAGCAGGCGGCCCAGCAGACCGCTTTGCAGCAGGCCATGCAACAGCAGCAGATGATGCAGCAGGCATCCTACCAGCAGCCCCGTCAGGCGTCCTATCAGCAGGGCGGCAATGTGGTGCAGTTTCCCGGCATGAGCAGCGCGCAGGACGGCTCGGTATATGCGCATGTGGAATATGTTGTGCTGCTTCGCAGCCGTCAGGAATGCAAGGACGTGATTGCCTACATCAAATCCAACGCTTCCGTGTTCCTGAACATGGAATTTATCGCCTCCGACAGCGAGCGTCAGCGCTGCGTGGACATGCTTTCCGGCGCGGCCTATACGCTGGGCTGCGCGCTGAACAAGATTTCGCCCCGCGGCATTTATCTGATTTCCTCGCCTTCCGTGCGCGTGGTGCTGGATCCTGCCATGCAAAAGTTTACCGCCGCGCCCGAGGCGCAGGGCTATACCCAGCAGCAGTCGCGCCAGCGCTTTGATTCCGAGGCCCGGCAGGCTTATCAGCAGCCCGAGCAGGAGGCGCAGCCCCAGCAGGTTGCCGCAGGCTCCTTCACCACCCGCTTTCAGGCGCAGAGCGCGCAGCGCATGCCCACCAGCTTTGGCAGCGTAATGGCGGGCAACGCTACGGGCATGTACCAGCCTGCGGCGGCCACCAGCCGCTATCAAACCGTTCAGCAGTAAGGAGCGGAAGCCATGATCCATCTTATTCTCAATCTTGCCGTTATGGTGCTTCGCGTTGCAAGCTTTGCGCTGCTGATCTACTGCGTGATGAGCTTTCTTGCGCCCGGCAACGATCTTTTCCGCAAGGCTGCCGGTTATGTGGAGCCGCTGCTTCAGCCCATCCGCCTGAAGCTGTTTCACTGGTTTCCGTCGCTTCGCGGCCTGCCGGTGGATCTTTCGCCTCTGGCGGTCTGGCTGCTGATTGACGTGGCCATGGCGCTGATCAACCTGCTCAGGCGTGTGTTCTGATGCGTGGCGAGGAAGATCCGGCACAGGTCATGCGCCGTTTGGACGAGCTGGCCGCGCGCACCGCGCGCACGGGCAAAGCCTGCTACACGGCTTTTCTGTCCCCGGCGCAGGCGCAGTGGGCGCAGGCTTCGGCCAACCGCCAGCGGGTTCATGTCACCCTGCAGGGCGGCTATGAGGAGGCCGAGCGCTGCATTGCCTGTTTTTGGGACGAGGAGGCGCCGGAGGATTTTCCGCTGGTTGCGCTGGAGCTGAGCTGGCCCCACCAGAGCGCTCCGGGGCACCGCGATGTGCTGGGCAGCGCGATGGGCCTGGGCATCAAGCGCAGCTGCATGGGCGATATCGTGCTGCTGGAGGAAACCGGCTACCTGTTTGCCGAAAAACAGATGGCGCAGCACATTGCCCAGTCGCTGGTAAGCGCAGGGCGGGTGAGGCTGCAGATTCGCCTGCTGGACAGCTGGCCGCAGCTGGAACCCCCGGCAGGAGAAGAGCTGCGCGACACCGTGCATAGCCTCAGGCTGGATGCGGTGATCGCGGCGGGCTTCAGCCTTTCCAGAGGCGATGCGGCGGAGCTGATTGCGTCGGGATGCGTAAAGCACCGGCACCTGCCCACCGAGCGCGCCGATGCAAGGGTACAGGAGGGAGACGCCATATCCGTACGGGGCTACGGCCGCCTGGTTGTGGAGGAAGTAGGCAATCCCACCAAAAAAGGACGTCTGCCTTTGAGGCTGACAAGATATGGAACCAATCGAAAACGTGCACATTGAAAGGGGTTTGACGAAGATGGCATTGACGATCGACGATATCTACGACAAAGAGTTTTTGGTTAAGGGCGGCGGATATGACCGCAACGATGTAGACCAGTTTCTGGATGAAATTTGCGATGAAATGACCGGCATGCTCGATCACATCAAGGAGCTGGAAAAGCAGCTGGATCAGGCCCAAAGGGAGCTGGAGGCCGCCCGCGCGTCCGCCCAGAACGCCGCGCCCGTGGTAATGAAGAGCGAGCCCGTCGCCCAAACCAGCGCTACCCTGGAAGGCATTCTGCTTAGCGCCCAGCGTTTGGCGGACGAGGCTGTGGAAAACGCCAAGAGCAAGGCTCAGGGCATCGTGAAGGAAGCCGAGGAAAAGGCTGAGCAGATTGTGGATGAAGCCCGCGCCGAGAAGGAAACCCTCTCCGGCCAGCTGGACGGATTGCGCAAGAACGTGGCCGAATACAAGAAGGGCTTCCAGGCGCTGATTGAAAAGTACAGAAAGCTGCTGGAAAACGAGGATTTCCTCGGCCAATAAACCAGCGTGCCGTCATGGAGAAAAGCCGCAGACGGATCCCAAAACTCCGCAAAAAGCTGTCGGAGGGGCTGACGCCCCTCCTGCCCTTTCTGGCGAAGATGATCCCTGCAGGCCAGCTTTTTTGACCAGCACAAGCCGCTCAGAACTGCCTGAGTGGCTTTTTATCAGAGCGAATTATCAAAGAAGAACACATCCGCCGGCGTCCCGTCCTCATAGTTTACCGCCGGATTCGGGTATCCGTTGATCTGCTCAAACCGGCCGTGCGTGTACTCGTCCACCACCCGGTTCCAGAAGTGCACCGATGCCAGATTGTGCGGATGGCGCTGCAATTGCCACCGGCCATGGTGCAGATCAAAAACCTGAAAGGCGGCTTGCCTGCCGACGCCCCTGCGGCGGTATCTGGGCATGATAAAAAACTCCGCCAGGCCAAAATCCGTCTGACGATCCGGTATTTCGGGATAATCGTTTACCAAGGCAAAGCCCGCAAGATGTCCATCCACCCGAATCAAATAGGCAAAGCGGCCGGGCTCGGTCCAGTAGCAGTCCAGCCAGGGGTAGTGGTACAATCCATCCTCCGCCACCTCGCGGTGATCCCATTGGGCGAACTCGCAGAGATATTTCTCCAGCAGATTGCGCAGGGTCTCCTTTTGCTCCGGCGCTGCGGCAACCAGTTCAGTCATTTGACGGCCTCCTTTATGCGGCACACCAGAATATGCATGTGAATGGTGATTTCCGAAAGCGACAGGGTGCCCAGCACCTCGTCCGGCACGGAAAAGGTCATGGGCGTCATGCGCAGAAACGCGCGGGCTTCATCCGGCAGAAGCGGCCTGGTAACGCGTACTTCGTCTTCCTGCACAGGATCCGCGTGCTGCTTGAGATGCCCGATTACGCGGGCGTTGTCGTATGTGTCGCCGCTGCGCAGCCACGGCGCGACGCACCGGCGGATTTCGCACAGATAATCCGCTCCGGGCACCGCTTTCACCAGCAGCCCGCCCGGCTTGAGCACGCGGCCAAATTCCGCGTAATCCGCCGGGGTCAGCACGTCCAGCACCACATCCGCCGATGCGTCCGCCACAGGCAGATGCTTCAGATCGGCCACCAGCCAGCAGGCCCTTCCGGGCTCGCGCGCCGCGGCGGTGATGGCGTCGCGGCTGATATCCAGCCCGATCCATTGTGCCTGCGGAAACCGCTCCGCAAGCAACCGGGTATAGTAGCCCTCGCCGCATCCGGCATCCAGCACGGTGAGGGGCGCGTCCGAAAGATGACTGGCGATGGCCTCAGCCACGGGCAGGTAAAACCCGCGCTCAAACACCAGGCGGCGGCTGGAAAACAGCTCCGCATCGTATTTTTCTGTGGCTTGATCGTGCGATGGCGCAAGGTTTACATAGCCGCGGCGGCTCAGATCAAAGCAGTGACGGTTTTCGCAAATCAGGCTCTGATCATTGACCGAAAAGGCGGCTGCGCAGCGCGGGCATCGCAAAATAGACGTCAGGGGCGCAAGACGCTGCGCCAGAACAGCTGGCTTCATAATACACTCCCTCAATTCCCAGGATACATTGTTTGTTTCGACGCGCGGCAGGCGCATCCCTGCCGTGTGCGAAACGGAGAGGACGGCTCAAAATGATCCTTTGCAAAGACCGGGATTTCTACCGCAGGGCGATAAGGCTGAGCGGTTATATCGCGTTGCAAAATGTAATCGTGTGCTTTGTGGGCCTGATTGACAACATCATGATCGGTGCCTATTCGCAGGATGCGCTCAGCGGCATCGCGCTGGCCAATCAGATTCAGTTTCTGCTGCAGATGGTGGTTAGCGGCGCGGGCGAGGGCATGGCCGTGCTGGCGGCGCAGTACTGGGGCGCGCGCCGGGTGCAACCCATTCGCCGGGTGCTGGTCATTGCGCTGGATTTTGCCCTGCTGATTGCCGCCTGCTTTCTGGTGGCGGCCCAGCTGCTGCCGGAAAAGCTGCTGGGGCTGTTGACCTCGGATACTGCGGCCATCTCCGAAGGCGCGGTGTATATGCGCATTGTCAGCTTCAGCTATCTGTTTTTTGCCGCGGGCATGGTGCTGAACGCCGCACAGCGCAGCATTGAAAACGTACGGGTGGGCATGGTATCCTCGCTTACGGGCGTTGTTGTCAACGTAACGCTGAACTACGTTTTGATCTTTGGTCATTTTGGTCTGCCTCGTCTGGGCGCGGCGGGCGCGGCCATCGCCACGCTGGTGGCGCGCATTGCCGAATGCGGCGTTACGGCCGTATATACCTACGCCGTGGATCGAAAACTGGCGGTAAAGTGGATGGATTTCCTGAAGCCGGAACGCCTGATGATTCGCGATTACATCCGCGTGGCCATTCCCGTGGTGCTTTCCGGCGCCAACTGGGGCATTGCCATGGGCATGCAAACCAGCATTCTGGGGCATATGGGCTCCAATGCCATCGCGGCCAACGCCATCGCCAACTCGCTGTTCCAGGTGGTTTCCGTTATGTGCTACGGGCTGGCCAGCGCGGCGGGCGTGCTGATTGGAAAGGCGGTTGGCAGCGGCGATCTGGATAAGCTGAAGGGCTATGTAAACTCGCTGCAGCTGATGTTTCTGGTCGTGGGTGTGTGCAGCAGCCTGGTGCTGTTTGCCCTGCGCGAGGTGGTGCTGAGCGCTTACGCCGTTTCACCGGAGGCGCTGGATATGGCACGCAGCTTTATGAATGTGTTGTGCATTACCATCATCGGAACGGCCTATCAGGCGGCGTGCCTTACCGGCATCGTTCGCGGCGGCGGCAATACGAGCTTTGTGTTCCGAAATGATCTCATCTTCCAGTGGCTCATCGTTCTGCCCATCAGCGCGCTGGCGGCCTATGTGTGGCACATGAGCCCCGTATGGGTGTTCTTTTTCCTGAAATCCGATCAGCTTACCAAGTGCCTGGTAGCCGTCTGGCAGGTAAACAGCTACCGCTGGGTACGCAGGGTTACCCGCGAGGAAGCCCTGTAACAGCACCTCTCCAAACGGGAAAATGACAACGAAAAATCGCCGGAAAACGTTTTGTTTGTCTTGACATCTTTATACCGCCTGGGTATAATAGAATAGTTGGTTTGTGGTATTCTGCGTGTTGCGACTGAGCACGCGCAACGCCATACATTGAAACTTGCAAGGAGTGTTCGCTAATGTTCCGTACCTATCAGCCCAAGAAGCGTCAGCGTAGCAAGGTGCACGGCTTCCGTGCCCGTATGTCCACCAAGAACGGCCGCCGCGTGCTGGCCGCCCGCCGCCGTCGTGGCCGCAAGGTGCTCAGCGCCTGATCAGCGAAAGACGATTGCTTTCATAGCATAGCATTGGAAAAGCCCGCCCCATTTCTGTATCGGGTGAAGTGGGTACGGGCTTTTCCGATACATGAAAGCCCAAACCTCAGAAAGGACGATGGCAGCGTTGCAGAGGCAGAACCGTTTGGGCCCCAACAGGCAGTTCAGTTACGTGTACCGCCGCGGCAAAAAAGCCTCCTGCAGAGAGCTGAGCTTGCTCTATGTGCGCAACAGAGACAAGCGCATTGGCTTTTCGGTAAGCAAAAAAGTAGGCGTGGCTGTGGTGCGCAACCGCACCAAGCGCAGGCTGCGCGAGTGCGTCCGCCCTCTTCTTGCGCAAATGAAGAGCGGCCTGTATGTGTTTGTGGCGCGTCCCTCTGCCGCGGAATGCAGCTATCAGGAGCTGGAATCCCGCGTGAAGCACCTGCTTCGCAAGCTGGAGGCGCTGCATGACCCAGCCGAGGAACACAACCATCCATGAAAAAGCTTTTTCTGAAGCTGATCCGATTTTATCAGCGCCATATCAGCGTTCATACGCCGCCTGCCTGCCGATTTCAGCCAACCTGTTCGCAGTATGCCTATACAGCGATTGAGCGCTTCGGGGTGCTCAAGGGCGGCTGGCTGGCAATCAGACGGCTTTTGCGCTGCAATCCTTTTTGCCGGGGCGGCTATGACCCGGTGCCCGAAGCTCCGCCGACCACCTTAAGGAGAGACTGATTGATGAATACGCTTTTAACCAACATCCTGTACGGTATCAATTCCGTCATCGGCAGCTATGGCTGGTCGATGATCCTGTTTACCCTGATCGTAAAGCTGCTGATGCTGCCGCTGGATTACAAAAGCCGCAAGGGCATGCGCAAAACCCAGCTTATTCAGCCCGAAATGCAGCGCCTGCAAAAGAAGTACGCCAGCGACAAGGAAAAGCTGAACCAAAAGATGGCCGAGCTCTACCGCAAGGAGGGCGTAAGCCCCATGAGCGGCTGTCTGCCCATGATTTTGAGCATGGCGATTCTCTGGTGCATGTGGGGAGCCATGCGCACCGTTGCCAACCTCGAGCTTGCCCGGCAGTGCGCAGAGCTGCTGACCACCGGCACCGCCGAGTTTGAAGGCTTCCTGTGGATTAAAAACATCTGGATGCCCGACAGCCCCTTTACCCCCATCCTGGCAAACCAGAATAGTCTGATGATGATCCAGGCGGAACATTGGGCCCAGGTGTTTGCAAGCCTGAGCGCCGAGCAGGTGAATGCGCTGGCGTCCTTTGGCATTGATGCCGCCAATTTTAACGGCGAAACCGTGTTTGCTGCCCTGCAAACCCTGCCGATCTACGCCGAGCAGACCCAGCTGTGGTCTGTTATGCCCAGCGTAAACCTGCTGATTACCCAGCTCAGGATTTATGCCAACAACAACGGCTGGTTCATCCTGCCCGTGCTGTCTGCCGTTACCCAGTACCTGATGACGATCAGCCAGCCCCAGCAGCCCGCCGCTAACGGCCAGCCCAATACCACTGGCCAGTTTATGAAGTATTTCTTCCCGCTGTTCTCTCTGTGGATCTGCTCCAGCTACAACGCACTGTTCTCTCTGTACTGGGTTGTTTCCAACGTATTTGCGTGGATCCAGAGCATCATCCTCAACAAGGTGTTTGAGAACATGGAAAAAAAGGAGAAGACCAATAAGGAGGAGAGCCTGAAATGAGGTCCGTAGAATCCAGCGCCAAAACGATGGAAGAAGCGATCAGCCTGGGCCTGGAAAAGCTGGAAGCTTCCATTGCCGACGTTACCATCGACATTGTTGAGGAAGGCACCAAGGGTTTTCTGGGCATTGGCAGCAAGCCATTCGTCGTGCGCCTGACCGTGCGCGAGGAAGAAGAGGAATCCGCTGATCTGCTTGACGAGGTCAATCTGGAAGATGCGATGAAGGCGCCCGAAAAGAGCGACAAGGCCGAAAAGAAGCCTTCCCGCAAGCAAAAGGCAAAGGCCGAAAAGCCCGAAGCCGACGAAAAGCAGCCCAAGCCCGCCAAGGAAAACAAGCCCAAGGCCGAAAAACCCGCAAAGCAGCCCAAAGCCGAGGAAGCGAAGGAGGAGCCCGCTGCCGAGGATAACGCGTCCGAAACGGTGATGTGCGACCCTGACACGCCCGAAGGCAAGGCGCAGGAGTTTCTGCTGGGCCTGACCGAGCGCATGGGTGTAAGCGTCAGTGTAAACGCCCGCCGCGATGAAGAGGGCAATGTACGCGTGGATATGTTTGGCGACACGCTGGGAATTTTGATTGGCCGCCGCGGCGAAACGCTGGACGCCCTGCAGTATCTGACCAGCCTGTATGTCAACCGTGGCCAGGAAGGCTACACCCGCGTTACCCTGGATACCGAAAACTATCGCGCCAAGCGTGAGGAAGCGCTGCGCCGCCTGGCCAACCGCATGGCCAACCGCGCGATCAAAACCGGGCGCAAGGTGGTTATGGAACCCATGAATCCCTACGAGCGCCGCATTCTGCACAGCGCTTTGCAGCAAAACGACGCCGTGACCACCCATTCCGAGGGCGAAGAGCCCAACCGCCACGTGGTTATCACGCTCAAGCAGCAGTAAATCAGCATTCGCGCCACTTCCATGGAATTTCATTCCATGGAGGTGTTTTTTGACATGCTTTCTTGAGAAATCAGAGAACACATGGTATAATCGATTCCAGGCTGTCGATAAACCCTCTGGGAGGTAGGGCCGCGGCCCTCCGACTCTTATTCCAAGCCCAGCGTCATGTGCGGTGGGCTCGGAAGCCTTGCACAGCAAGGCTTTCCTTACACCATTTGCCGCCCGGCGAGCCGTAATCGAGTAGGCAAATGGTGCATTCCCGTCGGAAAAGATCGCCACAGGTGGGCTTTTTCGACGCTCTGAATTCATGAACACCTTTTGCCTTTTTGGCTGTTATGAAGAACGCACAGGCATACCAGTCCATTCTGCCTGG
>JAEDGL010000047.1 GCA_016297535.1 Clostridia bacterium | reverse complement strand
TCTTGCGCAATTCACGCTCGCGCTTGGACTGCTCATAGCGGTGCTTGTCGTAGTCCATCAGCTTGCAAACCGGCGGCTGGGCGGTGGGAACAATCTTTACCAGATCCATCCCCTGCTGTTCGGCCAGTTCGATGGCGGCGCGGGTGGGCATAACGCCAAGCTGCGTACCGTCCGCACTGATCACGCGCACCTCTCTGTCGCGGATCTCCTCATTGATCATCGGCTCGTTGATATCCATACACCTCCAAATGGTTCGGGCGTTTTTCGCACAAAAAAACGCCGGGCACACTACCCGCCGTACACACCCCATGGACTTATGTGCCATGACCATCGCAAGATGTTCGCGCGGTGAGAAGCGGGCAGCTTCTGCTTACAGAAGAGATTATACCACGTTGCTTTCCGGGTGTCAACGGTTTGGGAGCCATTTTTTGATTTTGTGAAATTTACAAAACCTTCACCCGCTGCGTTGTTTTCCGTGGTATGATAGAAAGGAAATGGTTTGTCCCTACTGCGGTTGATGGAGGATAGCGCATTGATCGACATTCAAAACGTAAGCCGCCGCTACGGCAGCGTGCAGGCGCTGAAAAACGTAAGCCTGCGGGTGGAAAAGGGCAGCATTGTCGGGCTGCTTGGGCAAAACGGCGCGGGCAAGACCACGCTTTTGAATATTTTGACCGGCTATCTGGCGCCCACGGAGGGCCGCGCCCTCATTGAGGGGTATGATACGCTGCTGGAGCCGGCGCAGGCAAGGCGCCATCTGGGCTATCTGCCGGAGCAGCCGCCCCTGTATGATGAAATGACGGTGAACGAATACCTGCGCTTTGCCTCGGCGCTTCGCGGGGTGCACAAGCATGCCATTGCCGCCCATGTGGACGAGGTGATGGAGCTGACCGGCCTGACGGAAATGCGCAGCCGCATGCTGGGCCACCTCAGCAAGGGCTACCGCCAGCGCGCCGGGCTGGCGCAGGCCCTGTGCGGCGATCCCGAGGTGCTGGTGCTGGACGAGCCCACGGTTGGGCTGGATCCCCGGCAGATTACCGAAATCCGCGGGCTGATCCGCACGCTGGGCCGGGGGCGCACCATTGTGTTCAGCTCCCACATTCTCAGCGAGGTGCAGCAGCTTTGCAACCATGTGGTCATTCTGGACCACGGCGAGGTAAAGCTGGATACGGAAATGAACGCCATGCAGCATTCCGAACAAAGCACGCTGCTGCTAACCGTGGCCGCGGCGCAGGAGCGCGTTCTGGGCCGTCTGCGAAAGCTGGAGGGAGTGAGGCGCGTGGAGGTGCAGCCCGGTGCCGGAAGGGATGAGACAACGGTGCTCATCCGCTTTGAAGGCTGCCTGCAACCGGAGCGCGCGCTGTTTGGGCTGCTGTGCCAGATGGGCATTCCCATTGTGCATCTTTCCCGCCAGGAGGACAGCCTGGAACAGGTGTTCCTCCGGGTGATCGCCCGCTGAACGCAAAAAAGGAGAACGGACATGCTCACCATTTTCAAACGCGATTTTCTGGCCTATTTCCGCACGCCGGTCGGCTATGTGTTTATGGGCGTATACCTTACCCTGTCCGGGGTGCTGTTTTCCCTGTACAACCTCAAAAACCTTACGGGCGACCTGCTCACCTTTCTTTCCACCATGACGATGCTGGTGATGCTGCTGTGCCCGCTGCTGGTGATGCGCCTGATCTGCGAGGATCGCCAGAAGCGCACCGATCAGCTGGTGCTGACCAGCCCGGTTTCCGTCGGCGCCGTGGTGCTTGGCAAGTATCTGGCGGCGGCGGCTGTCATGATGCTGACCATTGCGCTTACCAATGTGTACACGTTGATCATTGCCATCTGCGGCCGGGTGTATCCGGGGGAATGGTTTGTGGGCTATCTGGGCTTTTCGCTGCAAAGCCTCAGCTTTCTGGCGCTGGATCTGTTTGTAACCTGCTTTGCCAAAAACCAGATGACCGGCGCGGTGACGGCCTTTGCCGCCAATTTTCTGCTGTGGATGGCGGATCTGCTGGCCGATACCCTGTCCGTTGCCTGGCTTAAGGAGGTGCTGGGCTTTATCAGCCTGTACGACCGCTACGAGCCCTTCCGGCTTGGGCAGCTCAGCTATTCCGGCATTTTGTTCTTTCTTACCTTTATCGCATGCTGTCTGGTAGCGGCGGTGCGCGTTCTGGATGCGCGGCGTTTTTCGGAAGGAGGCGCGGCATGAAAAAAACAGGCTGGAAATGGCTGTCGCGCCTGCGTCAGCCGCGCTGGCGGCACGGCAGGCGGGGCGCGCTGCTGATGGCGGCGTTTGTGCTGATGTGCGTTTTGCTTAACGTAGGGGTAAAGGCGCTGGAGGATGAATACGGCTGGAAGCGCGATTTCAGCTTTAACGGCTATGCCACCACGGGAGAGGAAACCGCCGAGGTGCTTTCCCGCCTGCAGCACGATGTGGAGCTGTACCTGCTGTATCAGAACGGCGCGGTGGATACGCAGGTGCTCAATCTGCTGGAGCGCTACGGGGTGCTGAGCGACCGGGTCAGGGTTTATCCCACGGACATCGTCAAAAACCCCGGTGTGCTTACCCGCTTTCAGGGAGAGCTGGGGAACGAGATTCAGGCGGACGCCGTCATCGTCAACTGCCCCGATACGGGCCGCTACCGCCTGCTCACCTATGCGGATTTTCTTACCCAGGGCTACAACATTGAAAAGGGCACCTTTGAAATACAGGGCCTTGCCTATGAAAAAAAGCTGACCGAGGCCATTGTGTACGTGGCGCAAAGCCGCGTGCCCACGATTGGGTTTCTGCAGGGGCATGCCGAGCTGGATGAAGGCGCGCTGACGGTGCTGCTGAGCTTTCTTGCCAGCAACAACTACGACACGCGCTTTGTCAACCTGCTGTCCGGCGATACGCTGGACGAGGTGGATATGCTGGTGCTGGCCGCGCCGCAGAAGGACCTGAGCGATGCCGAGATCCAGCTGATCAGCGAATTTGCCCGCGGGGGAGGCAGCCTGCTGGCGATGCGGGATTATACCGATCCCATGGAGAGCATGCCCAATTACATGGCGCTTTTGCGCAGCTACGGCATTGTGCCCGTGGAGGGCGTGGTGGTGGCAGGCGAGCAGGATACCGGCAGCTATTACGAGGAGCAGCTTTCCCTGCTGCCCTATATGAACCAGCTGGATATGACCCTGCCGCTGATCAACGCGGGCATGGATGTGCTGCTGATGCCCGCCGCTACGGCTTTTGAAACGCCGGGAGAGCCCACCGAAAGCCTGTCCGTGGCCACCGTGCTCAAAACCGGCCCCAACGCCTATGTGCGCAGTCTGACGGATGGCGTAATCAGCATTGACAGGCAGCCCGGCGATGTAAGCGGAGAAATCAGCGTGGCCGTTTTTGCCCACCGCATGTTCTCCGACGGCAGCATCAGCCGCGCGTTTGCCATTGGCAACAGCGCCATGTTCATCAACGAATACATCTACCAGCGCACCTTTAACGAGGAATTCATCCTCATGCTGCTGGGAGAGCTTTTGCCGGAGCAGACGGTATCGCTGGATATCATGGCTTCCACGGCGCTGCGCCCTGCGCTGACCGTGGGCAGCCAGCCGGTGGGCATTGCGCTGACGGCGGCGATTCCGCTGCTGGTGGTCATTGCCGGGTTGTGCGTGCTGATCCCCCGCAAAAACCGATAAGGAGGGAGTGCCTTGCAGCATCCGCCCAAAAAAAGAATTCGAAAAACCAGCCGCAGATGGCCTGTGTGGCTGATGGGCGCCGCGCTTGTGCTGTCGGCCGCGTTTGTGCTGCTGCTGCCCGCCATTCAAAAAACCTTTCCCGCCGGAAGGCTGGATTACGAAATCGTTGAGTCCACCGTGCGTACCATCGCCACCCGCGAGGCGGAGCAGCTGGACACCGTAACCATTTATCCGGATGGAAAAAGCAGCTATCCCCTGTGCATGCGCAACGGCGCGCTGATGCTTGAGCAAAACGGAACGCTTGCGCCCATCGACCAAACCTATCAGACGCGCATACTGGAAACGCTTACGCGGATCACCGTGCAGAATACCGTAACGCAGGACGCCGCCGAAGCGGCGGACGAGCTGGAGGCCATGGGCTTTTCCGCCCCTCTGTGCAGGGCGGTTGTACGCTATCTGGACGGCAGCGAGGAAACGATGGAGGTAGGTTCCCTGGTGCACGGCGGAACGGAATACTACTACCGCTGGAGCGGCGCGCCGGGCATTTACCTGTGCGATTCCGGCGTGCTGGAAACCCTTTCCGTGTCGCAAAACCTGCTGCTGCCCTTTCAGCAGGTCAGCGTGGTTGGCTCGCTGGTGGATAGCCTGCGCATTCAAAACGCCAACGGCGAATGCGCCTTTGCGTTTGAAACCGGCACTCGGGGCGAACTGACCGCGCCCTGCCGCTATCCTGTTGCGGATGATACCGTTCAAACATTGCTTACGGCTATCGGACAGTTTCGCCTTGGCGCCTACGAAGCACCCCTGACGCAGGAAAACAGCGCCGCCTACGGCTTTGACCAGCCGCTGTGCGTTCTGCAGATTACCCAGCGCGAGGGACTGAGCAATGTGATTACAGAAGACGGTACCCTGACCACCGCCCAAAGCCCTGCGCAGAGCCTGCGTTTTGTGATCGGGCGGGAGGAGGGCGACTTCTTTTATACCTGCGCCTATCAGGGGGATATCTATTTGATCAGCCGTTTTCTGGCGGAAACGCTTGTGCAGGCCGATTGGCGGCGGCTGATCTCCCGCACGCCCGCGGCCATGGGGGATCGTCCGCTTGGCGAGGTTGTGTTTGAATTGCCCGATACTACGGTGGAGGTACGCATTACCCGCACCGAAATCCTCCCGGAAGGCAGCGAGCCGGAAACGGATGCCGGGGGAGAGGAGGGCTCTCGCACAAGCGCTACCCTGAATGGCCGGTCAATGCCGCAGGAGCAGCTTGAGCTGCTGCTGGATGGTCTGAACGCCTTTACAGTGGAGGGCGACATTCCATCAAACGCCGTTTACGCCGCCGAGCCGCGCTGGCGCATTACGCTGGTAACCGAGACGGGCGACATCCGCCAGCTGGAAGGCTACCGGCTGGATGTGTTTTCCGACGCCGTTTCGGTAAACGGCGTGCGATGCCATTATGTGTACAACCAGGCCATCGACGTGCTTATGACGGGGCTTGTGTAGCCACCTCATCCGCGTCCAGCACGGCTTTGGCCAGGTGCAGAAGCACCGGGCCAATCAGCAGCCCCGCAAACCCCAGCAGCCGGTAGCCGAGATAGATGGAGATCATCGTGGCCAGCGGATACAGCCCCAGCTGCCGCCCAACCAGGCGGGGCTCCAGAATTTGCCGTATGATGATCGCCCCTGCGTACAGGCACGCCAGCGTGATCCCCATACCGTTTTGTCCCGCCAGAAAGCTGATCAGGCTCCATGGAATCAGAAACGCGCCTGCGCCCAGCAGCGGCAGGGCGTCCGCAATGCCAATCAGCATGCCGATTGCCGCGCCGTAACGTACGCCGGATATTCCCAGCATGATCATCAGAAAAAACATCACCACCAGCGATATCATCAGCTGGCTGCGCAGCTGCCCCATCAGCGCCTTTAACAGGCTGGCGCGGATGAGACGGCTGCGTTTCATCATTTCATCCGGAAAGGTGCGGTGAAAAAATGCCGCGATGCGCGCGCGGTCCGCGGTCAGGTAATAGGTGCCCATCATCATCAGCACAAGGCTGAGCAGCGCATGGGGGATGGAGGCGGCGGTGCTCCATGCGCCGCTGGTAACCCATGCGGATACGGATGCCGCCCATTTGACGGCGTTTTGTCCCAATGAATGCAGCGCATTCTCAATCATCGGCTCAAATCCGTCCGGCAGGAGCACGCTGAAGCGCTGATATACGGAAAGCAGCGCGGGAACCGCCTGATCGTTGGCCCACTGAAGCAGCTGCGGCAGGCTGCGCACAAAGCCGGTCAGCTCCTGCCACAGCCGGGCAATCAGCGCGCTCACAATGGCGCCCGCCAGCCCAAACAGCCAAACCATGCCGATAACCGTTGCCAGAGCGCGCCGCCTGTGCGCGCTCAAGCGCGAAAAGCCCTTCGAGGCAAAGCGCACGAAGGGTTCCAGTATTCTGGAAAACAAAAAGGCCGCCGCAAACGGCCACAGATACGGAAGCATCCACAAAAGAAGCGCTGCGGCTCCAAAGGTTACCGCAACCAGCGCCGCCTTGCGCGGCAGCCCGTTCATGCGATCATTCCATGCACGAAACCGATGGCTCAACAATACGCTCCCTCCGGGTGGCTTTTCTTTGCGGTTTTCACAAGGGAAAAGCCCTTCAAAATCCCGTGCGCTGCATTTGCTTCAGTTCTCGGGCGGATGGTTCTTGATAACCAGAGATCAGCCTCTGGCATGCAGAAAGCACTGCGGCTCGTGGTCGTTGATAACGCCGATGGCCTGCAGATAGCTGTACACCGTTACCGAGCCCATGTAGCGCATGCCGCGTTTGCGCAGGTCTCTGGAAATGGCATCGCTGAGCGGCGAGGTGGTAAGAAAACAGCCTGTGGTGTTTTCCGTTACCCTGCCGCCGGTAAAGCGATCCAGGTAGGCGGCAAAGCTGCCAAATTCATCCACAATGCGCAGATAGACCTGCGCGTTTGTCACGGCTGCGGCGATTTTTCGCCTGCACCGGATGAGCCCCTCATCCCCGAGCAGCGCCTCGATTTTATCTTCGCCGTACGCGGCTATTTTATGCGCGTCAAACCCGTCAAATGCGCGGCGGAAGCTCTCCCGCTTGCTCAGCACCACATACCATGAAAGCCCCGCCTGAAACGCTTCCAGAAGCAGCATTTCATACAGCTTCTGCTCATCCCGGGTGAGGATGCCCCATTCCTCATCGTGGTACTTTTCCATCAGCGCGCCTTTGGCCCAGCTGCAGCGTTGCTTTTCCATCCTCATCCTCTTTTCTGAAACAAAAGCCGGGGGCATTGGCCCGCCGGCTTTCCCGTTTTTGGTTAGAACTTACGCCCGGCGCCGCCGCCGTGGCTGGTGCCGCTGGAGGAATGATGAACGCCGCTGCCGCCGGAATGGCTGCTGCCGGAAGAAGAGGAAGACGGATCCGGCTTGCGGGTGCGCGTGGTGGTGGTGCGCAGGTATTCATCCGTAGCGGCAGTCACCTCCACATCGCTGTTGGAGCGGAAGGCGTAGTGGTAGGTGGTGCCCTTGAGGGAATAGCGTCCCAGCACGGTTTTGATAAACAGCAGCGCAACCACCAGCCCGATCAGGGCACACACCAGCAGCTCGCTGCCGGTAAGCACCTTGTGGCGCGCTGTCAGCCGCTGGCCGGTAATGATATCATAGCGGTACTGGCCCTCGGGAATGCCCTTTTCCCAGTAGCCGTACACGGCGTGGATCATCTGCTCGGCAGCATCGGCGTAGCGGGCGGAGGCAAGCAGGCTGTAGCAGCTTTCATGGGCGGCTTCAATCCGCTCGTCGGTCATATAGTCGATCATCGCGCCGGTTGTGCTCAGGTAGGGAATGCGCTCGTACATATCAATAAAGTACAATATGCCGCTGCGCTCCTCACCCAGCCCGTATCCGCCGTAATCGTACAGATCATCCGCAATGGAGGCCTGGCTTTCGTCGTGGGCGGCGGCGGAGGTGTAAATGACGAAATCCATCCCGGTTTGCTGCTGGAAACGGTCGATCAGCCCGTACAGCGCGATCTCCTCATCGGCGGAAAAGAGATTGGCGTCGTCAATAATCCGCGCGCCTTCCGCCTGAACGCAGAAACAGAAGCAGGTCAGCACGCACAGCAATAGCACAAATAGTTTCTTCATCTGCTTTTGCCTCCCTTCATCACAACAGGAAATAGCACAGGATGCAGCCCGCCGCAAACACGAGGGCGCCAACGCCCAGTGCGGTCAGGTACAGCTTTTTGCGATCGACGGGCAGCTTGCCGCAGATTTCGCCGGTGCAGCCGTTCATGGCGTAGTAGTAGGGATCCTCCCGGTTGTGCCTGTTGGGGTAGGTAAGAATCCACGTGGGCAGCAGAACATAGCGGGATTTCAGCTTTTTCACCTTTGAAGAGGGAGAGAGAGACTGGCTGCCGTAATGCACGGTGTCGCTTAAAAGCGGCTCCACATACGATGCCACCTCTTTTTCAATTTCCGGGCGGATGCTTTCGGCATCGATATCCCGGCGTTCGGCCAGAAAGCCGGAAAGATAGGCGTCCGAGAAGGGCTTCAGATCCTCCAGGGGGAAGGGGTGAATGCCGTCGGACAGCTTGCGGTTGGCCTTGGAAAGGGCCGGTCGCATGATGGAGTGGAAGGTGATCCTGCCCTCGCGCCGCACATGGAAGTGATCGGTTTTGGTAACCACGTAATTGGCGGAGTTGCTTACGCTGGTGTTGCGGCCTTCGCCGTCCACGCAGCCCTCCACCTCGCACTCGGTGACAAAGTGCGGATAGTAGACGCCGCTCATGGTTTCAATCTGGGCCGGTCGGAAAAACGCCTTGGGCACAAAGCGCTTGGTTTTGACCCATTTCATAAAATGCTCCACGGCCTTTTCCCTGTCCACCTGGAAGGGAAGCACGCTGTCCGGGCGCATTTCGTTGGTCAGCTTGCCCTGCAGCACCACGGGGCTGTGGCAGTAGTAGCAATGCGTGGCTACCGTGGTTTCATCGGTCATAATCTCGCTGCCGCAGCTCTGGCAGCGGTAGACCACCTGATGTCCGTCCGCAGACGGGGCCGGCTCGGGCGTGGTTTTCCTTTCCAGAATGGCGCTTTCTTCAAAAACAGAATCACAGAAGGGGCATTTCCATTTCTGGGATTCCGGCTCGAAGGCAAGATAACCGCCGCAGCTTGGGCATTTATAGGTTGATGCAGCCATCGTGGCACCTCTTTTCAGCAATGGTTTTATCTATTATACCATGAGGCGGTTCGGGATTCAATGATTCTCTACCGCGCGAGGGGTTTGTCCCGTCAGGTTTTTGTATACGCGGTGAAAGGTACGCATGCTGGAAAAGCCGCAGGCCGTGGCAATATCAATCAGCGGCAGATTGCTTTCCAGAAGCATGCGACGGGCGTTGTAGCAGCGCAGATTGTTGACATAGCGCGTAAAGGAGCAGCCGATGCGCTCGTTAAAGATGTGCGAAAAACGGCCCGCGCTGTATCCGAAATGGGCGGCCACCTGCGCAACGTTGATCGGGTCGGCGGCGTGCTCCTGCAGGTGGATGAGCACCCGCTTGATCAGGTCGTTTTCATCATCGGCCGTGTTGTCGCAAAGGCCGATGCGCTCAATCAGAAACGCCAGCAGCGCCTGGGCAAGCGCGTTGAGAAAAAGCGTGTTGTGCTCGTTGGCGGGATCGGCCATCATGGTCAGAATGCGCCTGCATTCCTTCATGCCGCGCGCATCCACAATGCCCCGGGCAAAGCGGCTTCTCGAAAGCTGCCCGCGCAGCGGCGGTACGGCGGACAGGGGCACTGTGCACACGATGATGCGCGAGCTTTCCGGCGTGGAATAGCTGTGCACCACATAGCTGGAATTGACTATCAGATAACCGGCGGGCACAAGCGTGGAAACACCGTCCTGCATGGCGCACAGCACGCCGCCTTCCACATAAACCAGCTCGATCGTACTGTGAAAATGGGCGTGGAAATGGTTGTTGTTCTTGTGCCACGCACTTACGCGCGGGGTTTCATCGCGGGAAAGCTCGTAAATCTGCTGCATGTCATGCCTCCTGCAATCCAAACAAGAATAGCGGATTTTGACACAATCATATCACAAACTGGCACGACAGAAAAGCCCTGTTTGACTATAATGAAAGCAAATACCAAGGAGGTGTTTTGAAAATGGAAAAACGTCCCGTTGCATATCAGATTTACTCTGCCCGTGAGGAAGCCGCGAAGGATCTGAACGCCGTGCTGGCCGCCCTCAAGGGCATGGGCTACGACGGCGTGGAGTTTGCCGGCTTTTACGGCCTGAGCGCCGAAGCGGTGAAGGAAATGCTGGACCGCAATGGCCTGGTGGCCATTTCCAGCCACGTGCCCTTTGTCCAGATTGAGGCGGATATGTTTGGCGTTATCGCCTATCATCAGGCCATTGGCTGCCAGTACATCGCCGTGCCCTATCTGGACGACGCCACCCGTCCCGGCGCGCCCGGCTTTGCCCACGCCCTTGCCGTGATGGACAAATTTGGCCGTCTGGTAAAGGAAGCGGGCATGACGCTTTTGTACCATAACCACGACTTTGAGTTTGTCAAGCTCAGCGGCATGTACGGCCTGGATTTCCTCTACGAGGCGCTGCCCGCAAGCGTGATCAAAACCGAGCTGGACATCTGCTGGGTGAAGTACGCGGGCGAGGATCCCGCCGCCTACATCCGCAAGTACGCCGGCCGCTGCCCGGTGGTACATCTGAAGGATTTTGTGGGCCGCAAGGAGGAAGGCTCCACGCCCTATGCGCTGATCGGCCTGGACGAGAACGAAAAGAAGGATACGCAGGCCTTTGAGTTCCGCCCCGTGGGCTATGGCTGCCAGAACGTGGAAGAGGTGCTGAAGGCCGGTATCGAAAGCGGCGCGGAGTGGTTTGTGGTGGAGCAGGATCTGTCCGTGGGCCGTACGCCGCTGGAGGCTGCCGAAATGAGCATTGGCACGCTCAAAAAGCTTGGCTTGAAATAAGTTCCAAACAAAATGGAAAAGGAGAATCCTATCATGAGCGATACCGTTCTGTCCAACTTTACCCAAACCGTTCAGGAAGAGCGCCAGTACAGCCGCAAATACCGGGTTGCCATTATCGGCACCGGCTGGATTGCCGAGGCGCACGCCGAAAGCTACCTGGCCCAGCCCGATGTGGAGATCGTCGCCCTGGCCGATCTCATCCCCGGCAAGGCCGCGGCGTTTGCCAAGCGCTATGGCATTGAGAACGCGCACCTCTACGGCCATCACACCGAAATGCTGGCCGCGGAAAAGGACCTGGACGCCGTGTCCGTGTGCACCTACAACCGCACCCATGCCGAATGTACCATCGATTGCCTCAAGGCCGGCATCAATGTGCTGCTGGAAAAGCCCATGTGCGTAACCACCGAGGAAGCGGTGGAGATCATCCGCGCCGAGAAGGAAAGCGGCAAGCTGCTGTCCATTGGCTTCCAGCCCCGCATGGATGAAAACATGCAGATGATCAAGCGGATCGTGGATTCCGGCGCGCTGGGCGAGGTTTACTACATCCAGACCGGCGGCGGCCGCCGTCGCGGCATCCCCAACAGCACCTTTATCGAGCAGAAGACCGCCGGCCTGGGCGCGCTGGGCGATATCGGCTGCTATTCGCTGGATATGGTGCTCAACGCCATCGGCTATCCCAAGCCCCTCACCGTTACCGGCTACACCAGCAACTTCTTTGGCACCAATGAGATGTACATGAAGCCCGACCGCTTCCACACCGCCAAGGAAAACGCCGACCGCTTTGACGTGGATGATTTTGCGGCTGCGTTCATCCGTCTGGAGGGCGGCATCATCCTGGACTTCCGCATTTCCTGGGCCATGCACCTGGATACTCCCGGCGATACGGTCATCCTTGGCAAAAAGGCCGCGCTGCGCATTCCCTCCACCGAGTGCTGGAACGGCACCGTGGGCGGCCCCATGAAGCTGTACACCGACGTTGCAGGCGAGCAGGTGGTAACCGAAATTCCGATCCTGCCCTCCGATGGCAAGCTGTTTGACCGCAAGATCCGCTCCTTCCTGGATGCGATCGATTCCGACAAGGGCGCGCCCGTACCCTCCAGCCAGATTCTGTACAACCAGGCCATCATCGATGGCATCTGCAAGTCGGCCAAGCTGGGTAGGGAAATCAAGATCCAGATTCCCGAAATCTGATTACGCCTGAGTATCCTTCCCAAGCTTTCTGCGATTTTCAGGAATGCTCAGCATGGCAAAAAAGCTCGCCTGCGGCGATCTTTTCTGCCAGGAACTGGCGGAAATGTTTTCGGCAAAGCCGAAAACTCCCCGCCCGCCCGGCTAAGCCGGGCGATACGAACCAAAGTCAGAGGGGCTGTGGCCCCTCTGACAACTCCCTATAGGTTTTTTCACAAACTGAGCGTCCCGGTTTTCCGGGACGCTTTTGACGTTCATGCGTTTCTGGCCCGTAAAAGCTCCTGTTACAGGTACACATCCTTTTTTCATGGCGCTTCTGAATGGCATCATCCATTGCGCAGGGCTTGTAGCTATGATACAATAGACAGCGAGAAAAAATCGCAAGGAGGAATCCCATGCGCCTTATATCCTGGAATGTGAACGGTCTGCGCGCCTGCCTTACCAAGGGCTTTGGCGATTATTTTGACCGGATCAACGCAGACGCGTTTTGTCTGCAGGAAACCAAAATGCAGCCCGGACAGGCGGATTTTTCGCCCGAGGGGTACGAGCAGTATTTTAACAGCGCCGAGAAAAAGGGGTATTCCGGTACGGCTATTTATACCCGTATGCAGCCTGTTTCCGTGCGCTATGGCATTGGCGTTGAGGAGCACGACCACGAGGGCCGCGTGATTACGCTTGAGTTTGAAAAGTTCTATCTGGTTACTGTCTACACGCCAAACTCCCAGCGTGAGCTGACCCGACTCAGCTACCGTATGGCCTGGGAAGATGCCTTTGCGGATTATCTGTGCGAGCTGGACAGGGAAAAGCCGGTGGTGGTCTGCGGCGACATGAATGTGGCCAGAGAAGCCATCGATCTGAAAAATCCCAAAAGCAACGAGCGAAACGCCGGCTACACCATCGAGGAACGCGACAAGATGAAGGCGCTGCTTTCCCGCGGCTTTGTGGATACCTTCCGCCTGCTTCACCCGGATGAGAAGGATCGTTACAGCTGGTGGAGCTACATGATGAAAAGCCGCGAAAGGAATATCGGCTGGCGTATTGACTACTTTTTGGTCAGCCAGCGGATAGCTCCCAATGTAAAAATCGCCGATATTCACGATCAGGTGCTGGGCAGCGATCACTGCCCGGTCATTCTTGAGCTGGAAGGGATGGAGTAAGCCATGAAAATTCTGTTTGCCTCCGATATTCACGGCAGCGCATCCGCCGCCGAAAGGGTGCTGGCCCGCTTTGAGGCCGAGGGCTGCGACCGGCTGATTCTGCTGGGCGACCTGCTCTACCACGGCCCCCGCAACGATCTGCCCGACCAGTACGCGCCCAAAGAAGTCATCCGGCTGCTCAACGGTTTTCGCGTAACCCCGCTGTGCGTACGCGGCAATTGCGATGCCGAGGTGGATCAGATGGTGCTTTCCTTTCCCATTCGCGCCGACAGCATGCTTCTGCCTCTGGAGAATGGCCGCTGCGCGTTCATCACCCACGGCCACCTGTTTAACGCCGAATGCCCGCCGCCCCATCAACCGGGCGATGTGCTGATCCACGGCCACACCCATGTGCACGGCGTATGGCATCAGGCGGATTTCACCTGCCTCAACCCCGGCTCCGCCGCTTTGCCCAAGGAGGGGCAGCCCAAGAGCTATATGGTGTATCAGGACGGCGTGTTCACCATCAGGCACCTTGAAACCGGCGACGGGCTTATGAGCTGGAAGGCCGAATGAATCCATCACATTTCATATGTATGAATATCGCGTAAACATACCGAAAAAGCCTTGCCCGAAAGCGGTGAATCGGGTATAATACACAAAGTGTTCCTTTTGACTACCTATATAGATTGGAGAGAAAAGACAATGCGCAAGCGCGTTCTTCTGGCGTTGGTTCTGGTGATTGCTCTCGTGATGAGCACCGGCTGTTCCCTGATTATCAAGGATGAAGCGGTCGATCGGGCAACCCCCATTATTGAAGTTGCCGGAAAAACCATCACCAAGGGAGAAATTCAGGCCCAGACCGAGGCCATTCTCAACTACAACGAGCAAATGTATGCTTACTATGGCATGAACTACGACCGCACCTCCGAAACCGTGGTTGCCAACGCGCAGGATCAGGCCATTGAAAGCCTCATTCAGAACGCCGTGGTAGATGCCAAGCTGGCCGACTATGGCTTTGATACCTTCACCGATGAGGAAATGGTCGAGATCGAAGCCTCCGCTCAGGAAGATTATCAGCTCTACCACGACACCATCAAAAATTTCTACTTCTCGGATACCGAGCTGACCGGCGATGAGCTGGAAGCCGCTATTCAAGAGGAAATGACGGCCATGGGCTATCCCGACTACGAAACCCTGGTGCAGGAAGCCCGCTATGCCAAATCCCAGGAAAAGCTGACGGCCGAAATCAACAAGGATGTCACCGTTTCCGAGGAGGAGCTGACCACCGAGTACAACGCCCGTGTGGAAAGGGACAAGACCTCCTACGAAACCACGCCTGCCTCCTACGGCACCGCCCTTACCAACGGCACCACGCCCTACTATACGCCCGCGGGCTACCGCTATGTAAAGCACATCCTGCTCAAGTTTACCCAGGAGGATGAAAGCGCCATGGACGAGCTGGAGACCTCGATCAGCGAAAAGCAGACCGCGATCGACAATCTGGCCCAGGATGAGGACGCTACGGTCCTGAAGGATGAACTGGCCGATTTGCAGGCCAAGCTGGAGACTGCGCGCAAGGCGGCCTATGCCAAGCTGCAGCCCAAGGTGGACGAGATTACCGCAAAGCTGGCCGAAGGCGAAGACTTTAACCAGCTGATTACAGAGTATAACGAGGATCCCGGCATGACGGCCGAGAGCACCGGCTATGCCGTAAGCGCTGACAGCACCAACTGGGTGGATGAATTCAAAACCGCTTCCATGAAGCTTTCTGCCATTGGCGATGTATCCGGCGCTGTTCGCAGCGAGTATGGCATTCACATCATCAGGTACGAAAGCGATATCGCCGAGGGTGAAATTGGCCTCGAAGCCGTCCGCGAGAGCCTGACCGCCGAGCTGCAGGAGACCAAGGAATCCGAAAACATCCAGGCCACGCTGGAGCGTTGGGTGGAAGAAGCCAACGCCGTTATCAATCGCAAAGAGCTGCAGTAAACCAGCCCCAAACGCATTTAGAAAGCCGGAGCAAAACTGCTCCGGCTTTCAGAGCGTCGAAAAAGCTCGCCTGCGGCGATCTTTTCCGACGGGGATGCACCATTTGCCTACTCGCCTACGGCTCGCCGGGCGGCAAATGGTGTAAGGAAAGCCTTGCTGCGCAAGGCAACCGAGCCCACCGCACAGGTCGCTGGGCTCGGAATAAGAGTCGGAGGGCTGCGGCCCTCCGACACCTCCCAGAGGGTTTATCGACAGTCT
>JAEDGL010000219.1 GCA_016297535.1 Clostridia bacterium | reverse complement strand
CTGCGGAAGGTTTTTTGGATACCCGGCGGATCAGAACGCCCAGTTGCCGTTGCGGAACACCGGCACCACGGAGCCGTCCTCGCAGACGGCGTCGATGGAGAGGTCGGCGGTGCCGATCATAAAGTCCACATGGATCATGGATTCGTTGATGCCCATCTGGTGGCATTCCTCGCCGGTATAGCGGCCGTAGTCGCGGATGGTATCGATAAAGCCACGGCCGATGGCCAGGTGGCAGGCGGCGTTTTCATCAAAGAGGGTGTTGTAGAACAGAACGCCTGCCTTGCGGATGGGGCTGTCGTAGGGTACCAGCGCGCATTCGCCAAGGTAGGCCGCGCCCTCGTCCATGGAAACCATCTGCTCCAGCTGCTCCTGCCCCTTTTCGGCCTTAACCTCCACAATTTTGCCGCCCTCAAAGCGCAAGCAGAAGTTTTCGATCAGCTGGCCCTCGTAGCTCAGGGGCATGGAGGAATAGACAATGCCCTCGGCCTTGCCCTTCATGGGGGAGATGAAAACCTCCTCGCTGGGAATGTTGGGGTTGAAGCTGTGGCCGGTGAGGCTGGTTTCGAGGCCGCCGCAGAACACGGCCTGGGGAATCATGCCCACGGTAAGATCGGTGCCGTTGGCGGCGCGATAGCGCAGCTCGCGGATGTGCAGGTTGTTGAGGTACTCGCAGCGGCTGGCCAGATCGGCGTTGTGCTCGTCCCAGGCCTGAAGGGGATCATCGGTTACGCGGGAGCAGGAGAGGATAACCTCCCACAGCTTTTCCTCGGCGCGGGCGGGGGAAAGATCCGGGAACACCTTTTTGGCCCATGCCCTGCCGGGCACGGCGGCGATGCACCACTGATAGCGGCCCTCCAGCTGCTTGCGGTAGGACTTGAGCACCTTGTACTGGCCCTGACGGCTCTTGGCCAGCTTGGCGGTGTTGATGCCCCTGAGCCCGTCGGGATCGTTGCTGCGCAGGTGGATGCGGCAGGGAAGCCTGTCCACATAGTGCTGCCATTTTTCTTCTTCCCATTTTTCCACATGGGAGAGGGTTTTGGTGCTCTGGTGGCGCACATGCAGCTTGGTCAGGGGCTGATAATCCCATTCCACAACCACTTTGCCCGCGCCTGCGCGGTAGCATTCCTCCACCAGTATGCGCACAAATTCGGGCTGATCCAGGCTGGCGGCGATCACAACCTCCTGCCCCTTTTCGATATTGACGCCCTTGCGGGCAATCAGCCGGGCATAGCTGCGCAAAACGGTTTTCTTCATATAAATAGGTCCCTCCCTTTGCTGGTGTTGCATATGCTCCGATTATAGCGCGAAGCGCCGTCAAAGGCAATATGGAAGAAAAAATACAAGAAAAGAACATTATTTTCATATTCCGCCCCAAAACCCTTGACATTCGATGGCTGCGCTGGTAAAATAGCCGAAATCCAAAGATAAGAAAGGATGGAACGAACGATGTTGGAAGATAACATTCGCACGGGGATCACCTTTGACGATGTGCTCCTGGTGCCCCGTGCCAGTAACGTGCTGCCGCGCGATGTGGATACCACCGTTGAACTGATGCCCGGCATCAAGCTGAACATCCCCATGCTGTCCGCTGCTATGGATACCGTTACCGACGGCCGGCTGGCCATTGCCATGGCGCGCGAGGGCGGCCTGGGCATCATCCACAAAAACATGTCCATTGAGGAGCAGGCTACCCAGGTGGACAAGGTAAAGCGCAGCGAGCACGGCGTCATCACCGACCCGTTCTTCCTCTCTCCCGATCATCTCATCCGCGATGCCGAGGCGCTGATGGCCAAGTACCGCATTTCCGGCGTACCCATCACCCGCGGCAAAAAGCTGGTTGGCATTCTGACCAACCGCGACCTGCGCTTTGAGACTGATGAAACCCGCCGCATCGAGGAGGTTATGACCTCCGAAAACCTGATCACCGCGCCCGTGGGCACCACGCTGGAGGAGGCCAAGGCCATTCTGGCGGCCCACCGCATTGAAAAGTTGCCCATCGTGAACGATCAGTTTGAGCTGTGCGGCCTGATTACCATCAAGGATATCGAAAAAGCCACCAAGTACCCCAACTCCGCCAAGGACGGCAAGGGCCGCCTGCTGTGCGGCGCGGCCATCGGCATCACCAAGGACGCCATGTACCGCGTGGAGGCGCTGGTGAAGGCCAAGGTGGACCTGGTCTCTCTGGATTCCGCGCACGGCCACAACTCCGGCGTTATCGAAAAGGTAAAGGAGATCCGCGCCGCCTACCCCGACCTGCCCATCATTGCGGGCAACGTTGCCACCGCCGCCGCCACCCACGACCTGATTGAGGCGGGCGCCAGCTGCATCAAGGTGGGCATCGGCCCCGGCTCCATCTGCACCACCCGCGTGGTGGCCGGCATCGGCGTGCCGCAGCTGACCGCCGTGGCCGACTGTGCCAGAGAGGCCGACAAGTACGGCGTTCGCGTAATTGCCGACGGCGGCATCAAATACTCCGGCGATATTCCCAAGGCCATCGGCGCGGGCGCAAGCGCTGTAATGCTGGGCAGCCTGCTGGCCGGTGTGGAGGAAAGCCCCGGAGCCGTGGAAATCTATCAGGGCCGCTCCTTCAAGGTATACCGCGGCATGGGCTCCATTGGCGCCATGGAACAGGCGCAGGGCTCCAGCGACCGCTATTTCCAGGAAAAGAACAAAAAGCTGGTTCCCGAGGGCGTGGAAGGCCGCGTGCCCTACAAGGGCGTTCTGGCCGATACCGTCTATCAGCTGATGGGCGGCCTGCGCTCCAGCATGGGATACTGCGGCACCCCCACCATCGAGGCCCTGCGCAAGGAGGCCGAGTTCATCCGCATCACCGGCGCCGGCCTGCAGGAGAGCCATCCCCACGATATCCAGATTACCAAGGAAAGCCCCAA
>JAEDGL010000046.1 GCA_016297535.1 Clostridia bacterium | reverse complement strand
TTTCGCAGTTTGTGAGCATGACGCCCATGCAGCTGTACATGGAAAACCCCATCACGGTGGAAACCTCCGGCTTCTCGCTGGACGACCCCGGCTATGGCAGGCTGCAGCTTGGCATACGCGCACAGACAGGCTCGCAGGGGCATTACATCGTAGCCACCAAGGATGAAATGGCCAGCAAGGCGCGCAATCTGCGGCAAACCGTGCTCATTGAATACACGCGCGATTTTGTCACGCCCATCACGCAGGGCGAGGTAATGGGCACCATGACCTACTACCCCGAAAACGGCGGCAGCCCGGTGGTGTATGATCTGGTGGCCAGCCGCAGTATCGAGCGCCGGGAAAATGCGCCGCTCAGCCTGGAAGAAATTGAGGCGCTGGTGTATGCCGATCCCAACCCCTTCCCGCCTCTTTCCGTGGAACTTGTCATGATGCTGCTGTTGCCGGTCGCGGGCGTCTTTGCGGCCATCCGGCTGCTGTGGCGGCTTACCCACAAGGGCAGCGGCAAAAAGCGCAAAAAGAGCAGCGTAAAGCCGCAGAATCGTTTTTACCGGTAATCTGTTTTTTACGAAAGGAGCGCAGGCATGGTCGCACAGGTCATTGTGGATGTGGTGCACACCAATGTGGCGCGCCCCTTTTCCTACCTGATTCCGCAGGACATGCCCGTATGCGTGGGCATGCGCGTGCTGGTGCCGCTGGGAAGGCGGCAGGTGGACGGCTTCGTGGTGGCGCTTGTGCCCGATGAGCAGACGGATGTGCCGCCGGAAAAGCTGAAGCCCGTTCTTCGCTGTCTGGATGACTATCCGGCGCTTTTGCCGCCGCTGCTTGCGCTGGCGCAGGAGCTGGCGCTGGAATGTCACTGCCCGCTTTCCGAAACGCTGCGCCTGATGCTGCCCGCCGCCATGCGCACGGGGCGCATCCAGCTCAAAAAAGCGCTCTATGCACAGCTGGCGGATGGCGTGGATGCGCAGAAGGAGGCGCAGGCTCAGCGCAGGTCCACCAAGCGCGCAACGCTTTTGCGGCTGCTGTCCAGCGGCGAGGCCCGGGCCGTCAGCGAACTTGCGCAGCTGGTCAACAATCCGCGCGAGGGGCTCAGGGCGCTGGAGCAGGCCGGGCTGGTGCGCCTGTTTGAGCGCGAGGTTTTCCGCGCGCCGGATGGCACGGACGATGTCTCCCCCACCGACGCCCCGCCCCTGACCGGTGATCAGCAGGAGGCGCTGGAGGCCATGCTGCCCTCTCTCAGGCAGGGCATGGGCGCGTTTCTGCTGCACGGGGTTACCGGCAGCGGCAAAACCGAGGTCTATCTGGCCATGGTACGCCAGACGCTGGCTTTGGGCAAGAGCGCCATCATTTTGGTGCCGGAAATAGCGCTCACCCCGCAGATGGTGCGCTGGTTCCGCTCCCGCTTTGGCCCCGAAACCGCCGTTTTGCACAGCCGCCTCACCGATGGCCAGCGCTACGATGAGTGGCGCCGCATCCGTCTGGGGCACGCCCGCGTTGTGGTGGGCGCGCGCAGCGCCATCTTTGCTCCGCTGGAAAACCTGGGCCTGATCGTGATCGACGAGGAGCACGAGCAAACCTATCTGAGCGACAAGCACCCCCGCTATGATGCGCGCCGCGTCGCGCTCAGCCGTGCAAAGCGCGAGGGGGCCACGGTGCTTCTCAGCTCCGCCACCCCCAGCATCCTCTCCTTTGCCATGGCCCGGCGCGGCGATTACACGCTGGTGGAAATGCCCCACCGCGTGCACAACCGTCCCCTGCCGCAGGTAACCATCGTGGATATGCGCAGAGAGCTGGAAAGCGGCAACCGCTCCATTTTCAGCCGTCTGCTCATCCAAAAGCTGACGGAGTGCGTGGAAAGCGGCCAGCAGGCCATGCTGTTTCTCAACCGCCGGGGCTACAACACCTTTGTTTCCTGCCGCAACTGCGGCTATGTGGTCAAGTGCCCGCAGTGCGACATCAGCATGACGCTTCACCGCGAGCAGGGCGAGGACGGCCCGCAGGAAATGCGCTGCCACATGTGCGGCGCGGTCAGCCCTCCCCCAGAGGTGTGCCCGGAGTGCGGCAGCAAATACATCCGCTACTTCGGCAGCGGCACCCAGCGCGTGGAGGAGGAAATGCACCGGCTGTTTCCCCGCGTTCAAACCGTGCGCATGGATATCGACACCACGCGGGAGCGCGACGCCCACGCCCGCCTGCTCAGCCGCTTTGGCAGCGGCGAGGCGCAGGTGCTTATCGGCACGCAGATGATTGCCAAGGGGCTGGATTTTCCCCGCGTAACGCTGGTGGGCGTTGTTGCGGCCGATATGACCCTCAACCTGCCCGATTACCGCTCGCAGGAGCGCACCTTTCAGCTGATCACCCAAGTGGCCGGCCGGGCCGGCCGGGCCCGGCAGCCGGGCGAGGTAATCGTGCAAACCTACAAGCCGGAGGATCCCACCATCCGCGCCGCGGCGGCGCAGGATTACCGCGCCTTTTTCGAGATGGAATTTTCCCGCCGCCGGGCGGGGCTTTATCCCCCGTTTACACTGCTGGCAAGGCTGCTGGTGGAAAGCCCCCGGGAGATGGATGCATCCGCTGCCTGCGAACAGCTTTACAGCACGCTGCAGGCCTATCTGCAAAGCCATCCGCAGCAGAAAAAGCGCACGCTGATGCTGCGCTGCGACGCAGCGCCCGTCAAGCGCATCCGGGGGCAGTTCCGCTACCATGTGCTTTTAAAGGGCTTTGACCACCCGGATATCGCACCCCTGCTTGCGCTGATGTCGGAATTGAGCGCGGTCAGCCCGGAAGGCTGCCATGTATACTGCGAGGTTAACCCCGCAACCATGATGTAAGGAGACAAAAACCATGGCCATCAGAAAAATTGTTGAAATCGGCGATGACAAGCTGCGCAAGCAGTGCAAGCCCGTGGAAAAATTTGACCTGCGCCTGCGCATTTTGCTCAAGGATATGGCCGATACCATGTACAAGGCCAACGGCGTGGGTCTGGCCGCGCCGCAGGTGGGCATTCTGCGCCGCGTGGTGGTGGTGGATATCGGCGACGGGCTGATCGAAATGGTCAATCCCGAAATCATCCACGCCGAGGGCGAGCAGACCGGCCCCGAGGGTTGCCTGAGCGTGCCGGGACGCAGCGGCGTGGTCACGCGCCCCAACCTGGTTACCGTGCGCTATCAGGACCGCAACGGGGATGAATATGAGGCCACTGCCGAGGAATTTCTCGCCCGCGCCTTCTGCCACGAGCTGGATCATCTGGACGGAACGCTCTACGTGGACAAGATGGATCGCGAAATCTTCCCTGATGACGAGGAATACGGCGCTGCCGGAGCGGATGAGGAGGACGAACAATGAGAGTGGTTTTCATGGGCACGCCGGATTTTTCCGTGCCCACACTGCAGGCGCTCATCGACAGCCCCTATGAGGTGGTGGGCGTGTTCACCCAGCCCGACCGTCCCAAGGGACGCGGCGGCAAGGTGCAGATGAGCCCCGTAAAGGAGCTGGCGCTCAAGCATCAAATTCCTGTCATTCAGCCAACCAAAATGCGTCTGGACGGGCTGGAGCCGCTCCGTGCGCTCAAGCCCGACGTGTGCGTGACCGCTGCCTTCGGGCAGATTCTGCCCCAGGCGGCGCTGGATATCCCCCCCATGGGCACGGTCAACGTGCATGCCTCGCTGCTGCCCCGCCACCGCGGCGCAGCGCCCATCCAATGGGCCATCCTGTGCGGAGACGAGCTGGCCGGTGTAACCACCATGTACACCGACCGGGGCGTGGACACGGGCGATATGCTGTTGAGGGCGCAAACGCCCATCCTGCCGCAGGATACCGCCGGAACGCTTACCGAAAGGCTTGCGGCCATGGGCGCGGAGCTGCTGATAGAAACGCTGCGCCGGCTTGAAGCCGGAACCTGTCCCCGCGAAAAGCAGGACGAAGCCTTGGCCACCTACGACCCCAAGATTGAAAAGGAAATGGGCCTGCTTGTTTTTCAGGAGGACACGCAAGTCTGTCTCAACCGCGTGCGCGCCATGTCGCCATGGCCCTGCGCCTATGCGCAGCTGGGCGAGGGCGTGCTGAAGGTGTGGCGCGCCCAGAGCGCGCAGGGCGCCGGAAACGCCGTTCCCGGCACGGTTCTCAGGGCCGACCGCAAACAGGGCCTGATCGTGGCCACTTCGGACGGCGCAATCGAGCTGTGCGAGATTCAGGCCCCCAACGCCAAACGCATGGATGCCAGGGCCTTTCTGCTGGGCCATCCCATCGAAGAAGGCAAGCTGCTGAGTGAGGTACGCATATGACGGAAAAACGCCCGAATCCCAGGAAACCCTTTGCCGCCAAAAAGAATTTTGACCGTTCAAAGCCCCACAGCCCTTCCAGGCCCTTTGGAAAGCCTGCCCACGGAAAACCTCAGGGCGATCGCGTATTTGGCCGCAGCGCAAAGGATGCGCCTGCGGAAAGCACCGGCCTGTCCATGAACGCCCGCCGCGTGGCGCTGGAGGTGCTGTGCGACGTGCATCAGAACGGCGCGTTTGCCTCCCTGTCGCTGGATGAGCACCTGTGCGCTGCCAGGCTTTCCCCCGCCGACCGCCGGCTGGTCACCAGCATTGTGTACGGCACGCTGGAAAACGAACTCAAGATCGACTATGCCCTGGACCGGCTGATGGATCATCCCACCCATCAGCCCAGCCAGCGCGATATCCTGCGCATGAGCGCCTACCAGATTCTGTTTCTGGAGCGCGTACCGGACAGCGCGGCAGTCAACGAGGCCGTCAAGCTGGTCAAGGCCCTCCATATGGAAGCCGCCAGCGGTTTTATCAACGCGGTGCTGCGCAACCTTTCCCGAGGCAAGGACGAAATCGTCTGGCCCAAAAAGGAGGACGATCTGCGCACTTACCTCAGCGTGATGGGCTCCTTTCCCCTGTGGCTGGTGGACCGCCTGATCGCCGACTACGGCGAGGAGGAGGCCGAACGCGTCATTTTCTACCGCGAGCAGGAGCACCCCATCGTTATCCGCCCCAACTTTACCAAAATCAGCGATGAGGATTTTGAAAAGCTGCTCTCCAAAAAGGAGTGGCGCGTTCAGCGCGGCCTTGCACCCCATGCGTGGCTGGTGTACGGCGCGCAGGAGATTGCCTTTGACAACGATTACAAAGCAGGCCTGTTCAGCATTCAGGGCCAGTCCAGCATGCTGGCCGCAGAGGCCGTGCAGGTGAAAAACGGCATGAAGGTGCTGGATGCCTGCGCCGCGCCTGGCGGCAAGAGCGCGTATCTGTGCGAGCAGATGGCGCTGACCGGCCGCGTGTTCAGCTGGGAGCTGCACGAAAAGCGCGCACTGCTGCTGGAGGGCGTAAAGCGCCGCCTGGGGCTGGATAACATGCGCATTACCGTGCGCGACGCCAGCGCATACCGCGAGGATTTTGAGCAGAGCCTGGACGCCGTGCTGCTGGACGCCCCCTGCTCCGGCCTGGGTGTGCTCAGCCAGAAGCCGGATATCAAGCTGCGCCTGAAGCCGGAGGATCTGCCCGCCATTGTGCAAACCCAGCACAGGCTGCTGGATACCGTGTGCCGCTACGTGCGCCGCGGGGGCACGCTGGTCTATTCCACCTGCTCCATCCTGCCGGAGGAAAATGCCCTGCAGATTCAGCGCTTCCTGAGCGAGCATCCCGAATATGAGCTGATTTCCCTGCCGGAAACCTTCCCCGAGGAGCTGCGCAAGCTGCAAAAGCCCGACGGCTTGCAGCTGCTTGGCTGCCGCGACGGCGTGGAGGGCTTCTTCATTGCCCGTATGAAGAGAGTGCGCTGATGGACAAGAAAATTTTGCTGGATATGACGCCCGATGAGCTCAAGGCATATCTCATCAGCCTGGGGCAGCCTGCGTTTCGTGCCAGGCAGCTGTTCAGCTGGCTGCACAGGGGCGTTCCCTTTGCCGAAATGCGCAACCTGCCCGCCTCCCTGCGCCAAACGCTGGAGCGCGAATGCGTGGATCTGCCCATGCGCATCCATGAGGTATTCCCCTCCCAAAAGGATGACACGGTCAAATTTCTGTTTGCCTGCCACGATGGCAACATCATCGAGGGCGTGCTGATGCACTATCACTACGGCTATTCGCTGTGCATTTCCACGCAGGTGGGCTGCAAAATGGGCTGCGCGTTTTGTGCAAGCACGCTCAATGGCTGCGTTCGCAGCCTGTGCGCCGGCGAAATGCTCGGCGAGGTGCTGCTGGCCAACCGCTATCTGGGCGAAAAGGGCAAGGTGGGGCACATTGTGCTCATGGGCAGCGGCGAGCCGCTGGACAACTATGACAACACCGTTCGTTTTTTGCGCCTTGTCAACGACCCGGACGGGCTTAACATCAGCCTGCGCAACATTTCGCTTTCCACCTGCGGCCTTGTGCCCCGCATTGAAAAGCTCAAACAGGAAAAGCTGCCGGTAACGCTGAGCATATCGCTGCACGCGCCCAACGACGCCATCCGCAGGCAGATCATGCCGGTTGCCAACACCTGGCCCATTCAGGAGCTCATGCAGGCCGTGCGCGGCTATGTGGCCGATACCGGGCGGCGCGTGGTGTTTGAATACGCGCTGATTGACAAACTCAACTCCACGCCCGAGCATGCCCGCGAGCTTGCCCGGCTCATTCGTGGCCTGCAATGCCATGTAAACCTGATTCCGCTTAACCATGTGGACGAAAGCCCGCTGGTTCCCGCCAGCCCCAAGGCGGTGCAGGCGTTTCTGTCCACGCTGGAATCCGAGCACATCTCCGCCACGGTGCGGCGCGAAATGGGCTCGGACATCGGCGGGGCCTGCGGCCAGCTGCGCCGCCGCCACCTGGAGGGCAAGGCCTGACACATTCCACACAAAGGAGAGAAACGATCATGCGCGTCTGCCATAGGACTCATCAGGGACTGGTACGCTCCAGCAATCAGGACAGCCTGCTTGTGGATGAAGGCGTATACGGCGTAGCCGACGGCATGGGCGGCCACAAGGGCGGCGAAACCGCCAGCCGTGTTGCGGTGCAGGTGGTCAAAAACGCGCTGCACGGCAAAAAGCCGGAGGCGCGCGCGCTGGAGGTGGCCGTGGAGGCCGCCAACCGCCGCATTTTTGACATGGCGCGCCACGACAGCGCACTTTCCGGCATGGGCACCACGCTTACGTTTTTGTGGGTGTCGGAAAAGGAAGTCCATCTGTGCCATGTGGGCGACAGCCGCGCCTATCTGCTGCGCGATGGGCAGCTTACGCAGATCACCGATGACCACAGCCTTGTGGCGGATCTGCTGCGCAACAACATGATCAGCCCCGAGGCCGCGCGCACGCATCCCTACCGCAACGTGATTACCCGCGCCGTGGGCGTGGATCCCGTAGTGCAGGCGGACATCTTTTCTCATGGCAAGCAGGCAGATGACCTGTGGCTGATTTGCTCCGATGGGCTGACCAACATGCTGACGGATGAAACCATCGCCTCCGTCCTGACCGAAGCGCAAACCGATGAAGCCGCTGCCGACGAGCTGCTGGAGCTGGCCCTGGAAAAGGGTGGAACGGATAATATCTCCTTTGTTCTCTGCCGTGTCACGGAGGTGGCCGCAGAATGATGAAGGGTATGGTTTTTGCCGAGCGCTACAAGCTGGAGGATTTCATCGGCCAGGGCGGTATGTCGCTGGTTTACCGTGCGGTGGACATCCGTACCGGCCACAGCGTGGCGGTCAAAATTCTGAAAAGCGAATACAACAGCGACAAGGAATTTCTGGAGCGCTTTCAGCGCGAGGCGCAGGCCGCCAGCCTGATGAGCCACCACAACCTGGTCAACCTGCTGGATGTGGGCGTGGAGGGCGAATACCGCTATCTGGTGCTGGAATACGTAAACGGCAGTACCCTCAAGGATATCATCCGCCAGAAAGGCCGGCTCAACTACCAGACGGCCATTCAGGTAACCATTCGCATCCTCAGCGCGCTTCAGCACGCGCATGACAACGGCATCATCCACCGCGATATCAAGCCACAAAACGTGCTCATCCACGCCGACGGCCATGTCAAGGTGGCCGATTTCGGCATTGCCCGCATGACCGGGGGCGCTACCATCGGCAAGGGCGATACGGTGGTGGGCTCCGTGCACTATTCCTCGCCCGAGCAGGCCACCGGCAGCGTGGTGGAGGCCACCAGCGACCTGTATTCCACCGGTGTGGTGCTTTACGAAATGCTTACCGGGCGCGTACCCTTCGTGGGCGATACCCCGGTGGCCGTGGCCATGCAGCACATCCAGGATCCTCCTCCGCCCATTACCGATTTTGCGCCCGAAACACCCCCTGCCGTGGTGGCCGTGGTGATGAAGGCGCTGGAAAAGGATCCCAAGCGCCGGTTCCAATCCGCCCGCGAAATGGCGGACGCCCTGATGCGTGCCAAGAACGGCCAGCTGGATCCCGCTTCCATCCAGCCGGAGCCGCCCCGCCCGCCCGTGCAGCAGCCTGTGCCACGCGTGCAGGAGGTAAGCCCCAGCAAATCCCCCCGCTCCCGCCGCACAATTCCCGGCGCGCGGCGCATTCCCGTCAAAAAACGCAGCAAGGTGCTCAGCCTTATGGCAAGCCTTGCGCTGTCCGCTGCGGTGGTATCGCTGCTCGTCTTCAGCATTCTCCGCATCTACACGCAGGTTAGCCAGTCCGCGCTTGCGCCCGATGTAACCGGCCTTACGGTGGAGGATGCGCGCGCGCTTGCCCAGCGGCAGGGGCTCAACTGGCAGGAAACCAATATCTATCACGATTCCATCCCTGCGGGACAGGTGATTTCCCAGATTCCCGAGCAGGATACCCCCATGCAGAAGGGCGACAGCCTGCTTGCCACCGTCAGCCTGGGGCCTGCCAACAGCGCCATGCCCGATGTGTGCGGCCTTGGCTATGAGGACGCTGCCAACCGTCTCAAGGAGCGTGGCTTTGGCAACGTCGTAGCCATGAAGGTGGTTTCCACCTCCGCCGTGGGTACAGTACTGGAGCAGATTCCACAATCGGGCGCCGCATTTACGCCCGGGCAATCCGTGGAGCTAACCATTTCGGGCGGCAGCACCATGGTGCCGGAGCTAACCGGGCGCAGCCGCGAGGACGCCATTGAACTGATTCTGGAAAGCGGTCTTTCCGAGGCGAGCGCCATCTTTGTGGAAACCTCCGATCCCGGCCAGATCGGGCAGGTGCTGGCGCAAACCCCCGCCTCCGGTGCCATGACGGTGCTCGGCTCGCCCGTTACCCTTACCATTGGCATCGAAAGCCAGCCCTATCAGGGCGAGCTGGCGCTTACCGTGCCTTCCTCCGACAGAGAGCGCGCGCTGCGCGTGATGCTGGTGATTGACGAGCGCGAGATTACCGAGTTTGAAGGCACGCTTTCCGCGGGCGACCAGCGCGTGATGATCATTCCCATCAGCTCCAACGTAAGCGGCGAGGTGACCTGCCGCGTCTATCTGGATAACGAACTGTTCAGCGAGGAATACGTAACGCTGTATTGACAAAACAGGAGGGTGCATTCTTTGAGTGAAACCGTCGCGCATGAAGGCGTGATCATCAAGGGCGTGGGCGGGCTGTACTATGCCCGCGAGTCCCAGGGGCAGGTGCATGTGCTGCGCGCCAAGGGCAAGTTTCGCAAGCAGCGCATTACGCCCATGGTGGGCGACAGAGTGCTGTTTACCCCCGGCACGGGTGACGAGCACGGCTGGGTGGAGGACATTCTGCCTCGCGAAAGCGAGCTGATCCGTCCTCCCGTGGCCAATATCCGCCACATTGTGCTGGTGGTTGCGCCCGAGCCGGCGCCAGATTTGATGCTGGTGGACACACTGATGGTGATGGCCTTCCGGCAGGGCATTCAGCCTGCGCTGGTGGTAAACAAGTGCGATCTGGATGAAACTTTGTTTGATGCCGTCCGGCGCGATTATGCGCAGCTCAGCATTCCCATGCTCAAAGTGAGCGCCCATACCGGCGAAGGCCTGGAGGACCTCCGCCAGCTTTTGCGCAGCGGCATCTGCTGCTTTGCGGGGCAAAGCGGCGTTGGCAAATCCACGCTGCTCAGCGCCGCCACAGGGCTTGCGCTGCAAACCGGCGAAATCAGCAAAAAAATCAGCCGGGGACGGCACACCACCCGCCATGCGGAGCTGCTGTTCAGCGGCGACTACTGCGTGCTGGATACCCCAGGCTTTAGCCTGCTGGAACTATGGGAGGGACTTGAGCCCATCAGGCTCAAGGAGTATTACCCGGAGTTTTGGCCCTATGAGGGCGAGTGCCGCTTCGCGCCCTGCTACCATCTCAGCGAGCCCGGCTGCGCGGTGCTACAGGCCGTACGCGAGGGAAAGCTGTCCTCTGCGCGGCTGGATCGCTATCACCTGCTGCTGAAAAAAGCGCAGGAGGCATGGAGGAACCGTTATGATTAAACTTTCCCCTTCCCTGCTGGCGGCGGATCCCCTGCATTTGGGCGATGCGCTTCACCTGGCCATGGACGCCGGCTGCGACGAGCTGCATTTTGATGTGATGGACGCTCACTTTGTGCCCAATCTTACCTTTGGCCCGCATATTCTGGCCGGGATGAAAAAACAGGCGGACTTCTGCTACGATGTTCACCTGATGCTGACCGACCCGCTGACCATGCTCGACAGCTATGCCAAAGCAGGCGCATCCATCCTGACGGTGCACGCCGAAGCAAATGCGGCGGAAGAAGCTCTCAAGCGCATTCGGGAGCTTGGAATCAAGGCGGGTGTTTCCATCCGGCCCGGCACCCCAGCGCAGGCGCTGCGCCCTCTGCTGCCGCTGGCCGACCGCGTGCTGCTGATGACGGTGGAACCGGGCTTTGGCGGCCAGCAGCTGATGCGCGGGGTGCTTCCCAAGGCCCGTGAGCTGCGCTGCATGGGCTTTGAGGGCGAAATCGAAGCCGACGGCGGCATCAATCCCGCCAATATGCGCGAGCTGGCCGACGCGGGTGTGGAGGTTCTGGTGATGGGCACGGCTTTTTTCAAAGCGGACGATCCTTACGAAGTTGCCCGTTTGGTGCATGCCCTTTCACCTCAAACGGGCATACTATGGCCAAACCCGAAAGGAGGCCATAGCCGGTGAAAAAAACGCCCAAGCCTGCCCCGCTGTTTCATGCCCCCAAGGCCAAAAAACGCATGGAAAAAGCCCCTGTGCAGCATTGACCATGCTCCCCATCATTTCACAAACGTTAGGACTGAATGCATGACCTTTCAAGAGCTTAAACTGATTCCCTCCCTGCTGGAGGCTGTGCGCTGCTGCGGTTACCAGGAGCCCACGCCCATCCAGCGCGAAACCATTCCCTCGGTGCTTGAAGGCCGCGACGTGCTGGGCTGCGCCCAAACCGGCACCGGCAAAACCGCCGCCTTCGCGCTGCCCATTCTGCAGCGCCTTTTCCGGCAGGGCAAGCCTGCCGGCGACAAGCGTCCCATCCGGGCGCTGATCCTGACCCCCACGCGCGAGCTCGCGCTGCAGATTTATGAAAACTTTGAAGGCTACGGCAAAAAGCTGCCGCTGCGCCCCTGCGTCATTTTTGGCGGTGTAGGGCAGCAGCCGCAGGTGGATCAGCTGCGGCGCGGCGTGGATATTCTGGTTGCCACGCCCGGGCGGCTCAACGATCTCATCGGCCAGGGCTTTATCGAGCTGAACAGGCTGGAGATTTTTGTACTGGACGAGGCCGACCGCATGCTGGACATGGGCTTCATCCACGATGTCAAAAAAGTCATCTCTCACCTGCCCAGGGTACGGCAGACGCTGTTCTTCTCCGCCACCATGCCCCCCGAGGTGGAAAAGCTGGCCACCAGCCTGCTCACCAACCCCGTAACGGTGAAGGTGGATCCCGTATCCAGCACGGTGGAAAGGATTGACCAGAGCCTGTACATGGTGGACAAGGCCAACAAGCGCCACCTGCTGGCCAGCCTTTTGCGCCAGAGCGATGTGGAAAGCGCGCTGGTCTTTACCCGCACCAAGCACGGCGCGGACCGTGTGGTGCGCGAGCTGAGCCGCGAGGGCATCGACGCGCGCGCCATCCACGGCAACAAAAGCCAGAACGCCCGCCAGCAGGCGCTTGGCGATTTCAAGACCGGCCGGGTTCATGTGCTGGTGGCTACCGACATTGCCGCGCGCGGCATAGACATTGCCGGGCTTTCCCATGTGTTCAACTACGATTTGCCCAACGAGCCCGAGGCCTATGTGCACCGCATTGGCCGCACCGGCCGCGCAGGACGGGATGGCATTGCCATCAGCTTTTGCTGCGTGGATGAGCTGAAGGAGCTGAAGCAGATTGAAAAGCTGACCGGGAAAACGATCAGGCGCGTGGAGAGCGAATGGCCCATGCAGGTGCTGGAGGAAACGCCCAAACAGCCCCGGCCCGCCCGGGCGGAGCATCAGCCCCGGCCGCAGGCAAAGCCCGCTCCGGCCGTAAAAAAGCCTCAACCGCCAAAGGACAAACCTGAAAAAGCCGGAGAAAAGCCCCGCAAACAGCCGTCCGCCGCACCTGTCAGCCAGCGAGAGGCCGCGCCAAAGCCGCCCGTTTCCCAAAGCAGGGCCACGCCTTTGCAGCGGCCCGTATCCCCCGCGCGCCGGGAGCCGCCCGTGCGCTCCATTCAGCGCGATGAGGCGGAAAAGCCTGCCTTCACCTATGCCGATCTGCTCAGGCAGCGCCGCAAGGGCGCGCGCCGTCCGCTATCCACCGGCAACGACCGGTTCTGATTTTTGCACCAAAGGAGAAAAAGCCATGGCCAAAACCATGACAGCTGAGCAAAAGCTGAAATACATGACGGAAACGCCGCTTCCCCGGCTGATTCTTTCCCTTTCCATTCCCACCATCATCTCCATGCTGATCTCCTCGTTTTACAACATGGCAGATACCTACTTTGTGGGGCGCATCGGCTCGGCCAGCGCATCGGGCGCGGTGGGCGTTGTGTTTCCGCTGATGTCCATCATGCAGGCGGTTGGCTTTATGTTTGGCCATGGCTCGGGCAATCATATGTCGCGGGCGCTGGGAGCCGGACGCACGGAGGACGCGCAGATCATGGCCGCCACCGGCTTTGTGAGCGCGTTTATCGCAGGGCTGCTGATTATGACCGCCGGCCTCACCGCCTCCCGGCCGCTGGTTTATCTGCTGGGCTCCACCCCGACCATCGCGCCCTATGCGCAGCAGTACATCCGCTTTCTCATGCCCGGCGTGCCGTTTCTGATCAGCTCGCTGGTGCTGAACAACCAGCTGCGCTTTCAGGGCAGCGCCTTCTACGGCATGATCGGTATCAGCACCGGCGCGGTGCTCAACATCGGGCTGGATCCGCTGTTCATCTTTGGCCTCAACCTGGGCGTTGCGGGCGCAGCGCTTGCCACCAGCATCAGCCAGTTTGTTAGCTTTGTGATTCTGCTGCTGATGACCCGGCGCGGCGCGAACATCTGCATCCGTCTGAAGGCCTTTAGTCCCTCCCTGCGCAACTTTGCCGAGATCTTCCGCGGCGGAATCCCCTCGCTGGCCCGTCAGGGACTCAACAGCCTGGCAACGGTCTGCCTCAACCTTGCCGCGGGCGGATACGGGGATGCGGCTATCGCGGCCATGAGCATCGTATCCCGCGTGATGATGATGACCATCAGCGCCATCATCGGCTTTGGTCAGGGCTTTCAGCCCGTGTGCGGCTTCAACTACGGGGCCAGGCTGTATGGCCGTGTGCGCAGCGCATTCTGGTTTTGCGTGCGGCTGTGCTTCTGCGTGCTGGTGGTGCTGGCGGTGGTAGCCGGGATCTTTGCCCCGCAGATCATCCGCCTGTTTCTGGCCAACGATGCAGATGTACAGCGCATCGGCACGCTGGCGCTGCGGCTGCAGTGCGTTTGCCTGCCGCTGTTCTCCTTTAACTGCATCGCCAACATGATGCTGCAAACCATGGGCATCGCCGGGCGCGCCACGCTGCTGGCCGTAGCCCGTCAGGGGCTGTTCTTTATCCCCGCCGTGCTGCTACTGGAAAAGCTATTGGGGCTTCTGGGCGTACAGCTGGCGCAGCCGGTATCCGACCTGCTGTCCTTTGCGCTGTCCGTACCGATTACCCTGGCCGTGCTCCAGGAGCTGAAGCGTAAGGAAGCGACCGCTGCATAAGATGTTACAAGTGTTTCGGACTGTAACGCAAACCAATCGCCCTCCTTTATCCGTCTTATCCATATGGGACGGAGGAAGGAGGGGTTTTTTGGTAGTAAAAAACAGAGATCGTTGCATTTATGACGCCGGCTTTGATTGACAGTCCATTTCCAGTGATGGTATAATAAAAACAATGTGTGGCTTTCCACCGCACATTCCGAACGAAAAGAGGAGGGTTATTCCGTGAAAAAGTTCCTTTGCCTGCTGCTGACCGCCGTGTTGCTTCTGACCAGCGCGTCCGCTCTGGCTGCCACCAAAACCAAGGAAAACAACTACAGCATGGATACCGCTGGCTACGTTGTACTGCAAAATCAAAAAGACCGCAAGATTACTCCCAAGGCAGGAGAAATGGATATTAACCCGGTTATTGAAGGCGAAAGTCCTACCACCGGCATGCCCTACGATACCTCTGTGCGCTATATGCCCATGCTTGTGCAGATCAGCAACCCTGAGGACAATGTATCGGTGGATGGTTCGCTCAGCTTTACCTCCGCTGAAAAGCTGGCCCGCGGCCTGGAGCTTGACAAGAACGATACCAAGAGCAAAAAGGTGAGCTCCGCCGGCATTGGTGCCCGTACCCCCTGGGGCGGCCAGTATGCCGACATTGTATACGAAGGCATTCTGTACCGCGACGGCGCTACCCGTATTACCTTCCTGTATAACGACGTGCTGGCTGAGGGCATTCAGGTAACTGCCGGTCCCGTGCGTTCCGCCCGTATCGGTCATGTGCTGCTCCGCGAGGAGTGGGGCGGCGGCATTGCCTACTGCGGCGGCCCCCGTGCCGAGGAAAACAACATCGCCGCCATGTTTGCCGAGCTGGGCGCCAGCGACAAGGGCGTTGCCTTTAACATTGAAACAAATGTGCGCAAAGGCCTGTTCAACGAGCGTGTGCAGGGCGTGCGCGCCCCGGACAACCTGAGCGTGGATGTAGGCGGCCTGCAGTCTCTCATTCCCACTTCCACCGTTGCCACTCCCCACCCCTTCCTGTTTACGGATGTAAGCCCCTATACCGATGATTACGATATGGCCTATTCCATCAATCTGGATTGGGGCCACAAGAAATGGATTTCCCACTTTGTGTATGACGAGGCCAACAACCTCTACCTGCGCTACAGTGGCGAAGCTCCCTACATGACCTTTGCCGCGGCCAATGACCGCAGTGAGGAAAACATGGAGCAGCTGTCCTTTAGCAACGTTATCATCCAACGCGTGGAATACAAGTACACCAACAACAACCGCATTATGCCTGTCATGCAGAGCGTTGGTAAG
>JAEDGL010000218.1 GCA_016297535.1 Clostridia bacterium | reverse complement strand
TTTTCTCTGTATCGTTTTCAAGGTTCGGTGCTCTCAAGCGAGCTTGTACATAATATCACAGCCCTTATGGGTTGTCAACAGTTTTTTTGAAAGTTTTTTCGATTTTATTGAATCTTTTTCGTTCTCCGAACGTTCTATTTCAATACATATTTTCCATTCGAATACACACGAACGTTACAAGTGTAAAATAAAATGAACGTACAAAGGAGATGCGCAGCTCCGCCGCGCATCTCCCGAAGAGGACTTCTCAGGCAATCACCACTTCCACGCGGATGGTTTTGCCGGTTTCGGAGGTTTTGATCGTCTGACCCTCGATTGGCTCTCCATCCACCTTGAGAGAAACCTTGCCCTTTTCGCCGCCGCTAAGGTTGGTTACGTGTATTTTGTACTCGTTGCCGCGATACCTGCGGGTAATCTCCAGCTCCCTGATATCCGCGGGCAGGCAGGGATCAATCATCAACCCGTCAAACTGCGGCTTTACGCCAAGAATGGCCTGCGACGCGGCCACAAACATCCACGCGGCCGTGCCGGTAAGCCAGCTGTTGCGGGCTTCGCCGGGCAGCCAGCTTTCCTTGCCGTTAACCGTTTGCGCGCAAACATAGGGCTCGGTGCGGTGCAGCTTCTGATCCTTCAGGTAAACGGGGGCGATTCTGCGGTACAGATCAAACGCCGCGTCGCCGTGGCCAAGCTCTGTTTGCGCAATCATGATCCAGGGATTGTTGTGACAGAATACCGAGCCGTTTTCCTTGTAGCCCTGCGGATAGCTGCTGATTTCGCCCAGCTCCAGGTGATAGCGGGAATAGGCCGGCCACAGCAGCACCACGCCGTGTTCAAACAGCAGGTGCCGGCCGGTAGCATCCATCGCCTTTTGCGCCATGCCGTTGTCCAGGCCGATGCCGGCCATAACGCACATGCCCTGCGGCTCGATGTAAATCTTGCCTTCCTCGCATTCGCCGCTGCCCACCTTGTCGCCGTTGGCGTCATAGGCGCGCAGGAACCACTCGCCGTCCCAGCCATACGCCTCCACCGCTTTGGTCATGGCGGCCTTTTCGGCGCGGGCGAAGGCGGCTTCCTCAGGATCGCCGCGCATTTCGCACAGGCGTGCATAGTCCTCCGCCACGCCCACGTACATACCGGCGATAAACACGCTTTCGGCAATGCCGGTATCGTTATTGGTAACCGTCTGGAAGCTTTCGCCGGGATGAGCGGAGAAGCAGTTGAGGTTGAGGCAGTCGTTCCAGTCCGCACGGCCGATGAGCGGCAAGCCGTGCGGGCCCTTGTGCGTTGCGGTAAAATGGAACGAACGGCGCAGATGCTCCATCATGGGCTGAGCCAGGGCGGGATTGTTATCGAAATCAACCATCTCGTCCAGAATGCTCATGTCGCCGCTTTCCTTGATGTAGGCACTTACGCCGTAAATCAGCCACAGCGGATCGTCGTTAAAGCCGCTGCCCACATCCGTGTTGCCCCGCTTGGTAAGCGGCTGATACTGGTGATAGGCGCTGCCGTCGGGAAACTGCGTGGCGGCAATATCCAGAATGCGCTGGCGGGCGCGCTCGGGGATGAGGTGCACAAAGCCCAGCAGATCCTGGCTGCAATCGCGGAAGCCCATGCCGCGGCCGATACCGCTTTCAAAGTAGCTGGCGGAGCGGCTCATGTTAAAGGTAACCATGCACTGATACTGGTTCCACAGGTTGACCTGCCGGTCCAGCTTTTCATCGCCGCTGCTGATGTGGAAATGGCTCAGCAGATCCGCCCAGTACGCCTTGAGCTGCTCCAGCCTTTGCTCAAACTGTTCGTCGGTCCGGAATTGGGCAAGCAGCGCGTGAGCGGGCTCCTTGTTGATTACGGCCGGAGCGGTAAACTTTTGATCGTCCGGGTTTTCGCAGTAGCCCAGCACAAAGAGGAGGCTGAGCGTTTCGCCCGGCTGCAGGGTGCGCCTGATGTGATGGCTGCCGATGGGCGCCCAGCCGTGAGCGTCGCTGTTTTTGGATTGATTGGCCATTACCACATCCGGCCTGTCAAAACCGTTGTACAGGCCCAGGAAGCTTTCGCGATCGGTATCAAAGCCGTCCACCTCGGTATTCACGGCATACACCGCATAGTGATTGCGGCGTTCGCGGTATTCGGTTTTGTGATAGAGCACGGCGCCCTGGTTTTCGTACTCAAACTCCGCCAGTGCAAAGTTGCGCTGGAAGTTGGTACTGTCGTCCTGGGCGTTCCACAGGCAGAACTCCACAAAGCTGAACAGGCTGACATCCTTGGGCAGGTCCGTTTCGTTGCTCAGCTCCAGCCGGGTTACCTCCGCCGTGCAGCCGCGCGGAACCATCACGGTCTGTTTGGCCCGCAGGCCGTTTTTGGCGGATTCGAGGATGGTATACCCGGTGCCCACGCGGCACTCGTAGCTGTCCAGCGGCGTTTTGGTGGGCTGCCAGCCGGGATTCCAGACGGTGCCGTTTTCGTTGATGTAGAAGTAATGGCCGCCCACATCCGTCGCCACGTTGTTGTAGCGGTAACGGGTGATGCGCATGAGGCGCGCATCCTTGTAGAAGCTGTAGCCGCCGGATGTATTGCTCATGAGGGAGAAGAAGTCCTCGCTGCCCAGATAGTTGATCCATGGATAGGGCGTATCCGGACGGGTAATGACAAATTGGGAATGGGCGTCGTCAAAATAACCGTAATTCATGCTGCATCGACCTCCTGTTGTTTTTTTGGATGAGAACGGGTTACGATAACGTTTTCGTAAGCTTACTATACCACATCAGGATAAAAATGGCAAGAAAAAAGAGAGCCGTTTCAGCTCTCTCAGAGCGTCGAAAAAGCTCGCCAGCGGCGATCTTTTCCGCCGGGAATGCACCATTTGCCTACTCGCCTACGGCTCGCCGGGCGGCAAATGGTGTAAGGAAAGCCTTGC
>JAEDGL010000045.1 GCA_016297535.1 Clostridia bacterium | reverse complement strand
AGAGGGGCTGCGGCCCCTCTGACAACTCCCGAAAAGTTTTTCGACAGTCTGAGGCGTGACTCTCGCAGTCACACCTTTTGTTTTAAGAAGATGGCTGCAAAAGAAGCAGCTCTTGTTCGGAACGCAGAGAAAGGCGCCCGGGACTTTCGCCTCGCAATGCGGACATACGGAATTACTCCGTATAGAAGTATGCCCCTGTATCTGTCCGATAAACTGGAATTGGTTTATTTGCTAAAATCACCGATTTTACCGAGTAAATGACCGATACTATGATACATACCAGAATAAATGACAGGGTCGAGATTCGTAAGATTTACATCAAAAGTATCTACATATTCCAGGTGTTCATCTATTTGGATATTCTTTATTTTGCAAAAGAAAGTAGTAGACTCTCCTGTTTCAATGGAATGAACAACTTCACATTCATATACCCATCTACTCGCATCCAAAACAGGTACATCTACAACTTCTCCTCTACCAACAGAGTATGAAATTTCGTTCTTCTCTCCGTCTTTTGCGTGATGTGTACCAAAATAATCCATAAGTTCAAGCATATCCGTACTAACGAGATTAACACTTAGAACTCCGGTCCTGATTACATTTTGCTTGGTTCTCTTAGTACCAAACATACTAATCGTTAACAAATAATCATTTTCTTTTTCGCTTGTAACGCTGACCCATGTAATTGGGGCAAAATTATATGATCCATCATCATTATTTGTACCAATAATAAAAGCGGGTTGCACACATTGAAAAATGAGTTCCTACCGATCTTCGCTTTATTGTCTTCATTTGTTTCATCTCCGTCAAATCATGATTTGTGGGACGGTTTCGTTTATCGTATCACATAACAGAAAAAAGCACAAGAACAGCCACAGCAGGGCAAGCTACTGTGACTGTTCCCTTTCATAGGAATACCGTCCTTTATACGGAGACTTTTGCCGCCGGGGTTCAACGATCCACAAACGCTTCAGGAATCGGCTGATACGGATACGTCAATCCAGTATCGCTGGATGATGCCGCCACTGCCAAGACTCACGGTATCCGGCACCTCGTTTTCGAGGATTCCTCCGTTTTTGAGGATGGTCTTTCGAGAGGCCTCATTCGTCTTGTCGCAGGTTACCAGAACCCGTTTTTCACCGTAGGCCCTGCAGATTGGAAGCATCTGCCTGAGCATTTCGGACGCATAGCCCTTTTGCCGCTCGGAGGGCCGTACGCTATAGCCGATATTGCCCCCATACTGCAGCAGAAACGGCGACAGAGGGTGCCTGTAATCAATGATTCCCACAAGCCTTTCATCATTGGTTCTAACGGCCAGAAAAACCTCCGAGGGCACGCAGCTTTCGCCGTATTTCTTTTTCAGACGGTTTTCAAAGTCTACCCATTCCTCAAAGGATTGGACATCCTCCAGCCCGGCGCAGCCGTCAAAGCTGTCGCGATTGGCAAGCATTTCCTGCCGGTACTTCATCACCTGACCGGCAAACTCCGCCGTTGGTCTGATCAGCCGTATGCTCATAAGCCACCTCCATTGCCAGGATGTTGACCGTGCCTGGCGTTAACGGTTCAGCCAGGCGAGAATTTCTTCGGCGTTGGTATCGGGCTTCACCCGGGGCATCACCTTTTCGATGATTCCCTGCTCATTGATGATATAGGTGCTGCGCACAACGCCCATGCTTGTTTTGCCGTAGAGCTTCTTTTCCTGCCATACGCCGTAGGCCTCGATGGCGGTAAGCTGCGGGTCGGAAAGCAGAACAAAGGGCAGCTGATATTTTTGCGCAAACTTCTGGTGCGAAGCAACGCTGTCCTTGCTGATGCCAATGACAACCGTGTTTTGCCGGCGGAACCCATCGTACGTGCTGGCAAAGGCGCAGGCCTGACGGGTACAGCCGGGGGTGTTGTCGCGGGAATAGAAATACAGAACCACTTTTTTGCCCATATAATCAGACAGAGAGACGGATTCGCCATTTTGATCCAAAAGGGTAAAATCGGGGGCTTTGGTGCCAGCTTCCAGCATTGCTCTGATAACTCCTTTGCTTGAAAGATTTATGATACCACTACCCCTTTTTTGCGCCGCTGAAACCGCATTTTTGGATACGGCGAAGGAAAAACAGCTGCGATGCAGGAGAAAACGGAGGCGGCATCGAATTTAATGAACAAGGATTTCTATGGAAAAATGCAGAAACAGCATCTTCCAAAATACAGATGAGGTGAACTGAAATGATCCATTATAATCAACAAAAGGCAATCTTCCATTTGCAGGGACCCACGTACAGCTATCTGCTGGGCGTACAGGACGGCGTGCTGATGCAATGGTACTGGGGCGGCCGTTTGCCAAACGATGCTGTGGAGGGGCTGATTGAAAACCGCGGCGAGGGCGCGTCCTTCGATACGGCGTTCAGCCGCCAGCCCGTTGCCGTGCCCACGCAGGAAAGGGGCTACATGGGGCAGCGGGCGGTCAGCGTGCGCAATTCCGAGGGGGATGATGTGCTCAGCCTGCGCTATCAGGGCTATCGCATTCTGCCCGGGAAAAAGGCGCTGCAGGGGCTGCCCTGCTCCTACGTGGAAAAGGACGACGAGGCTCAAACGCTGGAAATTGACATGAAGGACGCTTTGACCGGCGTGGCCGTTACGCTCAGCTTTACCGTGTTTGCCTCCTATGATGTGCTGGCGCGCAGCATGGTGGTCAAAAATGAAGGCGGCAAGCCCTTTGAACTTACGGATGTGCAGGCCGCCATGCGCCTGCCTGCAGACAGCTACGAGCTTTTGCACCTCAAGGGCGCCTGGGCGCGCGAGCGTCATGCGCGCCGCGTGCCCATGGGGGAGGGCAGCTATGCCATCAAAAGCCGCCGCGGCGCGTCCGGGCACGAGAACAACCCCTTCCTGGCCGTTCTCAAGCCGCATACCACCGAGGATCAGGGCGATGTGTACGCCATGACCCATGTGTACAGCGGCAGCTTCAGCGCGGGCGTGGATGTGGGCATCGACAACGAGCCTACCATGATGATTGGCCTGTGCAGCGATGTGTTCAGCTGGCAAATGGAGCCCGGCGCTGTGTTCCAGGCCCCCGAGGCGCTGTTTGTTTACGCGCCTGACGGCCTCAACGGCCTGTCCCACCGCATGCATCCCTTTGTGCGCCAGCGCATTTGCCGCGGAAAATGGCGCGATCTGCCCCGTCCCATTCTGGTAAACAACTGGGAAGCCACCTATTTCGATTTTACCTATGACAAGCTGCTTGCCATTGCAAAACGCGGCGCGGAAATTGGCTGCGAGCTGTTCGTGCTGGATGACGGCTGGTTTGGCAGGCGTGACAGCGACCACTGCTCCCTGGGCGACTGGGTGGTGAACGAGAAAAAGCTGGAGGGCGGCATTCAGCGCATCGCCCAAAGCATCAACGAGCTGGGCATGCAGTTTGGCCTGTGGTTTGAGCCCGAAATGGTCTCCCCGGACAGCGATCTCTACCGCGCGCATCCCGACTGGTGCCTGCATGTGGACGGTCGGCCGCGCACCGAGGCGCGCAACCAGCTCATTCTGGATATGGGCCGCAAAGAGGTGCAGGATTATGTGATCGAGAGCGTTTCAGCCGTGCTGCGCTGTGCGCCCATCAGCTATGTCAAGTGGGATATGAACCGCAACATGAGCGAGGGCTTCAGCTGCGTGCTGCCCGCCAGTCGCCGCATGGAAAGCCAGCACCGCTATATGCTGGGCTTATACCGCGTGCTGGAGGAAATTACCTCGGCCTTCCCGGAGGTGCTGTTTGAAAGCTGCTCCGGCGGCGGCGGACGGTTTGATTGCGGCATGCTGTGCTACATGCCCCAAACCTGGACCAGCGATGATACCGACGCCTGCGAGCGTACCCGCATCCAGTACGGCACCTCCCTTATCTATCCCTGCAGCGCCATGGGCGCGCATGTCAGCGCGGTGCCCAATCACCAAACGCACCGTGTAACCCCCTTCCAAACCCGCTGCGACGTGGCCATGGGCGGCAACTTTGGCTTTGAGCTGGATCTGAGCAAGCAGACGGAGGAGGATCTGGCCACCGCCAAAAAGGCTGTGGATATGGTTAAAAAGCTGCGTTCCACCATGCAGCAGGGCGTGTATACCCGGCTGCTGAACCCCTTTGCAAACGAGGGCCGCGCGGCGTGGCAGTTTACCGATGACCACCGCGTGATCGTGTGCCTCTACGTTCCGTACCAGCAGCCCAATCCGCAGCCCCACCGCGTGAAGCTGGCCGGTCTGGAGGCAGAGGCCCTCTATGTGGATGAGGAGCATGGCGTTACTGCCAGCGGCGCCGCGCTGATGAACCTGGGCCTGATCATGCCCCACGGCCAGGGCGACCATGCCAGCTGGGTGTATGTGTTTGAAAAAAAGGATCCGGCGGCTGAAGCCCGGCTTTGAAAAAACCTTCCCAGCTTGCGCCGTCAGTAAGGAGGCTTTTGGGTGAAGAAATTCAAGATCGCTTTTATCGGTGCGGGTTCCATTGGTTTTACCCGCGGCCTGCTCAAGGATATCCTGTCCGTAAAGGAGCTGCAAAACATCGAAGTGGCGTTTATGGACATCAACCAGCGCAACCTGGACATGGTGTACCAGCTTTGCCAGCGGGATATTGAGGCCAATGGCCTGGACATCCGGATTCAGACCACGCTTGACCGCCGCGAGGCGCTCAGGGACGCGAAATATGTGATCGACTGCGCCCGGATCGGATTGCTGGACGCTTTTGAGCTGGATGTAAACATTCCCCTCAAGTACGGTGTGGATCAGTGCGTGGGAGATACGCTGTGCGCAGGCGGCATTATGTATGCCCAGCGCGATATCGCCATGCTCAAGGATATGTGCAGGGATATCCGCGAGGTGGCCGCGCCCGGCTGCATGCTGCTTAACTACACCAACCCCAATGCCATGGTTACATGGTACTGCAACAAGTACGGCGGCGTGCCCACGGTGGGGCTGTGCCACGGCGTGCAGGGCGGTCACGCGCTGATTGCCAAAGCGCTTGGCTACAGGCAGGAGGAAATCGATATCATCTGCGCGGGCATCAACCACATGACGTGGTATCTGTCCGTCAAGCACAACGGCGAGGAGCTGAACGGCAAGCTGCTGGAGGCGCTGATGGCCGATCCCGAGATTGCCCAAACCGAAAAGGTGCGCATCGACATGATGAAGCGCTTCGGGTATTTCTGCACCGAATCCAATGGGCATTTGAGCGAGTACGTGCCATGGTACCGCAAGCGCCCGGATGAAATTCGCGACTGGATCGATCTGGGCGTGTGGATCAACGGCGAAACCGGCGGCTATCTGCGCGTGTGCACCGAAGGACGCAACTGGTTTGAAACCGATTTTCCCAACTGGCTTCAGGAGCCGCCCAAGGTGTTTGATCCCAACGACCGCAGCCAGGAGCATGGCAGCTGGATTATTGAAAGCATCGAAACCGGACGCGTATACCGCGGTCACTTTAACGTAGTCAACAACGGCTGTATTTCCAACCTGCCCGGCGACTGCGTGGTGGAGGTGCCCGGCTATGTGGATACGCACGGCATCAACATTCCGGTGCTTGGCGATCTGCCCCTGGGCGTTGCGGCATGCTGCCAGTCCAACATCACGGTACAGCGCCTGGCCGTGGAGGCCGGCGCGCATGCCGATATCAATCTGCTGCGCCAGGCCATGATGATGGACCCGCTGGTGGGCGCGGTGTGCAACACCAACGAAATCTGGCAGATGACCGATGAAATGCTCATTGCGCAGGAGGAGTGGCTGCCCCAGTACGCCGAAGAAATCGCCAGGGCCAAAAAGCGCTGGGCGGAGGCGGAAAAGAACGGCACCCTGATCCCGCCCATCATTACCCAGGGCGCGGCGCGCCTGCATACCAAAACGGTGGAAGAAATGGCCGCCGACAAGGAAGCTGCCCGCAGAAACGCCGCCGAGGCGGACAAGGCCAAAGAGCGCCCTGCCGCAAGGTAAGCGGACACGCAGCCTGATTGCATCAAACAAAACGGAGGAAAAAACATGGATTCCACAAGGTTCAGCGCTCCGCTGCCCTTTGACAGCGTCGCGATTACCGATGGTTTCTGGCAGCGCACCATGGAGCTGGTACGCAAAGAGGTGATTCCCTACCAGTGGGAAACCCTCAACGACCGCGTGCCGGATGCCGCGCCCAGCTACAGCATGCGAAATTTCCGCACAGCTGCGAAAATGCAGGCCGAAAAAGCCCGAAAGGGCGCGGCCTATGTGCCGCCCAGCTATACCTGGCGCGGCTTTGAGGCGCTGCCGGAGGATGCGGAGCATCTGGAGGAGGACCGCTTTTACGGCTTTGTATTTCAGGATTCCGATTTTTCCAAATGGATTGAGGCGGTGGGCTATTCCCTGAGCCAGCATCCCGATCCCGAGCTGGAAAAGCTTGCCGACGGCGCGATTGACATTGTGTGCGCCGCGCAGAACGAAGACGGTTATCTGGATACCTACTATCTCATCAACGGCATGGACGCCGCGTGGACCAACATGCGCGACCATCACGAGCTGTACTGCTTCGGCCACCTGACGGAGGCGGCGGTTGCCTACTACCAGGCCACCGGCAAGGACAGGCTGCTTCAGGCCGCCTGCCGCTTTGCGGATTATGTGGACGCTCATTTCGGCCCGGAGGATGGCAAGCGCAAGGGCTATCCCGGCCATGAGGTGGCGGAGATGGCGCTGGTGCGCCTTAGCGAGGTAACCGGCGAGGAAAGGTATCTGCGACTGGCGGCATACTTTGTAAATCAGCGCGGACAGGAGCCCAGCTACTTTGTGCAGGAGGAAGCCGAGCGCGCCGCCCGCGAGGGACGGCCGGTTCGGCCGGTGGATCTGTACTACTATCAGGCGGAAAAGCCCGTGCGCCAGCAGGAGGAGGCCCATGGCCATGCCGTGCGCGCGGTGTACCTGTACAGCGGCATGGCGGACGTTGCCCGCAAAACCGGCGACGAAAGCCTGTTTGAGGCCTGCAAGCGCCTGTGGAACAGCATCGTCAACGAAAAGCTCTATATCACCGGCGGCATTGGCGCTACCCGCGAGGGCGAGGCCTTCTCCTTCCCCTTCGATCTGCCCAACGACAGCGCCTATTCCGAAACCTGTGCGGCCATCGGGCTGGTGTTCTTTGCCCGCCGCATGCTGCAGATTAGCCCCGACAGCCGCTATGCGGATGTGATGGAGCAGGCGCTGTACAACACGGTGCTTTCCGGCATGGCGCTGGATGGCAAGAGCTTTTTCTATGTCAATCCGCTCAGCGTTCAGCCGGTTGCCTGCAGGCGGGATCAGCGCCTGAGCCATGTGAAGCCCGTGCGCCAGAAATGGTTTGGCTGCGCCTGCTGCCCGCCCAATATCGCGCGGCTGGCATCGTCCGTGGCGCAGTACGCCTACACCGCCGGGGAGGATACCCTCTTTACCCACCTGTATGTGGGCGGCAGCGTAACCAAAATGTTCCACGGCACAGCGCTAACCATGGAAATGCGCTCCAATCTGCCCTGGGACGGCCGGGCACAGGCAATCATCCATGCCGAAGCGCCCGTGCAGGCCACGCTTGCTTTCCGCCTGCCCGGCTGGAGCGACAATCCCACCGTATCCGCCGGAAGCAGGCAGCCGTTTGTGGAAAACGGTTATGTCTACTTTACGGGCGAATGGCGCGAGGGCGATGAAATCACCTTTGAAATGCCCATGCCGGTTCGCATCTGGAACGCCGATCCCCGCGTGCGCGAGAATCTGGACCGGGTTGCCTTCACGCGCGGCCCCATCACCTTCTGCGCCGAGGAAGCGGATAACGGAAGCGATCTGCACCTTCTGCGCGTGGACGATCTGGATCCCGCGCATGTGCGGGTGGAAAGGGACGGCACGTTCGGCCATCCAACGGTGCGCCTGATCGCCCAAGGCAAGCGTACCGTTCCTCAGCCCGGGGGATTGTACCGCGCCGCTGCCCGCCCTGCGGAGGAAGACGTGCAGATTGCTCTGGTGCCCTATTACGCCTGGGCCAATCGCGGCGAGGGAGAAATGACCGTTTGGCTGCGAAGCTGAGCTTTTAAAAGCAAACAACGAGGGTTGGATAGCCTTTCGGCTTCCTTCCCTCGTTGCTTTTTGGATGGGCATTTATTCTGCTTTCTGTGCAAGCAGCTGTTCCAGCGCCTGCTCAAACTGTTCGTCCTGCTCTCTGGTGCGCTTGCGGGGGCCCTTTGTCCGTTCTCCCGCGCGGCGCGCCTTTTGACAGACATGGCGCATACCCAGCAGGGAGTCGATATTGCTTTCGGTATACATGCGGCCGTTTTGATCCATCGGTCTTGCGCCGCGCGCAAGGCACAGCGCCGCAAGACCGTAATCCTGCGTTATGACCCCGTCGTTGCGGCGCAGCAGATTCACCAGCGCCAGATCCGCGCTGTCCGCGCCGCGCGCAACGGTTATGGTTTGCGCCCCCTCGCGCTGCAGCTGATGCGCATCGTCGCACACAAGCATTACGTCCGTCCCGTATTTCCGGGCCACCCGGATGGCAATCTCCACCACCGGGCACGCATCCGCATCAATCCACAGCCGCATGCCACGCGCTCCTTCCTATTTGAGCGTTACCTGCAGAAAAACCGGGTGATGATCGCTGTGGGCAAAGTTGAGATCCACCGTTTCCACCAGGTTGACATGCAGATTGTCCGATACGATAAAGCCGTCGATCACATACAGCTGCGTCTGGCTGCGCACACCGCTGTAGGGCTTGTTGAGCAGGCGGCAGGTGGGCGTGGAAGCGTCAAAGACATAGCGGAAGCCTTGCGGCAGATCGCTGTTTTGCAGCAGTCCGGGCTGCCAGTAGGATTCGTCCAGCTGGGGGAAGGCGCCCTTGGCCCCTTCAAATTCCTGATTAAAATCGCCTCCGGCAATCACATAATTGCCCTTGGCATATTCGGCCTTGAGCAGCTGCATCAGCTGCCTGGTCTGGGCAAACTTGCCCTCGCCGTCATCATACGCCTCCAGATGCAGGTTGACGATCACCAGCTCCTTGTCCGTGCCCTCCACCGGAATGCGCTCCACCAGCAGGCAGCGCTTGAGGTTGGCAACGCGCACCGGCCAGGAGAAGGGCACGGGCAGGCTTTCGCGCGTGGCCTGCGTAACCTCAAAGGACGTATAGGTGGCAATACCGCTTTTTATCTTGCCCAGCGGCGGCCAAGGAAAGGGGACAAATTCGCAGTGATAGTTGTAGGCAAAGGCCATGTTGTAGCCCAGGCCGCGCCGGAAATACTCGCTCTCGTCAATCCAGTAGCTGCGGTAGCTGTCACAATCCACCTCCTGCAGCAGATAGATATCCGCCTTGCGCAAGCCCAGTCCGCTCAGCACGCCCTTGATGTTTTCCTCGACAATCGCCTTGCTCTCCGGCCGGGTCATCGTGCCGCCGTCCATAAAAAAATCCTGCTGCGCGCCAAGGCAGCCATAGCCTATGTTCATGCTAAGCACATTGATCATTTCGCCCACGCGCGCCTGACGGTTGCTTTGCGCGCCCGTTACCGTCAGCTCTTCCGTCTCATCCGGTCTGTACTCCACAACGCTCAGCCATGCCACCAGCGCCGCAGCGGCCACCAGCACAAGCGCGATCAGTATGAACAGAAATTTGCCCAGCCTTTTCATTGGAACTCTGCCCCCAGTTCTGCTGTGTTCAATTGGCAATATCATATCACAAACAGCAAAAATCCTCAATACACTTGTTTTTTGCGACTTGTACATTCAAAAATACAAAAAAATGTAGCGCTCATGAGGGTTTTATGGTACAATGTTCTACGGCTATATGCCAAATCGACCACTGTGAGGGATTACTTTGACTGAACGGGCAAAAAAACTGATCTCCTCAATGGCTCTTTCCGAGCACGAGGGCGTGCTGGTATACAATCCCAGCAACATGTTTTACCTGTCCGGCTACACTGGTGAAGGCCTGGTGCTGATCACAAATCAGGTATGCGCCATCGTGACCGACTTCCGCTACACCGAGCAGGCGGAAAACCAGTCTCCCGATTTCCAGGTGCACATGATCGGCTCCGGAAGAAATCACGAGACGATTGCCGGTGAAATCTGCCGTGAAAACGGCGTTGACACCCTGTACTACGAGGACGACTACATCACCGTGCGCACCTTCGACAAATGCCGCAAGCACATGCCCGGCATGGAATGGAAGAGCGTAAACGGCGCGGTGGAAAAGCTGCGCGAGATCAAGGACGAAAGCGAGCTGCACCTGATCGCCGAGGCCTGCCGTATTACCGGCGAAGCCTTCGAGCGCCTGCTGCCGCAGATTCAGGAGGGCATGACCGAAAAGGAACTGGCGCTCAAGCTGGAGTTTGACATGCTCACCCACGGCGCCGGCGGGCTGGCGTTTTCCACCATTGTGGCCGCGGGCGCCAACGGCTCGCTGCCCCACGCGGTGCCCGGCGATTACCGGATCCGCCGCGGCGACATGATCACCTTCGACTTTGGCGCCAAATTCGGCGGCTATTGCGCCGATATGACCCGTACCGTCGCCCTGGGCAACCCCAGCGAGGAAATGCGCAAGGTATACCAGATTGTTCTGGATGCGCAGATGAAGGCGCAGGACGCGGTGATGGCCGGCAAATGCTGCCGCGATATTGATTCCATCGCGCGCGATTACATCTACAGCCATGGCTACGAGGGCCGCTTTGGCCACGGGCTGGGGCATGCGGTGGGCATTGATATCCACGAAAGCCCCCGCTTCAGCCAAAGCTGCACGGACATGGCCCAGGCCGGTCAGGTAATGACCGTGGAACCCGGCATCTATCTGCCGGGCGTGGGCGGCGTTCGCATTGAAAACTCCGTCATCGTCCGCGAGGGCGGCTGCGATGTGCTTACCAAACCCACCCGTGAGCTCATCATTCTGTAAAACCCCTGTCAATCATTTCTACAATATTTATTGAGGAGGATACAAACAATGATTACTGCTGGCGATTTCAAAAAGGGCATTACCGTAGAATGGGACGGCGGCGTGTGGAACATCGTTGATTTCCAGCACGTAAAGCCCGGCAAGGGCGCTGCCTTCGTGCGCACCAAGCTCAAGAACATTATGACCGGCGCTGTGATCGAGCGCAGCTTCAACCCCACCGACAAAATGCCCCGCGCGATCGTGGAAACCAAGGAAATGCAGTACGTGTATAACGACGGCGAGCTGTACTACTTTATGGACGTGGAAACCTACGAGCAGCTGCCCCTGAACCACGACCAGGTGGAGGACGCCATCCCCTTTGTAAAGGAAGGCACCAACGTAACCATGAAGTTCTTCAAGGGCGCTCCCTTCAGCGTGGCTGCTCCCAACTTTGTGGAAATGGAAGTAACCGATACCGAGCCCGGCTTCAAGGGTGATACCGCTTCCAACACCTACAAGCCCGCCACCATCGAAACCGGCTTTACCCTGCAGGTGCCCCTGTTCATCAACACCGGCGATCATATCCGTATCGACACCCGTTCCGGCGAGTACATGGAGCGCTGCTGATCCTTTGATCTGGAGGAAAACGCTATGAGCAATTTGACGGAACGCGCCTCCTATCTGCGCGGCATGGCCGAAGGCATGAAGCTGTCCAGGGAAAACGACGAGCAAAAGCTGCTGCTGGAAATGCTGGAGCTGATGGGCGAAATGGCCGAGAAGATCAACGAGCTGGATGAGGACATGGGTGAGATGGAAGCCTATGTGGAGGATCTGGACGAGGACCTGGCCGACATCGAGGACACGCTCTTTGGGGACGAAGAAGAGGAAGAGGACTACGACGAGGATGACGGCGACGGCGAAGACGAGGATGGGGAAGAGGTAGAAGAGCTGGAGGAGCTGGCCTTCGACTGTCCTTACTGCGGCAAATCCGTTATGCTCAAGTCTTCCGATATCTCCTTTGAAGAAAGCCCCGTGTGCGAGCATTGCGGCAAGCCCTTCTTTACCGACATCGACGATGACGAAGGCGAGGACGAGGAATAATGGACAGCCTTCCGGGGGGAAAAAGCGAACCCCTTTGGAAGCTCCTGTAGCAATGAAAAAGCCAGTCTGATTGGATCAGGCTGGCTTTTTCATTGCAGCAGTCATGCTTTGCTCCCTGTTTTGTACGCTCACACCAGACCTTCCGTCATGACGGGCGTAAAGGCACTGTGATACACTTTGTTCGGCTCGATGGTATAGCCGTGCAGGTAGAGCAGCTCCTCCACGGTTGCAAACAGGAAGCCCATTTCCGTCATTTCCCGCAGGAAGGTTTCCGAACCGATTACCGTTTTTTCGCGGATATCGTGCATCAGCAGGATATCGCCATCCTCCGAGCCGTTGATAATGCGGTCCGCCAGCTGCGGCGCGGTGTTGTTGCCGGTGTCGCCAGCGGAATAGCTCCACAGAATAACCGGCCAGCCGATTTCGGCGTCCACATACTTTTCGCAGTGCCCGCCGGGCGCGCGGAACAAAAGGGGTTCTATCCCCAGCTTTTCACGGTGCGCTTCCAGGCACATTTCGCGGTTTTTGCGCAGGGTGCCGGTTCCCACCTGGTATTCATAAACATGGTCGTAGGTATGGGAGCCGATGGAATGCCCGTAGTCCATGGCGCTGCGCACGCCGTCGGACAGCCCCAGCATTTTGTTGCCCACCAGAAAAAACGTGGCGGATGCGCCGTAGGTGGCCAGATGCCTGCGGATTTTGGGGGTATCAAACAGCGAGGGGCCGTCGTCGTAGGTAACGGCCACAATGGGACGGTGACTGTTATCCGTCTGCTTGAGCGCCTCCTCGGACATATACGGGCGATAATCGGGGTAGTACAGGTTAACGCTTACCAGCTGGTTTTTACCGTTCAGCACCGGCCACAGCGGCGCTTTCAGCAGCAGACGTCCCGCACAGGGCAAAAAGGGCTGCTGCGAAAGATTATCCCGGCTGCACCAGCCGGCAACGGCCTGCTCGTTGCGGGGCTCGCTGGCATAGTATGCCAAAAGCTGGGTTTGCGCCTCCTGAGCGATCTGCTCCCACGCCTGGCTCGTTTCGGGAAACACATCCGCCAGCGTGAGCGGCTTGCCGGTTTGCATATCATAGCTCATCATCCGATGCGCCAGATAGACGGTTTCATCGCAATCACCGCCGCCCGGCATTTTTACCCGCCGGATTACGCGCCCCGTCAGCAGAAAGCCCGCCCAGCTCTGCCCCGAAACGCGGAAGGTGGCCATCAGCTCCAGCTTGTCCGCCTGCCCGGCATGCTGCAAAGCATCCGTCCAGTTTTCCATCTGCGCGGCGCGCAGGGCGGCGTTGACATCCTCGCGGCTGGTAACGGGAATACCCGCCAGCGTTTGGCGGCCATCCTGCGCGATCCATTCCTCATACGCAACCACCATTTGCAGCTGCGCCGGATAGGGCGGATAGGGCGGCTCCACCTTTTCCCGGGCAAGCCCTGCTGCAGGCAGCAGGCACAGCATCAGCCCCCATGACAAAATCCGTTTCCACCATCGCTTCATCTTGTACAACCATCCTTTGTGTCAGGTTTTGTCTATCATACCACAAAAGACAGCAAAATCACAATGCGCTTGCGTTTTTGGTAAAAATCCAGTATGATAAAGTAGTAGAAATCCGTATGTTGGAGGGGTTCCTTTGAACCATGCTAACCGTCTTTCCCATATCCGCAATTTTTGCATCATCGCGCATATCGACCATGGCAAAAGCACCCTGGCCGACCGCCTGCTGGAAATGACCGGCGTGTTTGAGCAGCGACAGATGATGGATCAGATTCTGGACTCCATGGAGCTGGAGCGCGAACGCGGCATTACCATCAAATCCAAGGCCGTGCGCATGGAATACAAGGCTAAGGACGGCGAAACCTATACCCTCAACCTGATCGACACCCCTGGCCATGTGGACTTCAGCTACGAGGTAAGCCGTGCCCTGGCGGCCTGCGAGGGCGCCCTGCTGGTGGTGGACGCCACGCAGGGCATTGAGGCGCAGACCCTTGCCAATGTTTACATGGCACTGGAGCACGACCTGGAAACCGTGCCGGTGATTAACAAGATCGATCTGCCCTCTGCCCGCCCCGAGGAGGTAAAGCAGGAGATTGAGGATGTTATCGGGCTGGATACATCCGAGGCACCCTGCATTTCCGCCAAAACCGGCCTCAACTGTGAGGATGTGCTGGAAACCATCGTCAAGTGCATTCCCGCCCCCTCCGGTGACGAAAACGCCCCCCTGCAGGCGCTGATTTTTGACGCCTTCTACGATAACTACCGCGGCGCCATCTGCTTTGTGCGCGTGATGCAGGGCACGGTCAAGCCCGGCATGCGCATGCGGCTGATGCAAACCGGCAGCGAGTTTGATATTGTGGAGGTGGGTACGTTCCGCCCCGGCTACGCCCCCTGCGACGCGCTTTATCCGGGCGATGTGGGCTATATCGGCGCTTCCATCAAGGATGTGGGCGACACCCGCGTGGGCGATACCATCACCGATGCCGGCCGTCCCGCAGAGGCGCCCCTACCCGGCTACCGCAAGGTAACGCCCATGGTGTTCTGCGGCATTTATCCGGCCGACGGCGCGGATTACGACAACCTGCGCGATGCGCTGGAAAAGCTGCGCATGAACGACGCCTCCCTGTCCTTTGAGCCCGAAACCTCCGCGGCGCTGGGCTTCGGCTTCCGCTGCGGCTTTTTGGGGCTGCTGCACATGGAGATCATCCAGCAGCGCCTGGAGCGCGAGTTTGATTTGGATCTGGTGACCACCGCCCCCAGCGTGATCTATCAGGTGTACAAGCTGAACGGCGAGCACATCGAGATTGACAATCCCTCCAATCTGCCTCCCGTGGGCGAGATTGAGCATATGGAGGAGCCCTACGTAACCGCCACCATCTACACCCCGCAGGAGTTTGTGGGCGCGATGATGGACATCTGCGTGGACAAGCGCGGCATCTTCATCGATATGCAGTACGAGGGCGAACGCGTAAAGCTGATTTACGAGCTGCCGCTTAACGAAATCATCTACGAATTTTTCGACCAGGTCAAGAGCCGCAGCCGCGGCTACGCCAGCTTTGATTACGAGCTCAAGGGCTACCGCGAAAGCGAGCTGGTCAAGCTGGATATTCTGCTCAACGGCGAAATCTGCGACGCCTTCTCCATCATCGTGCACAAGGACAAGGCCTATGCCCGCGGCCGCAACATTGCCGAAAAGCTGAAGGACGTTATTCCGCGCCAGCTGTTTGAAATTCCCATTCAGGCGGCCGTCGGCGGCAAGGTGATCGCCCGCGAAACCGTCCGGGCCATGCGCAAGGACGTGCTGGCCAAGTGCTATGGCGGCGATATCACCCGCAAGAAGAAGCTGCTTGAAAAGCAAAAGGAAGGCAAGAAGCGCATGCGCCAGTTCGGCACGGTAGAGGTGCCCAGCGAGGCGTTTATGAAAGTATTGAAAATGAACGACGACTAAAAACAGCTAACTGCATGGACGCTAAATATCTGGAAAAATTTGATTGGATGGC
>JAEDGL010000217.1 GCA_016297535.1 Clostridia bacterium | reverse complement strand
TGGCCCAGAAGGGCTCCAACATCACCGCCGAGCGCCTGCGCTTCGACTTCTCCTTTGGCCGCAAGATGACTGCCGAGGAGCTGGCCGAGGTGGAGCGCCTGGTAAACGAATCCATCGCCGCCAAGGCCCCCATCATCTGCGAGGAGATGACCGTTGCCCAGGCCAGGGAGCAGGGTGCCATCGGCCTGTTTGAAAGCAAGTACGGCGAGCGGGTCAAGGTATATACCATGGGCAGCTTCTCCAAGGAAATCTGCGGCGGCCCCCATGCCGAAAACACCGGCGATCTGGGCTCCTTCAAGATCAAAAAGGAGGAAAGCTCCTCCGCGGGCGTGCGCCGCATCAAGGCCGTTATCACCGGCTGATTCCTGCCTGCCTTTTTAAACAAAGCCCGTTTTCGGATCCTGTTTTTCCGAAAACGGGCTTTTTGTGTGCCGGTGCTTACACCGTGGGCTTGGGCTCTGGCGTAAGCGTGGGGGCCTTGACGCTGTTTCCTCCCTCCGCGCGGCCGGTATACTCCGCCTGCTCCCAAATGCCCTGCATGGCTTGCAGGATGCTTTCGCTGGTGCCCGTGGAGCCGGCCACGGCGTCCACCCCCTCCAGACTCTGCTTTTCCAGAATTTGCGCAATCAGCTCCTTTTCGGCCTTCAGGTAGTAGTCGCTTTTGTCTCCTCCTGTGTTTTCGGTGCGGATTTCCGTCATTTTGCCCTCGCGAACCACTGCCTCCACAATCACATCCCCGCCGTAGCCCGGCGCCTTGTCGCGGTAGATGCCATCCTCCAGCGCAAGGGCGGTCTGGGCCAGCGCAAGCGCTCCCAGCAGGGCTGCCATCCATTTTTTGCTCCGTTTCATCGAAAAACATCCCCCCATCATCTTGACATTGCATATTCCTTATTGTATAAAGAAATGTGGGCGTTATGCCCGTTTGACTGGATCTTTGCGACCTTTGAAAGGTGGAATTTTGGCATGGTTCGTACCATCGTGGGCGCCAACTGGGGCGACGAGGGAAAAGGAAAAATTACCGATGTGCTGGCGGAAAACAGCGATATCGTGGTACGCTTTCAGGGCGGCGCCAACGCCGGCCACACCATTATCAACGATTACGGCAAGTTTGCGCTGCATCTGCTGCCCTCCGGCGTTTTTCACCAGCAGATTGCCAACATCATCGGCCCGGGCGTGGCGCTGGATATCGAAAAGCTGCTCAAGGAATATGAAAGCATTGTGGAGCGGGGCGTTCCCAAGCCCACGCTGTATATCTCCGACCGCGCGCAGGTGCTGCTGCCCTACCATGTAGCCTTTGACTGCTACGAGGAGGAGCGCCTGGGCAAGGGCAGCTTTGGCTCCACCAAGTCCGGCATTGCGCCGTTCTACGGCGACAAGTACCTTAAAATCGGCATTCAGGTGTGCCAGATCTACGATGAGCAGATCCTGCGCGAGCGCCTTTCCAGCGCCGTAAGCCAAAAGAACGTGACGCTTGAAAACCTCTACCACAAGGATCCCATCGATCTGGAGGCGCTTCTGGCGCATGTCAGGGCGCTGGGCGAGCGCATCCGCCCCATGGTGATTGATACCACCGCCTATCTGCACAAGGCGCTCAAGGAGGGCAAGACCGTGCTGCTGGAGGGTCAGCTGGGCAGCCTGCGCGACCCCGACCACGGCATTTACCCCTACACCACCTCCTCTTCGCCGCTGGCGGGCTATGGCCCGGTGGGCGCGGGCGTGCCGGTAACCGCCATGAAGGACGTGATTTGCGTAACCAAGGCCTATTCCAGCTGCGTGGGCGCCGGCCCCTTTACCACCGAGCTGTTCGGTGACGAGGCCGAGGAGCTGCGCCGCCGCGGCGGCGACGCCGGCGAGTACGGCGCCACCACGGGCCGTCCGCGCCGCGTGGGCTGGTTTGACGCTGTAGCCACCCGCTACGGCTGCATGGTGCAGGGCGCTACCGAGGTGGTGCTGACCAATCTGGACGTGCTGGGCTATCTGGACGAGATTCCCGTATGCACCGGCTACGAGGTGGATGGCCGGATTCTGCGCGATTTTCCCTCCACCCCCACGCTGCTCAGGTGCAAGCCCGTCTACACCGTGCTGCCCGGCTGGAAGTGCGATGTGCGCGGCGTAACCGAGTGGGACAGACTGCCCGAAAACTGCCGCAAATACATTGAGTTTGTGGAAAAGGAGCTGGACGCGCCCATCCACATGGTGTCCACCGGCCCCAAGCGCAGCGAAATGCTGTACCGGTAAATACAGGAGATGACCGGCATGGATCTGGAGCAGCAGCTTAACGAGCTGGTTCCCTTCAACGAGCAGGAGGCCTGCGACCGGCTGGCTGCCCTGCGCTGCCTGCAGGAGCAGCCCAACCTGTACCTGCGCCAGAACGAGCTGGTGCACATTACCACCTCAGCCTGGATTGTGAACGCCGCGCGCACCCGGGTGCTGATGGCCTACCACAACATCATGCAGAGCTGGGCCTGGCTGGGCGGCCACGCGGACGGAGAAACCGATCTGCTGGCGGTGGCGCTTCGGGAGGCGCGCGAGGAAAGCGGCGTAACGCATATCCGGCCCGTCACCAACCGGCTGTACTCCGTGGAAATGCTCACGGTGGACGGCCACATCAAGCGGGGCAGGTATGTGTCTTCCCACCTGCACCTCAACGCCACCTATCTGCTGGAGGCCGATGAACACGACCCGCTCTTTGTAAAGGCGGATGAAAACAGCGGCGTGCGGTGGATGGCGCTGGACGATGTGGAGGCCGCCTGCAGCAAGCGCTGGGACTGGGAATACATCTATGCCAAGCTCAATGCCAAGCTGAAGGCTTACCAATAAGCCCATCAACAGGCGATCCATCCTTCCATACAGAAAGCCGCTGTGGCGTTGGTTTGCAACGCTACAGCGGCTTCTTTTTTTACCGGATGCCCCTCTGCCTGGTCACTTCGTACATCATAATGGAAGCGGCACAGCTGACATTGAAGGAAGA
>JAEDGL010000216.1 GCA_016297535.1 Clostridia bacterium | reverse complement strand
TCATCCTTGAACAAAAGCTTAACGGGCTCCACCAGCTCCATCTTCATGCCCTCGGGCAGGCCGCCCACGTTGTGGTGCGCCTTTACGCCGTGGCTTTCGAGAATGTCGGGATAAATGGTGCCCTGAGCCAGGAAGGAGATCCCCTCCAGCTTGCCGGCTTCCTCGTCAAATACTTTGATAAATTCGCCGCCGATGATCTTGCGCTTCTGTTCGGGATCGGATACGCCGGCCAGCAGATCCAGGAAGCGGTCGGTCGCGTCCACATAAATCAGGTTGGCGTCAAGCTGGTTGCGGAAAACCTCGATGACCTGCTCGCTTTCACCCTTGCGCATCAGGCCGTGGTTGACGTGCACGCAAACCAGCTGCTTGCCGATGGCCTTGATGAGCAGCGCCGCTACCACGGAGCTGTCCACACCGCCGCTGAGGGCCAGCAGAACCTTTTTGTCGCCAACCTGCTTGCGCACGGCTGCGATCTGTTCATCAATAAACTGCCTCGCCAGTTCCGGCGTGGTAATGCGCTTCATGGTCTCCGGACGTACATTGCTGTCCATAAATCTGCTTCCTCCCGTATCTTTTGCGGATTCGTTGGAATGGTTGGTTTACGGAAATAGAATACTCAAATCCTCCCGGTCTGTCAATCATTTTTGATGCGGGGATTCCAAAAACCCGGCACAGCGACAGGCGGCCGGCAGATCACTGATCAGCCCGTGGCCAGGAATGCGCTGACAGGGCTGTGAAATCTGCAGCAGAAGTGCCTGCTCCATCACACTCACTTTTCTTTCGCCTCACATTTGCCGCAATCCGAACAGCCGTTGCAGGTAAGCTTGCCGGAGCACCGTTCACAGGATGGACGATAATGCGGCACATACAGCGCATCCCTGGGAATTTCCAGGCCAAAACGGTCCGTCAGATGAAAACGGATGGGCCTTCCGGGGTGATTCAGCCCTGCCTTGAGCGCCATCTCGCTTTGCACCTGCTTGAGCGGCATGCGGTAGCGCTTTCCATCCTTGATAAACACCGTGCCGGTTTCCAGAAAGCAAAAGCGGATGTCCCGGCTGACGCATTCCTTCTGCAGCGCCTGCACCCATTCAAAATGGCACGGCCGGGCGCCATCGTAGTTTTCACCACCGCAGATGACCTGTTCCACCTGCCCGCCATCCAGATAGGGAGCCAGTGAAACCGGCCCCACAAACGGGGCGCACATCACGCCCTTGTGCTTGAAGGGAAGATCCAGCAAAAGGGGCATCCGCTCATCCGCCCGCCGCTGGTTTTCGCAGGTTACGTTCAGCCAGATGTTGTCCCAGCCATTGCCCCAGTCGTGCGGAAGGCAGTCCGCCACGCGCTCCGGGCGCTTGGTAAGCAGAAAAAACATCACATCCGGCCGCTGATGCATCAAATCCCACGCCTCGGGCCGCCATTGATCGGCCTGTTCCAGAAAGAAATCGCTGGTCATGCACACACGGATCAGCTCGCCGGACTGAATGCGGTACCGGCCCAGCCGGTCCTTCTGGATGGGGTAATCAAACTGACTGGTTTTGTAAATGCGCGAGCCGTCCTGATCGCGCATACGGTCGAGGTAGTACATGTAGCAATGCTGGCAGCCCTCGCTGATTTTGATGCAGCCGTGCCATGGGTTCCAGATATCGTGCATGGTCTCCCCTCCCTCTACCGGTATTATGCCATAGCGTCCGGCGCGCCGCAAGCCTGTTTGACTTTCCCTTCAAAACAGCTATAATGAAATCATCCTGTGCGATACTGCGAAGGAATGGTGATTACCGATGAACAAACGCAATCCCGGCATCGATCTTTTGCGGATTTTTGCCATGGGGATGATTGTGCTGCATCATTTGCTCAGTCATGGAGGATTGCTGTTTGCTTTTCCCGATTTTTCTCCCAGTGGCCTGCTGATGCACCTGCTCAATGCGTTTTCGCGCTGCGCGGTCAACACATACGTCCTCATATCGGGATATGTCATGGTGCAGTCCCGCTTTCGCCCATCCCGCCTGATGGCGCTGTGGCTGCAGGTGGTGTTTTATGGGGCGATTGCGGCGCTGTGCCTTCCACTGATGAAGGCCGGCGTGCGCGCGGGAGCCGATGACTGGCTCAACGCCTTTCTGCCGGTCAGCCGGAACAGCTACTGGTTTTTTACCTGTTATGCAGGCGTGTTCTGCCTGAGTCCTTTTCTGAACCTGTTCATCCGCCATACAACCAGGCGCCAGGCGGTTGTTTTGGTTGGCACGCTTTTTTTGCTGTTCAGCCTGCTGCCGGCCGTAACGCTGAGCGATCCTTTCCGGCTGGGCAACGGCTATCATACCGGCTGGCTGCTGGTTTTGTATCTGCTGGGCGCATGCATCCGCCAGCATCATCTGGACAGCCATATCCGCCAGAGGACAGCCCTTGCGGTTTTTGCCGTTTGCGGCGTGCTGGGCTGGGCGTACCGGCTGGGCGCGCTTGCGCTGGGCTTTGAGCAGCATCAGGAAATCCTTTTGCACTACACCGCGCCAACCATGCTGCTGTGCGCGCTGTCGCTTCTTGTTTTTTTTAGGAAGTTGCGGCTTTCCGACCGGTCTGCCCGGCTGATTGCCCTTGTTTCCCCGCTCACCTTTGGCATTTATCTGATTCACGACAACCCGCTGGTGCGGGAGCATCTCATCCATATGCGCATGGTTCCGATCTCCGGCTACACGCCTGTTTTGATGCTGGCGTGCCTGCTGGGGTGCCTTGTGGGCCTGTATGCGCTTTGCCTGATGATGGAATGGCTTCGCGCAAGGCTGTTTGCGCTGCTGCGTGTTCCCGGATTATGCCAGCGGGCAGAAAGGCTGCTTTTTGCATGGACGGAGCGGTGTTTCCCCGGGGAGGATGCTTGACATCGCCTGCTGAACGTGCTACGCTAATACCGCTGTCGGGCGGCCAGGCGATCGCGCAGCTTTTGCTGTGAGGAAAGTCCGGGCATCACAGGGCAGGGTGCCGG
>JAEDGL010000044.1 GCA_016297535.1 Clostridia bacterium | reverse complement strand
AGATCGTTTACACCAACGATCCCACCCGTCAGAGCGCCAGCGTGGCCATGTACGATGCCGAAGGCGTGGACGTAGTGGTGATGGATGCGCTGATCGACCTGAACTTCCTGAGCTTTATGGAGTATCAGGGCGGCGTGGAAGGGCTGCAGTTTGTGCGCGTGGACGCGGACAGCGACACCTTTACCCGCGAGCAATCCGAGGAGGAGAAAAAGCAGAGCGAGGCCAGCGAGGCCGGGCTGCAAACCCTGTTCCGCACCGCCACCGGCAAGGAGGATCTGCAGGTAAAGCTGACCGCCCTCAAGGACGAGAGCATGCCCGCGCTGCTTACGCAGGATGAGCAGGGCCGCCGCTTTGGCGAGATGAGCCGCATCTACGGCCAGGATTTCCGCATGCCCGAAACCCACACGCTGGTGCTGAACGCCTCCAACCCCGTGGTAAAGAGCCTGATGGAAGACGGCGAGGGCGAGAAGCGCGATCTGATGGCCGCCCAGCTCTACGACCTGGCGCGCATGTCCACCCGTCCGCTGGAAAAGGACGAGGTAACCGCGTTCCTCAGCCGCAGCAACAGGCTGCTGGAAATGCTTGCCAACCTCTGATGTAACAAACAGGCGTTCAAAGCAGGGATTTTTCCCATGAATCGCGTATAAATGATATGGCGGTCTTTGCATCGCCATATCATTTTTTATGTCCTCTTACGAAAGGATGAGCACCATGTTCAAACGTGTGATGTGCGCGCTGCTGGCCCTTGCGCTGCTTTTGAGCGCGGGCGTGGCGCTGGGCGCCGAGCAGCCCCGCGAAATTGAGCCGCTGGATTACGACAGCCTGCCCGAGCCCCGGGAGGGACAGCACCACTACCTGCTGGCCTGCATTGATAACTGGCACAGCGAAAACCAGAAGCTGAGCAACACCGACGGCGTGATTCTGGTTACCATGGATACGGCGGCCAACCGCCTGCTGTTTACCACCTTCACGCGCGAAATGCTCATCAAGCGCCCGGACGGCGGCATCGGCCGCATTACCTACATTGCCAAAAACTACGGCCCGGAGGCGCTGTGCAAAATCATCAGCACCCACTTTGGCGTGAAGGTGGACAAGTACATCATCTTCAGCATGGATAATGTGCAAAGCATTATCGATGCCATGGGCGGCGTGTACATTACCGTAACCGATGCCGAGGCGGATTATCTCAACCGCTACCGCATCTCCCGCGATTCCACCAAGCCCAGCATGGACAAGGGCGGCACCTATCTGTTTGGCGGGCACGCGGCGGTCATCTACATGCGCATTCGCAAGGTGGGCGGCGACGGCGACGCGGGCCGCACCCGCCGCATGCGCACGGTGCTGTCCACGCTGGCCGGCAAGTATGCCAACGCCAGCCTTGGCGAGGCCATGTCGCTGCTTTCCACCGTATCCGAAAACCTGGTTACCATGAACCTTTCCATGGCCGATCTGGTGGAGGCGGCGGGCTACGCCATGGCGCTGCGCGGCGTAACCCCCGAGGGCATGCAGATGCCATCCGACGATGCGCTCAGCGATATCACCTACGCGGGCATGCAAACCCGTCAGGTGGATTTTGACATGGCGCGCCGGCAGCTGGCCGATTTTTTGAACGGAACCGACGAACAGGCCAACGCCCGGTTTGAAGTGGGCGACTGACCTGCCCGATTTGTCTGAAAGGCGGAATGGCAATGCGCTTTACCAAAATGGAAGGGCTGGGCAACGACTACGTCTATATCAACGCCTTTGAGGAGCAGGTGGACGATCCTGCCCGTCTGGCGGTGGAGATGAGCCGGTACCACTTTGGCTGCGGCTCGGACGGGCTGATTTTGATCAGGCCCGGCGTCGTGGCGGATTTTTGCATGGAAATGTACAACAGCGACGGCAGCCGCTCCGAGATGTGCGGCAACGGCATTCGCTGCGTGGCCAAATACGTCCACGACCGTGGGCTGACGGACCGCACGGATTTTACCATTGAAAGCGGCGGGCAGGTAAAGATCATGCACCTCAACCTGAACCCGGACGGCACCACCCACAGCGTATGCGTGGATATGGGAACGCCCGAGCTGGACGGGGCCAAAATCCCCTCGCTTGCCAAAGGCAACCCGGTTACCGGCTGCCAGCTGCAGGCCAACGGTCGCCGTTACGTCTTTACGCTGGTAAGCATGGGCAATCCCCATGCGGTCGCCTTTGTGGACAATCCCGATACCGCGCCCGTTACGGTGGACGGCCCCGTGCTGGAGCGCGACCCGCTGTTTCCCAACCGGGCCAATATCGAGTTTGTGCAGGTGCTCAACCGCCGCCACGCGCGCATGCGCGTATGGGAGCGCGGCACGGGCGAGACCATGGCTTGCGGCACGGGCGCGTGCGCGGTGCTGGTGGCCTGCGTGCTCAACGGCCTGTGCGATCGCGAGGCGGATATCGACCTGCCCGGCGGAACGCTGCACATTGAGTGGCGGCCATCGGACGGCCATGTGTACATGACCGGCCCCGCCCGTTTCGTGTATGACGGCGTCTGGCTGAAATAAACGCTCTATTGCTGGGTTTGAAATTTCAACACGCTGAGTCCTCCGTATGGCGTTGCCATGCGGAGGACTCTTTGCCTATTTAGAAGGGGTGAACCGATCCTGCCGGTTCACCCCTGTATGCTGTATGAATGCTGGTTATGCGCGCCTGCGCCGCAGGATGGTTATGCCCAGCAGGCCTGCGCCCAGCAGCGTCACCCATAGCCACAGCCGGGAGGCATCTCCCGTCATGGGCAGCTCGGGCTGCGCCAGCACGGTCAGCGTTACCGTATCGCTGGTTACCGCCGTTCCGAAGCTGCTGGTGATTACGCAGCGGTACGCCTGTCCATTCTCCGTCAGGGCCGGGCTGCTCAGGAGGAGCGTGGGGGCCTGTCCGTCGGGGCAGTTCGTCCACACGCCGTTGCGGTACACCTGCCACTGGTACTTCAGCCCATCGCCCGTAGCTACCACGGTGAAGCCGGCATTCTCGCCCTCCGTGACGGTGATGCTCTTCGGCTGCCCGGTGATGGCGGGCGCACCCAGCACCGTAAGCGTGGCGGGCTGGCTATCAACCGTTGTTCCGTAGCCGCTGGTTACCCGGCAGCGGTAGGCAATGCCGTTGTTCTCCGGCGTTGCGGAAACCGTCAGCGTGGGTTTGGTTTCTCCGGGCAGGTCGGTCCAACCGCTGCCCGCCTGCTGCTGCCACTGGTAGGTCAGCCCTGTGCCCGTGGCCTGCACGGTGAAGGTCGCGTCCTTCCCGGCCTCGGTGGTCACGTTCTGGGGATCGCCGGTGATGGCGGGCGCGGGCACCACGGTCAGGGCGGCGGAATCGCTGGTGAGGGTATAGCCGCTGGGCTGCTTGTCGCTGATGGCGTCCTTGATCACGCAGCGGTATTCGCTGCCGTCATCCGCCATGGTGGCGGGAATGCTCAGCGTGGAGGCCGTCTTGCCGGACAGGTTCGTCCAGGTACCGTTCACATTCTTCTGCCACTGGTAGGTCAGGTCGTCGCCCGTGGCCACCACGGTGAAGGTCGCCGTCTTCCCGGCCTCGATGGTGACGTCCTGGGGCTGTCCCGTGATGGCGAATTTGGAGGCCACATGCAGTATGGCATGCCGCGTTTCAATGGAACGCGTATCGCCCGTAGTTCCCCTACGGGAATTGGAGAAGACGCAGTAATATTCATTGCCGTCCATGTAACTGTCTGCATGCAAATAGTACCACGCAATGCCGTCGCTGGTATAATGGTAGAGTAAACCTTGTGGATGGCCATATTCGTTCACCCGAACCCAATCGAACCAGGTAACTTTCCCTTTAAGGGTTTCTGCGTTTAACTTGACTATGTCGTCATCGTGGAGATAAAGATCCTCGGGCTGGGTGATGACAACCGGGGTGTCGTGAATCCACTGGGCAAGCTGCCCCACTGCGGTGGGAAACTCATCGCTTGTGTGCTCGACGACACCCCCGCTCTGTGTTACAGCATTGTCATAGGCTGTGGTTGTACCGCAGTTCAGCAGGTTTATGGAAATATTTTTCTCGCTGCACGCATCCAGGCATTCTTCCATCGACGGTATGGCTTTCCCTGTGACCAGGCTCGTCCCTTGCGTTTTATAATCATAATCTGCTACCAGAACAATCGCGTGAACGGCATTTTCCCGCCAGGCATATTCCGTTGCTGCCATGTAAAGGCCGCAGGTGGGCGTTTCCGCATAATCGCCACCTTTGTATGACGGCAGGTCACCACTGGCCATGCTGTTTTGCAGGACGCTGATATCGCTGGTCCAGTCGCTTCCGTCCCACTGGATCTTCACGGTAGACTCTCGAGGAGTTACGTCATTGAGTTCGTCGCCAAAGCCCACCAGACCGTATTGCACGTCAAAATCTGTCAGCTTTGAGGCAAAGTTTGCCAATTGGGCTCTGACATTGTTGATATTAGTGGGCATAGAGCCCGTGCAGTCCACCACCCAGACAATGTCCAGCATCAGCTTGGCATCCTCCGCGGCGGCGAGTGCGGGCAGGCACAGCGCCAGGCACAGGAGCAGCGCCGTCAGTACATGCTTTTTCATTGGACAGAATCCTCCTTATGTGCGTGCACGCCGGCCTTCCGGCGCAAACCGCCATCACAGGACGCATACACATCCCATTCTATGCCATTATATCAGAAAGGGATTGGATTGGCAAGGATTTGCAGGCCGTGGCCGCAGGGGAGACGGCTGTTTGTGATGTGTACTGCGGCGCTTCGCAAAGATGTTTTTCGACAGACCGCATGGTTGACAGTTCCCGCCGCGCTCAAGTATAATAAAAGGTACTGTGCGGGAGTCTGCCTGTCCGCATGGAACGCGGAAAGGAGGCGCCTGCATTGCAGACCGTTGCGCTCAAACCCAAACGCGCGGAGTGGACGGCCATGGTGATCGGGCTGGTTCTTCTGTGCGCTGCCATGCTTGCGCTGCCGGTGCTGTGCCCGCTGCTTGCGCTGGCGGTTCCGCTGCTGGCCTGTCCGCTGGTCAGGCGCCGGGAGGAAGCGGTGGCCTGGGTGGCGGCGGCTGTGCCCACGGTGTCCGCCCTGATGGCGGGGTATGACGCGCTGTTTGCCGCCAGCCTGCTGCTGATTGGCGCGCTGCCGCTGCTGATAACCCGGCTGGTGCCCGTTACGCAACGCGCTGGGGCAAGGGGCATGCTGATGTACATGTCCGCCACGGCCTTTTCGCTGACCATGGTGCTGGCCATGGCCACCCGCATGCTGGGCGGCCCGCTGCCCTATACGCTGGCCGAGGCCTATGTGCAATGGGTGGACGGCTCGATGAACAAACAGGTCATTTTGCGGCTGTACGCCGCCAACGGCCGGATCAGCGCGCTGGAGGGGATCCGCCCGCTGATGGAAGCCGCCTACAGCCGCCAGCTGCTTTTGTCGCTGCGGCTGACGGCCGAAAACCTGCTTGTGCGGCAGCTTCCGCTGCTGCTTGTCAAGGCCAGCATCATCGTGGGGCTGTTTACCTCGCTCAGGCTGGAGCGCACAAACGGCGTTGTGCTGGTGGTGGAAACCCGCACCGCCTGCGACAAACGCACCCGCATCATCGCCCCGCCGGGCTTTCGGATGCTTTCGCTTCCCCGCCCGCTGCCTGTATGGCTGATTTTGCTGATTGCAACAGCCGTCATCCTGCTGCTAACCCCCGGCTCGTTTGCGCAAACCATGCTGGTTTTGTGCAACGGTACGGTGGAAACGCTGCTTTGCCTGCAGGGCGCGGCGGTTATGGTCTTTCTCAACACCCGCACCGACCCGGACCGCAAAACGCTTGCCGGCCTGCTGGCCGCGACCGTTTACCTGCTTGCACCGGTGGTGCTGTGTCTGATTGGCATTGCCGATCTCATGTTTCATTTTCGAAATCCCCAGGCTCACAAGCCGGATTGAACAAAAGGAGGGAAAACCCATGAAGGTTATTTTGCTCTGCGATGTAAAGGGCTCCGGTAAGAAGGACGATATCATCAACGTATCCGACGGCTACGCCCGCAACTTCCTGTTCCCCAAGAAGTGGGCGGTGGAAGCCACCCCCGGCGCCGTCAAGGAGATTGAGCGCAAGCGCGCCGCCGAGGAAAAGCTGGAGCGCGAGCACCGCGCCGCCGCCGAGGAGCTTGCCCGCCAGCTCAAGGACAAGCTGATCATCCTCAAGGTAAAGTGCGGCGGCCAGGGCCGTCTTTACGGCCGCATCACCAGCGCCGAAATCGCCGCCGCGCTCAAGGAGCAGCACGGCGTGGATGTGGACAAGCGCAAGATCGAGTGCGAGGATATCCGCCAGGTAGGCGAAACCGCCATTACCGTAAGCCTTTACACCGGCGTTAAAACACCCATGAAGGTACGGGTGGAGGCCCTCTGAGCCACAGGGCCATCCACCGAGGAAAGGGAGCGAACGCAGCATGGAAGTAAGCCTGAATGACCAGCAGATTCTCTCCGCCCTGCCGCCCAGCAGCCTGGACGCGGAGCGGTCTGTTCTGGGCGCTGTTTTGCAGGACAGCGGCGCGGCGAACCTTGCGTTTGAAACCCTTTCGCCGGAGGATTTCTACTCCGCCGAGCACCGGGAAATCTTTGAGGCCATGCGTACGCTGCACATTGCGGGCAACCCCATCGACCTGATGACGCTTGGCAACGAGCTTACCCGGCGCGGCACGCTGGACAGCGTGGGCGGGGCCGCGTATCTGCTGCAGGCGGTGCGCTTTGTGCCCACCACGGCCAACACCCGCACCTACATCGAAATCGTGCTGGAAAAGGCCACCCTGCGCCGGCTGATTTCCGCCAGCCAGCAGATTCAGCAGCAATGCTATCAGCAATCCGATCCCCTACAGGATGTGCTGCACAACGCCGAGCGCCTGATCTTTGACATTGTGATGAAGCGCGGCGGATCGGATTCGCTGCGCCCCATCAACAGCGTGCTCATGAGCACCTTTGACCAGATCGAGGAGCTCAGCCGCCTGAAGGGCCGCCTGGGCGGCGTGCCCACCGGGCTGTACGATCTGGACCGCATGCTCACCGGATTGCACGGCGGCGAGCTGATTTTGGTGGGCGCCCGCCCTGCCATGGGCAAAACCTCCATGGCGCTGGGCGTGGCGGGCTTTGCGGCGGTGCAGGCCAGGCGCTGCGTGGCCATTTTCAGCCTGGAAATGCCCTGCGAGCAGATCGGCCTGCGCCTGCTGTGCTCCGCCGCCAACATCAACATGCAGCGCGTGCGCAGCGGCATGCTCACCGATGACGAATGGGTCAAAATTGGCGATACCATCAACGATCTGTCCCAGGCGCGCATCTACATCGATGACACCCCCAGCCTGACCCCCTCGCAGCTGCGCAGCCGCTGCCGCCGCCTGATGCTGGAGCAGGGGCTGGATCTGATTGTGATCGACTATCTGGGCCTGATGGGCACGGACAAGCGGGTGGAAAACCGCCAGCTGGAGGTGGCGGAAATCAGCCGCCAGCTCAAGGCCATCGCGCTTGAGCTCAAAATTCCCGTTATGGCCTGCGCGCAGCTCAGCCGCGCCAACGCCAGCCGCACCGACAAGCGTCCCCTGCTGAGCGACCTGCGCGATTCGGGCAGCATCGAGCAGGACGCGGACGTGGTCATGTTTTTGCACCGCGAGGGCTACTACGCCAGCGCCAACGGATCCGACGACGGCCCCAAGCCCGATGACACGCAGGGCGAGATCATCGTGGCCAAGCAGCGCAACGGCCCCGTGGGCACCGTTAATGTGGAGTGGCAGGCCGAGTTTGCCCGCTACACCAATCCGCCTGGCACAAAGGTGGCCATGTATTCACAGGAATAACCGGGCGCGTTTTGCGCTGACGGGAGAGGAGTCATCATTTGAATCAGCCTCATATTTGCGAACTGCTGAAGGATCAGCGTTTTGAAGGATTTTTGCTGGTGCGGTCCTCGGACCAGCGCACCGGCGGAAACGGAGCCAAGTACCTGGATCTCAACCTGGCCGACCGCACGGGCGAGGTAAACGCCAAGGTCTGGGATGGAAACGTTCAGCCCCCGCTGCCCGGCACCGTGGTTAAGGTGCGCGGCGGCACGCTGGAATACAATGGAAGATTGCAGCTGCGCGTGGAGCGCATTCGCGCCGTGACGGACGCGGATGATGTGGATATCTCCCAGCTGGCCCCCTGCGCGCCGGAAACGCCCGCGCAGATGATGGCGCAGATCATGGACACGGTGGCCGCCTTCCGCAGCGAGCCCATCCGCCGCATCGTAACCGAGCTGCTGCACCGCTTTGAGGAAAAGCTGGTCTACTATCCCGCCGCGCAGCGCATTCACCATGCCGAGCGCAGCGGCCTGCTGCACCATACCACCGGCATGCTGAAAACCGCCCGGGCCATTCTGGAGGTGTATCCCTGGCTTAACAGCGATCTGCTCTATGCCGGCGTGATTGTGCACGACCTGTGCAAAACGGAGGAGATGGACTCCGACCAGATGGGCGTGGTGCGTGATTACAGCCGCGACGGCCTGCTGCTGGGCCACCTGGTGCTGGGCGTAACGCGCATTCAGGAGGTGGCCAACGACCTGGGCATCAGCGGCGAGCCGGTGGTGCTTTTGCAGCACATGATGCTCAGTCATCACGGCGAACCGGAATTTGGCAGCCCCCGCAAGCCCATGTTCCCGGAGGCCGAGGTGCTGCACTGGGTGGATCTGCTGGACGCCCGCATGAACGAGATGAACACCGCCATCGCCAAGCTCAAGCCCGGCGTATTCTCCGAAAAAATCTGGTCTCTGGATCGCAGGCTCTACCGCGCGGACTACGACGCGCTGGAAAATGATCAGGAAGGTTGACGCAATCCTTCTGAAATGTTACAATATGATGACAAAATGAAGTTTTCTCCATTTTGATCCGTTGTATCCACAGAAACCGGCCAAACGTGCTGCCGGCGCCCATGATGTGGGAGGGAACTGTTTATGAAGCGTATTTGGAAACTGGTGCTATGTCTGCTTGTGGCGCTGCTTGCGCTTACGGCCTGTTCCGGCAAGCCCTCCGGCGAGGATTTTCCGGACATCACGCAGGCCATCGGCCCCACCGCCACGCCTACCGCCACCCCCACCTCCGCCCCCGCGCAGGATGGCAATCCACAGGGCGGCGAGAGCATCTTCAACCAGAACCCCTATCTGGAGGAAGAAGGACCTTCCGGGGAGGAGGCCGCGGCCGAGGAAAACTATGTGGATCCCGAATTTGGCGTGCTGGACAGCTACTTTACGCCCGAGCCGGCCGGTACGGTCTACCCCTATGCGGGCAGCACCCCCATCCCGCTCAATCCCGTGGATATGCCCACGCCTACGCCCAAGCCGGATCTTACCTTCAGCTACACGCAGTACATCGCCTCCACTGTGGGCGTTACGTTTGAGGGCCCGGTTAGCTGGCAGGTAAACGAAAGCCAGTCCAACCTGTTCGTCCTCTCCGAGCCCACCAACCAGATCAAGGATGGCCAGCAGTGCGTCATTTCCATTTCTGCCGAGCCTGTGGGCACCACCTACAGCCAGCGCGAGCTTGAATCGCATGTGCAGCAGCGTCTGGACAGCATCGGCGGCGCGCAGTTTGTGTCCTTCAAGCCCAGCTATACCGCCACCCGTCACATGATGGGCGCCACCGGCGTGTATGCCAACTACTCCGGCACCCTTGCGGATGGCACGGCCGTTGGCGGGCGTATTCAGTACGCCAGCATCGACGGTACGCTCTACGGCCTGGAAATAGTGTTCCCCGAAGGCTTCCGCGGCGATTTTATCGATGTATTCGGCCAGATCCGCAGCAGCATGAAGCTGATCAAATAACCGGGGCTTGCCCCTCTTGACCGCCCCGCAGCTGCGGGGCGGTTTTGTGCAAAAGGAGTGTATGCTATGAAAGACCGCCTGATTGTGCTGGGCACGGGCAATGCAAACGCAACCCGCTGCTATCACACCTGCTTTGCCGTGGATTTTGGGTTCGACCTGCTCCTGTGCGACGCGGGCGGCGGCAGCGGCATCCTGCGCCAGCTGGAGGACGCCTCCATCGGCCTGGAGCGGGTGCATCACCTGATTGTAACCCATGCGCATACCGACCATGTGATGGGCGTCATCTGGCTGATCCGCATGATTGCCGCGCGCATGAACGCCGGCAAATATGAGGGTTGCTTTCACATTTACGCCAGCAGCGCCGTGCGCGAGGGCCTGTGCCAGATGGCGCGCTTCATGCTGCAGCCCAAAATGATTGCGCAAATCGACAGCCGCATTCTCTTTCACCAGATTGCTGACGGGCAGACCCGCACGGTTGCGCAGCATGCGGTTACCTTTTTTGATATCGGCTCCACCAAGATGCAGCAGTATGGCTTTACCCTTGCGCTGTCGGACGGGCGCAAGCTGTGCTGCCTGGGCGACGAGCCCTACAACCCCATCTGCCATGCCTATGCCCAAAACGCAAGCTGGCTGCTCAGCGAGGCCTTCTGCCGCTACTGCGACCGCGATGTTTTCAAGCCCTACGAAAAGCACCACAGCACCGTGAAGGAGGCCTGCGAGCTGGCGCAGCAGCTGGGCGTGCCCCAGCTGGTTTTGTGGCACACGGAGGACCGGCACATCAAAGAACGCAAGCAGCTCTACACGCAGGAGGGCAGCGCCTACTACACCGGCCGCCTGTTTGTGCCGGATGACCTGGACGTGATCGAGCTGTGAAAGGAATCAGCCATGCTCAAGCTGGATAATCATGACAGCCGCATCCGCTATATCGATCTGCCCATGGAGCGGGCGGATCTCAACGGCATTCCCTCTTACGGCCTGCCCAGGGGCTACCGCTTTGTGTTTTATCAGCCCGGCGACCGGGACGCATGGATCCGTATTGAAATCTCCGCCAAAGAGCTGACGGATGAGGCGCAGGGGCTGCGCGTTTGGCAGCAGTATTACGGCAACGTGGAGGATACGCTGCCCGCCCGCATGCTCTTTATCGAAAACGAGCAGGGCGAAAAGGTGGCCACTGCCACCGCCTTTTACGATGCAAACGGCGATCTGCCGCCCCGGTGCGCTCAGTTGCACTGGGTGGCGGTGCGCCGCGATCATCAGGGCAGGGGGCTGGCCCGGCCGCTGATTGCCCAAACGCTGCAGCTGATGAAGCAGCTTGGCCATACCGAGGCGGTGCTGCACACCCAAACCACCACCTGGGTAGCGGTTCGGCTGTATCTGGATTTTGGCTTTCGGCCCGCACCCGGATACGCCCGGGAAAGCCGCGATGTCTGGCGCATCATCCGGGCGCTGACCCATCACCCGGCGCTGGAGGCGTACGACGCGGCGGCACAGGAGGAAATCCTGATAACAGAAAAAGAAGGGCTGCAGCCCCTCTGAAAACGCCTTGCAGTTTTTTGACAATCCAAAAAAGCCCGGATGATTTGCTCATCCGGGCTTTTGGATTACAGCTTCAGAACGCCCTTGACCCGCTGAACCAGCGGCAAAAGCACCACGCCGATGATTACGCCGCTCAGGCCCTGCACCATGTTGGGCACAAGCGCACCGGCAGCGGCCGCCAGGCCATAGCCCAGCACCAGCCATTCCACCAGAAAATAGCCCAGCACCATCACCGCCTCGGCAATCACCATGCCCAGCACGCGCAGCCACAGGGGACGATTGGCGGCGAAAAACCACACGGCTACCGCAGCCACCGCGCCCTTGATGAGGAACGTGGGCAGAATGTACAGGGTATAGCCGCCCAGCAGATCGGCCAGCGCGCTTCCAAGCGCGGCTGCAACGATGGCGGTGTTGCCCAGCAGCGCTGCACCCAGCAGGATGAAGCCGTCGCCCAGATGGATATAGCCCTGCGTAACGGAAACGGGCAGCTTGAAAAACGAGGTAGCCACAAAAACCAGCGCCGCAAGCATACCGCCCAGCGCCAGCTGCATTCCATGATGATTTCTGTCGGTCATAAGTCAGAATCCTCCTTTAGTGCTTCTCCTGCTGCGCGGCGCGCACGGCCTCCAGCTCCATCAGGTGGCCGCATTCCTCCTGCGCAATCATCAAAAGCGCATCGCGGGCCTGTCCCGTTTGCGCATTTTGAGCAAATTCCCGGTATTTACGGATGGAAGCGCCCTCGGCGCTGATGGCCAGCTCCAGCATGCTCTCCACATCCCTGAGCAAGCCGCGGCGCGCGGCGCCCATCAGCCCGCCCTCAAACAGCACGCCCTCCGCCACGGCGGAAAGGGTCAGCTGCTGCTCATCCGCCTCCTCCAGCCCCTGGTACAGGCTGCGAAAGCGGCAAAGATGGCCCTTTTCATCCTCCAGCAGCTCCTGAATGCTTTTGTACAGCGGATCGCCGCAGCGGTCCTGCTGCTCAAGCAGCACAAGCGCGCGGGTGTACATCTGCACAGCGGTGCTTTCCATTTCGCAGGCCACAAACAGGGCTTCCTGCTCCGAACGTACCACCATGAGAACAACATCCTTTCTTCGTGCGATAAACGGCAACGCCCGCGCAGGGCTGGCTTGCACGGGCGACATGCTTTACTTCTGTGCGAAGTACTCGTTCAGCTTTTCCACCAGCTTGTCGGCGTCGGAGCCGTGGGCGGCGCAGGCGTCGGCGATGGGCTCGGCGGTTGCGTGGGGGCAGCCCAGGCAATGCATGCCAAACTCCATAAAAATACGGGCGGTCTCGCGATCCATATTCAGAACCTGTCCAATGGACATCTGCTTTGTAACGGTCATGGCTTTTCTTCTCCTTTTCAAATTGGCCCCTGGCGGAGCAGTCCTATCTTACCACCGCAGGCGGGGGCTTGTCAACGGGAGAGGACGGGCCGTATCTGTCGATTTGGCGTTAAAAAAAACGCCCGGGTACGCGTCTGCGGCGGCATCCCGCCCTTGCATATCTTGGCGAATTGGGGTACAATAATCTTTACCATGGAAATTGCCCCTCACGGGCACCCGGAAAGGATGAATGATCCATGCATGTGTTTCACCCGCCGCAAAGCGTGAACGGTCTGCCGCCGGAAAACATGTTTTATGTTGCCGACAGCGCCAATATGACCGTCGCGGATGGGTTTTTGATCCATACATACCACCCCTATCTGTTCCCGGATCGTCCCATCAACCTGTTTGTAAACATCCGCTCCAAGGGGCCTGGCCGCGATATGCTGATGGGTGCGCTGCTGGCCCGCGCGCAGCAGCTGCGGGAGCAAACCCCGCAGCTCAAGGCCCGCCTGTTTGCACAGGTCAGCCCACAGGATAACGAAATGAAGGCCTTTTACGCGGAAAATGGCTTTGACGCCAACGATGCGCTGGATGTGGTGCAGCTGGGCGTGCCCAATGCCCGTCCCGCCGCGCCCATGGGCTATGATATGGGCTATGTGCCCCTTGGCCAGCCCGCCCAGATGCAGGCCTTTCTGATGCGGATGAACGCCTACCGGCTGGATGCCTGGCAGCCCGCCATGCTGCAGCGCTACATGAGCTTTCCGCACTTTATGGCGCTGTACATGAGCCGCGGCCCCGAGGTGGTGGGCGAGATCGCCTTTACCGGCGACGGGCAGAGCGCCAAGCTGATCGGCCTGTACGTATCGCCCAACTACCGCCGCCTGGGCCTGGCCAAATGCCTGATTGCCACCGGTATGAAGCTGCTTGGCGAAAAGGGCGTGACCCATGTGGAGGCCGATGTCATCCGCCGCAACGAGCAGCAGCGCGCCCTGGCCGGCAGCTGCGGCGCCACCTTTGTACGCACGGCCTGCTACTATCCCGGCCTGAATTACGATTGAGCGTGGATAGGTCAAACACTCTGTAAGGTTTTTGACAGTTTGAGCCCCCTCTCCAGATCGGAGAGGGGGGCTTCGTTTTTGGGGAGGGATTAGTCCCTGTCCACCACGTCCTTCACGTTCTGGGCAGCGTCGCGAATCACCTCGTCAAAGTTGCCGCAGAAGCCCGACGCGTTTTTCTCGATGGAAAAGCGGTAGCCCAGCGCAAGGGCAATCACAAAGCCCACGACAACCAGCCACGGCGCGGACAGCAGCGCCAGCAGCGAAAAGAGAAGGGAGAGATTGATAATGGTGGTCTCTTCCTTGCAGACCTTGACGCGGGTACGGTACAGAATGGAAAACCAGTTGTTCTTCTGGGTGTTGCTCATTATACTCAAGCCTCCTGTTTGTTGTGGTTCGGTTTACGGTGATATCATAGCACAGCCATGCGTCCAATGCTTGAGGAAGTTCTTCCTGTTTGATGAGAAATCCATGAAAAACAGATGAAAAGAGCGGTTTTCCTTGTTTTCCACGGTGGGAAATGTGGAAAGAGTGTTTTGAAATGTGGAAAACAGAAGGAAAACCGGCCTAATTGCATGGAAAACCATTGCCTTGAATGTGGAAAACACAGAAAGTATGGCGTACAGGGAGCATGAAAAACCGCAAAGCCTTGCGCGGCTTGTTTTTTCAGGGTTTCAGACAAAAATGGAAAGCCGCATATGGAGCATGGAAAAGCTGTGGATAAAATTTTTTTGTATGTGGGAAAATAGGTGGAAAATGTTACAAACCGCGTAAAATCGTCATTTCTCGCCCCTTTGGGTCGAAAAACCTCGTTTTGTATACCCCGTATTTAGTGTTGACTTATTGAGCGGAACACCATATAATGTTGTCGCTCGCTCTTCACGGGCCACAAGATATTGTGTTGCTGTAACAGTATAGATACATTACAAGTTGGGGGAGACGGGGATCATGATCAAATCCATTCGCAAGCGCGACGGCCGCGTGGTACCATTTGAACGTGAAAAAATCGAACAGGCCATCGAAAACTGCTTTATGGCCAGCGGCACCCGCAAAACGCAGGAAACAGCCAGAGAGCTGACCGATCTGGTTATTGCCGAGGTAGAGCGGGACGAAAGCCTGCCCGATGTACCTGGCGTAGAGCAGATTCAGGACACGGTGGAGCGCGTGCTGATTGAAAAGGGCTTTGTGCGCTCCGCCAAAAGCTACATCCTCTACCGCGCCGAGCGCAGCCGCGTGCGAGAAATGAACACCCGTCTGATGAAAACCTTCGAGGATATCACCTACAAGGACGCCATCGACAGCGATATCAAGCGCGAAAACGCCAACATCAACGGCGATACCGCCATGGGCGCCATGCTCAAGTTTGGCTCCGAGGGCTCCAAGCAGTTTTACGAGATGTATGTGCTGGATCCCCGCTTTGCCAAGGCGCACCGCGAGGGCGATATCCACATCCACGATCTGGATTTCTACACCCTTACCACCACCTGCTGCCAGATCGACCTGTTGCAGCTGTTCCACAACGGCTTTTCCACCGGCCACGGCGTGCTGCGCGAGCCCAACGATATCTACTCCTATTCCGCGCTGGCCTGCATTGCCATCCAGGCCAACCAGAACGACCAGCACGGCGGCCAGAGCGTGGTCAATTTTGACTACGGCATGGCGCCCGGCGTAAAGAAAACCTACTACAAGCGCTTCCGCGATAATCTGGCCCGCGCGCTGGAATTGCTGGGCGGCGTGGCGGATGCCGCCGATGTGGCGGTTTCCATGCTGGACGAGCTGGAGAAGGAGCTGGGCAAAAAGCCCGAGCTGGCCGCAAGCGAGGAGTTTGACACCGCGCTCAAGGCCCGCATCGCCGCCATTCTCCCCAATGAAAAGAATCTGGACCGCATTGTGGATTTTGTGCGCGAGCACGCCGAAAAGGAAACCGACAAGGCAACCTATCAGGCCATGGAGGCGCTGATTCACAACCTCAACACCATGAACAGCCGCGCCGGCGCGCAGGTGCCCTTCTCCTCCA